>QAKM01000092.1 GCA_003343805.1 Bacillota bacterium | reverse complement strand
CGGATCATATCCATATGCTGGTAAGTATCCCGCCCAAAATGAGCGTTGCGGGGTTTATGGGATATCTGAAGGGGAAGAGCAGCCTGATGATATTTCAAAAATGGGGAAACATGAAATTTGCCTACCGCAACCGCGAATTTTGGTGTAAGGGATACTATGTGGACACGGTCGGGAAAAACACAAAAGCGATAAAAGAATACATAGCCAACCAGTTAAAGAAAGACAAGGAAAGCGATCAATTGAGCATGTTTGACCCGGACGACCCTTTTAAGGGTGGCAAGTAAACAATGCATGGCTGGCAGGCCAATTCTCCGGCGCACTTGTGCGCAGCCAGTATCGTTTAGGGCTATGCCCGAAAATGAAATACCACGTGCTTTGCACGTGGATATTTATTTTTACAATCTTGGGCCCTGTCTTCGGCGTTTGACCGCCGGGGCGAGGGCAAGAGAGTTGTAAGGTCGGCGATGAGCAGGGATGACGACCCCTCCGTCGGGCTCGTTCCCCGCCTGCCGCCTCCCCCTGCACCGGGGAGGCTATGGAGGGAGAAGAGCTCCGTTCCGCAGGAGAAGCAAGGATCCGGGCGAACGGGCGGAACGCCCGAAGGCCGGGGAGGATCACTCCTGCCGGTCGATGATGTCGAGGATCTCGGAGATGCGGTCGAGGTCGTCGCGGGAGTAGTAATCGATATAGATGCGGCCCTTCTTGTCCGTGCCGATGAGGGAGACCTTGGTGCGGAAGGAGGTGCGCAGGCGCTCGACGAGGTGGGTGAGCTCGGCATTCGCGAGGGTGTTCTTCTTCTCCTTCTCGCGGGCGAGCACCTCGGGCGGGTTGAGGAACTGCTTGACGGCGCGCTCCATCTCGCGCACCGACCAGCCGTTTTTGACGCACTCTTCGGCGAGCTTGCCCTGGTCCTCCTTGGGGACGGGCACGAGCGTGCGCGCGTGGCCCGAGGAGAGCTTGCCGTCCCGCACGAGGGAGACGACTTCGGGGGCGAGCGTCAGAAGGCGCAGCGTGTTGGCGATCGCGGGGCGGGATTTGCCGAGGCGGTTCGCGAGCTCCTCCTGCGTGAGGTGGTACTCGTCCATGAGCTGCTTCATCGCGTCCGCCGCTTCGATGGGATTGAGGTCCTCGCGCTGCAGGTTCTCGATGAGGCTGATCTCGCGGATCTCGCGCTCGGAATACTCCTTGACGACGGCGGGGATGGCGGTGAGCCCTGCCATGCCTGCCGCACGGTAGCGACGTTCGCCCGCGATGATCATGTAGCGGCCGTCGGGCGCCGCGTTGACCACGATGGGACTGATGACGCCGTGCTCGCGGATGGAGCTTGCGAGGTCGTTGAGGGAGCCCTCATCGAAGATCTTGCGGGGCTGATCGGGATTGGGGTAGATGTCGGAAAGGGGCAGCTCGCGCACGCCCGAGGTGTTCTCGGTCTGTGCGTTCTCGTATGCTTCTTCCGTATCGCTGAACAGGGCGGAGAGCCCTCTTCCTAAGCCTTTCGTCGCCATTTGCTTATTCCCCCTTGTCCTCTGTCTTTAAGATAAATTCTTCGGTGAGCGCCGCATACGCCCGCGCACCCGCGCACTTGGGATCGTGCAGCACGATGGGCTTGCCGTGGCTGGGAGCTTCGGCAAGGCGCACGTTGCGCGGGATGACGATCTCATAGAGCTTCTTGGTAAAGTACTTCTTGATCTCATCGGCGATCTGACGGCTGATGAGGGAACGGCTGTCGTACATCGTGAGCGCCACGCCCTCCACCTGCAACGAGCGGTTGAGATGCTGCCGCACGAGCGAGATGGTGTTCATGAGCTGGCTCAGCCCCTCCAGCGCGTAGTATTCGCTCTGGATGGGGATGATGACGCTGTCTGCCGCCGTGAGCGCGTTGATCGTGAGAAGGCCCAAAGACGGCGGGCAGTCGATGAGGATATAGTCGAAGTCTCCCCGCACCTTGTCGAGCGCGTTCTTTAAGATCTTCTCCCGGCTCTTCTTGCCGACGAGCTCGATCTCCGCACCCGCCAGATCGATGTTGGCGGGCAGGATGGTGAGCGTCTCGAGGCAGGTGGGCAGGAGGTTGTTCTTGCAGTCCTCCCCCTCGATGAGCACCTGATAGACGGACTTTTTGAGCGAGCTCTTGGAAAAGCCCAGCCCCGTCGTCGCGTTGCCCTGCGGGTCGATGTCCACGAGCAGGACGCGGCGCTTCATCGTCGCAAGATAGGCCGCCATGTTGACGCAGGTCGTCGTCTTGCCGACGCCGCCCTTCTGATTGGAAAACGAAATGATCTTGCCCATATCTCTCACCTTACAGGCTTACTCGGCGGGAGAAGCGGGGGCATCGGGTGCCGGGGGAGCAGCGGGCGCGGAGGACGATGCGTCGGACTTTGCCGTCATGCCGAAGGGATCGTCGGGCATCCCCTTGTCGTGCCGCTCCATATAATCGAGCACTTCCTGCCACGAGGCGCCCTTCATGAGCATATCCACTTCGGGCGTATAGATGGTCTCGCGCTCGACGAGGACGCGCGCCATGTTGTCGAGCACAGTGCGGTGCTTGAGGAGAAGATCCTTCGCCCGATCGTAGGCGGTCGTCACGATGCGCTTGACTTCCTCGTCGATGATGTTCGCCGTCTCCTCCGAGTAGACGTTGTGCTGCTCGAAGTCGCGGCCGAGGAACACGGGGTTGTCGCTCGAATAGGCGATGGGCCCGAGCTTGTCGCTCATGCCCCACTCCGTGACCATCTTGCGCGCCATCTGCGTGACCTTCTGGATGTCGTTGGAGGCGCCCGCCGAGACGTCCTGAATGACGATCTCCTCGGCAACGCGGCCGCCGAGCGCCATGCAGATGAAGTCGTTGAGCTTCTTGACGGTGTAGCTGTTGTCGTCCGTTTCGGGACGGGTGAGGGTATAGCCGGCCGCCATGCCGCGCGGGATGATGGAAACTTCCTGCACGTTGTCGTTCTGTTCACACAGTTTAGACAGAATGGCATGGCCGGATTCATGATAAGCCGTTGCCTTCTTGTCGGCCTCCGTCACCACGCGGCTCTTCTTCTGGGGCCCCATGATGACTTTGTTAATGCCTTCATAAAGTTCAAGATTGCCGATGAGCTTCTTCCCGGCACGGGCGGCGAGGATGGCTGCCTCGTTGAGAAGGTTGGCAAGATCGGCTCCCGAGAAGCCGCTCGTCATACGGGCGATGGTACGGAAGTTGACGTCGGGAGCGAGAGGCTTGTTCCTCGCATGGACCTTGAGGATCTGCTCGCGGCCCTTGACATCGGGCAGGTTGACATAGATCTGACGATCGAAGCGGCCGGGACGAAGAAGGGCGTTGTCGAGAATGTCGGCACGGTTGGTCGCCGCCATGACGATGACCCCTTCGTTGGAATCGAAGCCGTCCATCTGGACGAGGATCTGGTTGAGGGTCTGTTCCCGCTCGTCGTGTCCGCCACCGAGGCCCGCTCCACGCTGGCGGCCCACGGCATCGATCTCATCGATGAAGATGATGCACGGCTGGTTGCGTTTTGCAAGATCAAAGAGATCACGCACACGCGAGGCACCGACACCGACGTACATCTCGACAAAGTCTGAACCGCTCACGGAGAAGAAGGGAACGCCCGCTTCGCCGGCAACGGCCTTGGCAAACAACGTCTTGCCCGTTCCGGGAGGGCCGACGAGCAGCACGCCCTTGGGGATCTTTGCCCCGAGATCGGAAAACTTCTTGGGGCTCTTCAAAAATTCGACGACTTCGGCAAGTTCTTCCTTCTCTTCCTCCGCACCTGCGACGTCGGAGAAGCGGACCTTGATGTTGGTGGAGACCTTCGCCTTGGTTTTTCCAAAACTCATTGCCTTGGAGCCGCCACCCATCGTCGCACGCATCACGAAGAAGATGGCGACGACGCCGATGACGAGCACGGCAAGGTAGATGATGGTCGTCCAATTAGAACCCGCGTTTGGGTTGGAATAGCTGTATTCCTGCAAACCGTAGTTTTCCACCCAATCGTCGAGAATGGACTGTCCGTCTGCCGTATAGAGGCTACTGAACACCGTCCAATAGGTGTAGTTGCGGTCATCCACGTTTGTATAGCCGTAGATCACATAGCCGTTGACATGGACCTTGACGATCTGTTCGTTGTCCGGGATCTTACCCGCATCTCCGTTAGCGGATGCACGGGGATCTTCGACAAGCTGGGTAAATTCACTCGCACTGACTTCCATCGTTGCATTCATGCGGGCAGTGATGAGGAAATACAGACCCACACCGAGCACAGCGACGAGAAGGATCGCGATGATCACTTTGACTGTCTTACTCAAGTTATTCTCCTTATCGTTCTCGCCCATAGCATGAGCGATGTTGATGGGAATATTGTACCATAGTCGGGGCTTCTTTGCAACCAAATCATGGAAACATTTTTCAATTTTACAAAAATATCATCTTTCTTCCTTACAGTACCCATATTCCGATGTTTCATGTGAAACATACGAGGTTATTCCTCTCGTTTTCACGACTGCGTATCGTCAAAATCGAGTTGTTTATGTTTCATGTGAAACGAGGCGAAGAATTTCATGGAAAAATGATAGTTTCACGTGAAACATCGGGTGCTAAATTTAGGACGAAACGCAGAAAGACAGAGCGAAATGCCACGGACGAAGGATAAGGCAGCAAAAAAATATGGCATCTTCACAAGGAAGATGCCATATTATAGAGCGAAGAGGGATCAGAAGAGAAATTGTGCGATGTAGTCGTCGAACCACTGACCGGAGATCGCATAGCTTGTTGCCGCGGCGAACCAATCGGAGCGGAAGATCGGGCCGACGATCGCCGTGGACGAGAGGAAGTTGTGCAGTCCCTCGACGGGGATCCAACTGCAGATCGCGAGCAGGACAAAGGCGAGGATGCCTGCCTTTAAAAGACCGAGGAGAGCTCCCAAGAGCTGATTGATGACACGGAAGGGGGCGACCTTATCGACGAGCCCGCTCAGGCTCTTATCCAGGATGACTGCCGCGAGCTTGACGAGCACGATGAGCAGCACAAAGGAGATGACGATGGAGATCCACTTGGCGAGCGTGCTGCCGAGGAGCATCGCCGCCGTGGTACCCGCGGGGATGGTCTCGACCGAGGAGAAGGACGCCGAGATGAGACTGCGCGGCAGCCAACCGACGCCGAGCTCCTCCAAAGCCGCCTTCACGTCTGCGCCCGCTATATCGACGGGCAGGGGAGTGAGAAGCGCCTCCTTATGAAAACTATTTGTTAAGGAATTAGCAAGTGCTGTCGTCAGGTGAAAGACGTTTTCCAGGAAATTGGAGAACGAGACGCAGAATATGACGGCAAAGACGATGGCAAACAGCGTCCCCGCCATCTTGCAGATCCCGGAGATAAAGCCGCGGAACGCACCGAACGCCGTTCCCGCCACGAGCAGGAGCAAAAAGACGACGTCGATCGTCCAGGTCCAGGACGCGAGTAAGTCAAAGGTCATTGCACACCTCCCGAAGATTGGTATTGCTATTATACCACGAAATCATACCCTTGTCGATGATTTCTCGGCAAAAAAGGAATGAATTGCATTCTTTGCGTCAAACATTGGTGTATGGAACTTTCCAACGAACTTAGTTTTCATCGATCAAATGCACTTGCCTGCCTTGCCCTTGCAAAGAGAATCGCCTCTCACCTATCAAAAACAAATGTTTGTCCCGTCATCGTCTGCATCGGGAGCGACCGCGTGCCGGGCGATTCGCTCGGGCCCGTCGTCGGGACCATGCTCGAAGAGAAGCGGACGCCTGCCTATCTGTACGGGACGCTGCGCTCGCCCATGACCGCCAGAGAGATCGCACCCCTGCAGCGGTTTCTTGAGCGGACGCATCCCGGGGCGCCCGTGATCGCCGTGGATGCCGCAGTCGGCAAAAGTGAGGAAGTCGGGCTCATCAAGCTGAACGCATCTCCCCTGTATCCGGGTTCGGGCGCACAAAAGCAGCTCGGCAGCATCGGCGATCTGTCCGTCCTCGGCATCGTCGCGGAGCGGGAGAGGGGCTTCCGTGCGCTCGAGCTCGTCCGCCTCGGGAACGTCTATGCGATGGCGGAGGTCATCTCGGACGCACTCGCATCGGCGATCCAAACTCTCTGTTTGAGCCTTCGATCGTGTAAAAAACGTTCAAAAGTCTTTGCGGAACGTTCATTTTGACTTTTCACACAAAACAAACGATCATTTTGTTGACGAATGTGGAGGATTCGTGTAAAATAAGATCAACAAAAATAAAAAAAGAAGGAGCAAGTGTCATGATCAAGAAGACGAAAACCAAGACGTTCGATACGGACACCGCGACTGTTGTAAAGAAGGTATGCTTCGGGGAATTCGGCGATCCCGCCGGCTATGAGACGACGATGTATCAGACTCCCGAGGGAGACTACTTCCTCTACACCAGCGGCGGCGAGGAATCCCCCTACAAGACGGAGTCCATCACGTCTTACTGCAAGTCCAAGGCCCTTACCTGGATCGAGAACAACTGACAAACACCATGGAAAAAGAGCGGATGCGTTCCGCTCTTTTTTGTTTCCGGAAAACAGCCGTCAAGATGTTTGGATGCAGGCGACGAAGCAAGCAGACGGCCGCATACAGTCGGGCCCGGCTTTATCGGGATGACGCAGGCTCCCGACTTTCTGACGGTCACTTCCATCTTCCGAAACGGATCTGTTTGTCGAGATCGGGTCGAGTTTGTTCGAACTGCGGCTCGTCCGGATCGGCATAGCCGATGCCGATGAATACGGGGATCCGATAGGTGGGCGGCACCTTTAATCTTGCTTTGACTGCATCGTGTTCCTTGTCGAGCGGGATCCTCATGGAACAGGAAAGTCCCTCGGCTGCTGCCGCCAAAAAGACATTCTCGATCACGCACCAGATGGTGGCAAAGGGGTTGAGCGCGGAAATGCTTTCGCCTTCTAACTTCTTGGCTTTGAACAGAGGAATGATCACGTACGGCGCTTCTTGGAGCATATGGAACTGTCTGGGCATGGCATAGCCGTACATCTTCTGCCCGAGCGTGATGGGATAAGGTCTCGGTATATTGAGATATTTTTCTGCGTCAAATTTTTCTGCGATCTGTTTTGCTTCGGCAAAGGCGCATTCTTTTTCTTCCTCCGTCCGAAGAACGATGTACTGCCAATTCCGGTTGTGATCCCAGGTGGGCGCTCTGTTGCCCGCTTCCAGGATCCTTTTCACGGCTTCAAAGCTGACTTCCCTCTGCAGGAACTGCCTCGTCGTCCTTCTCTTGTTTATGACCTCGTAAAATTCCATGCTTGTCCTCCTCTCGTTCCAGGTTTTTTCTTGGATCGCGATAGAAAAGAAGGAACTTTGAGAAAGACCTCAAAGCTCCTTTTTGTTTGCTTTACATTTTCAAAACCTTCTCCCTAAAAAGAGGGTTTTCTCTTTTCACTCCTCGTCGGGGGTGGCGGGAGCGGTGCCGCTTGCATCGGGCGTTTCGGGTGCAGAAGGTGCGGCGGTGTCCTCGTCACGGACGTTGCCTAAATAAGTGCCGAAGAAGCCGTTGAAGCCGCCCTTGCGGTAGCCGGGGATGCTGCTCCCCTCACGCTTGAAGCTGGTGCCGGAGGATTCGGGCGTTCCCTCTTCGGGGAGCTCGCGCTTGGGATACTCGCGCTTCTCGCCGTAACCCCTGCGGTCGTTCTTGTAGCCGCCCTTGCCGCCTCTGCCGCCACGATCGCTGCGGTCGTTCTTGTAACCGCCCCTGCCGCCGCGGCCGCTGCGGTCATTGCGGGGCTTGCGGTCGAACATCTTTAAGTTGTTGGGAATGATGACGACATAGCGCACCGGCTCCTTGCCCTCGCTCTTGGTCGTCACTTCCGTCGAATCGACAAGCGCCGCGTGGATGATCCGGCGTTCGTAAGGGTTCATGGGTTCGAGGCGCACGCGCTTGCCGAGACGGACGGCCTTGGCGGCGAGCTTTTCGGCAAGGCGCTTCAGTGTCTCCTCGCGCTCCTCGCGATAGTTGCCGCAGTCCACGACGACGCGCATATAGTTCTTGCGGCCGGTGTTGGCAACGGCGCCTGCAAGTACCTGCACGGCATCGATGACTTCGCCGCGTCTCCCGATGATGCCCTTGGTCGCCCCGTCCAAATTGATGACGATCTTTTCGCTCTCTTCGGCAAGGGTGACGGTGATATCCGCCTCCAGATGCTCAAAGAGGCCGTCCAGAAACTCCACGGCGCGTTCGCCGTCCGTCAGCTTCCTGACGGGCGTCAGCTTCACCTGTGCCGGAACAAAGCCGAACAGCTTCTTCTTTCCGGGATTGAGGACCTCTACTTCCACGTCCTCTCTCGCAAGGCCCATTGCCGCAAGGCCTGCCTCTACGGCTTCCTCCGCCGTTTTCCCCTCAAAGATCTTCTCTTCCTTATCCATATCGTTCCTCTCTTAAGAGATTATTTTTTGTTCTTTTTCTTTTCTGTTTTCTCATCAGTGCGCGCAGGGATCTTGCGCTGATACTTGGCGATGAGTTCCTTCTCTTCCTTCTTGCGGAAGGAGCTGTCGATGAAGAAGTTGGCGATGAGCGTCACAAGGATACCGATGATACTGCTCACGGCGATGTAGATGGAGAATGCCGCCGTCCACATGAGGCCCGTGACCGCATAGATGAGGGGCAGCATGACCATCATGATCTTCTGCGTCCTGGCGCCCTGGCCGTCCACCGTCTGGTACTGGTTGGCCTCCTTCTGGCTCTTCATCATGATGAACTGCTGCAGCACCATGAGGCCGATGGTGAGGACGATGAGGATGAAATAGCCGTTGGCCTGTTCCTTTTCCTCGCCAAGGTGCAGCGTCATGGCGTTGTAATCGCCCTCGCTGAAGATATCGCCGATGCCCACTTCCTCGCCGTTCGCCCGCACGATGCCCTGCGTGAAAGATTTACTGAACTCGCTGTAGGCCTGGATGGGGTGGGCGTAGGAGACGTCGGGATACCACACGTTTTTGATCCAAAGGAAGGAGGGATCGTTCTCCGTGCGGAACCACGCGGCGGCCGCCTTTGCGCCGAAATCCTGCACATAGGCAAGGCTGACCGTATCGAGCGTGGCGCCCTCCTCCGCAAGGAGCTTGTCGAGCTCTGCCCTGATCGCCGCATCGGGCTGATCGGTATAGAGTTTGTCCGTATCGATGAAGTAACTCCGCTCGATGGTATCGACGCCGAGATTGTATTCATAGAAGAGGTAGTCGTCCGCCGCAGGGGAAGAGACGCGCATCCGGTCGATGCCGTCGTTCCCGCGCACGACCGTATAGAGGACGCCCTCCTCCTCGTGCGCCTCGTTGTACTCCCACTCCCAGGTGATGACGGGAACGTTCTCGTCCTCCGAGGAGAGGCGGTAATCGACGCCGTCGGGCGCGTATTCGAGCACGGCTTCGTTGTAGACGCCTGCCATCTGCTCGTACATATTGAGGTTGGCGTACTGCGAGAAGGACTGGAAGGCTGAGATCGCCACGATGAGGATGACGAAGGAGATGATCATGGGCAGGCACGCCCCGAACATACTGTAGCCGTTCTTTTTCTGCAGCTCCATCATCTTCATGCTGTACGTCTGCTTGTCGTTGGCGTACTGCTTCTGGAGCTTATCGAGATCGTCCTTCATGTTGCGCATGATGAGCGCCTGTTTGCGCATCTTGACGCGCTGATAGATATCGAAGGGCGTCGTGATGAGCTTTAAGATGAGCGTAAAGACGACGACACCGAGGCCGACGCTTCCCACGCCCTCGATGATGAGCCTCACGAGCTGGCCGAGCCAGTTGAGGTTGATATAAAACCCTTCCTCCAGAAGAGGAATGGCGACGGATAAAAGATCCATGGTTGTTTCTCCCGGATGTCCGCCGCGGGAAAGACAAGTCTACCGCAGCCAGCGGACCTTGAAGTATTGCTCCGGCGCGGGATCGATGCCGCCCTTGGAGAAGGGATTGCACCGGAGGATGCGCCATACGCCGCAGAGGATGCCGAAGAAAACGCCCACGTTGTTGATCGCCTGCTTGGTGTACTCCGAGCAGGTGGGCGTATAGAGGCAGGTATGGCGGGAGAGATATTTCTGGTACAGGCAGATGAGGAAGATGCAGAGGCCTTTGAGGTAGGGTCTAAATACCGTTTTTTTCAGGTATCTGCGATTGGCCGCCGCAAGGGGCATCAGAGCGATCTTCAAGCAGCTTCTCCTTTTTCAGGATGTGGGCAAGATCTCTTTGAAATGCCGCATAGGAGTATTCCTCCGCCTCTTTGGGAATGAGCAAAAAAGAACAAGCGGGAGAAACGCTGCCCCGGATGGTGCGGAACGCTTCGCGAAGCAGTCGCTTGATCCGGTTCCGTTTTACGCTCTTGCCGTACTTCTTGCCCACGCACACCGCCATTTTAACGGTGTTCGAGGGAAAATAGACGACGGTCAAAGAGCGGCAATGCACGCGCTTTCCCGCTTTGAGGACCTTTAAAAAGTCCTTCTTCTTTTTGAGGCGCAGATACTGCATATCCGCCCGGATGTCAAGCGGAAATGTGCTTTCTGCCCTTGTTTCTTCTTCTCTTGAGTACCTTTCTGCCGCCGGTCGTCGACATTCTCTTGCGGAAGCCGTGCACCTTGCTCTTCTGTCTCTTCTTAGGCTGATAAGTCCTTTTCATGGGTTTTGTCTCCTATTATTTTTGAGGTTTCCGTTTGATTATATGATTTTTCCCCGCGTTCGTCAAGCGATTATGCCGCCTTTATTGCGCATTTCTCACGGGCAGGATCAAATACAGGCTCTCCTTGTCCCCTGCGTTCTGCACGATGAAGGGGGAAACGGGGCCGTTGAAGGAGGCCGTCACGCGATCCTCGTCGAGGGCGCGCAGGGCATCCGCCAGAAATTTTGCATTCATGGAGACGGTGAGGTCCTTCCCCTGCGTCTCGGCAAGCAGCGTCTCGGCGACGTTGCCGTTTTCGGAATTGGAAAAGACGCGCACGGCGCTCCCGCCGATCTCGAGCGTGACGAGGTTGTTCTTGTCGCCGCGGATGAGGATGGCGGCGCGTTCGACGCTCGCCAAAAGCTCTGCCTTTCCGACGGTGAGCTCGGTCGTGAAGGAGGTGGGGATGACGCTCTCCTTTTTGATGAAGTCGCCCGTGTAGAGGCGGGAGACGATAGTCATGTCCCCGGAGGAGACCATCATCATGCCGCCCTGCGAATAGAGGGTGACTTCCTCATCCTCCCCTTCGAGCATCCTTGCGATCTCCGTCAGCGTGCGGGCGGGGCAGATGAGCTGCTTTTCGCCCGACTTGGAGACGATCTCCGCCGTCGAAAGTGCCAGGCGGTAGCCGTCGAGGGCGGTGACTTCGAGCTTGTCTTTAAAGTCGAAGAGGCAGCCCTTCAGGATGGGGCGGGAATCGTCCTGCGCGCAGCAGAACGTCGTCTCGGAAATGATCTTTTTGAGCGCGCCGCTCTTCATGACAAAGCTGTTCTCGCCGATCGTAAGGTCGATCTCGGGAAATTCCTCGGCCGGGAGCGTCTGGATGGCACTGCCCGAATCGCTGTAGCAGATCTCGAGGCCGCGCTCGCTCGTCTTTAAGGTGAGCTCCATATCGGTGAGTTTTCCGATGAAATCGGAAAACAGTTTGCCGGGCACGCACACTTCGCCCTCTTCAAACACCTCCGCCGCAAATTCCTTGCGGATGGAGAGCTCGCCGTCCGTCGCAAGGAGGGTGACCGTCTCGTTGCCCGCCTCGATCTTGATGCACTCGAGGATGGGCGTCGTCGTGCGCACGGCGCACGCCTTGCTCGTCTTGTTGACTGCCTCGGAAAGAACGAGGCCGCTGCAGATAAACTTCATGTTGATTCCTCCCCTCTTTCCCGCTTTTTTGCCGCCTGCCCGGATGATTGGATTCTTAAATAAAAGAAGATAGAATAATAATAGTAGTAATAGTGGCTGTTGAATTGTGGACAAACGGTGCGGGGTGTGATCTACCCTGCCATTATAGCGTAAAACGGCGCATTTTTCAAGCGTTTCGGCCAAAAAAGGGGAGATTTTCCAAATGCCTCTCCTGTGGATAAGCTGTGGACAGAAATTGTGGACAAGTGTGGAAAAAACGGGGAGATGTGGAAAGAAGGCGGGAGAAAAAAACGGGGAGGAGGGAGCGCTTTCGGAAAAAGAGGAAGAAAAGGGGCGGCAGAGAGAGGTTATCCACACAGATCTCCACAATGTGGATAAAGTTATCCCCGGATATCCACTTGTCGACAGGGAAAAGAGTGTGGGGAAAACAGGTGTTTTTTTCATGGAAAACAAGAAAAATTTGCGGCGGAAGGCAGAGGAGAGGGGATTTTGAGCGGCGTACCCTTGAAAAACGGAGCAAAGTGTGCTATAATGAAGGTATGGATCATCGACCGGATATCAACCGGGCGCAGGCGCTCTATGAGGAGCACGGGGAAGTGTTCTCCGCGTTCCGCCGCCTGCTCCTTGAATACAACGGGCGCTACAATCTGACCGCCATCACTGAAGAGAGAGAGGTCAGCATCAAGCACTTTCTGGACAGCCTCGCTGGGGAGCCCCTCTTTCCCGCGTCGGCGCGCGTCCTCGAAGTGGGCTCGGGGGCGGGGTTCCCGTCCATCCCCCTCATGCTGGTAAGGCCCGATCTTTGCTTTACCCTCCTCGAGAGCACGGGAAAAAAGTGCGACTTTCTCAAGGTCGCCGCCCGGGAGTTCGCGCTTTCCTGCACGGTCTGCCATGTCCGGGCGGAGGATGCGGGGAAGGAGGCGGATTTCCGCGAACGCTTCGACGTCTGCTGCGCCCGTGCCGTGGCGCGGCTGAATACCCTGCTCGAATACTGCCTTCCCTTCGTGCGGGAGGGGGGCGTCTTTCTTGCCTACAAGGGCTCGGGAGCGGAGGAGGAACTTGCGGAAGCGAAGCACGCGCTCTCCGTCCTCGGCGGGGGCGAGGTGAAGCTGTATCCCTATACCCTTCCGGATGGCATGGGAGAGCGCACGATCGTTGTCGTGAAGAAGATCCGGAGGACGCCTTTGAAGTATCCCCGCGGCAGGGGAAAGGAGCGGAGCGATCCTCTATGAGCGAACGGGAGAAAGTGTGCGCGCTGACGGGACACAGGGACCTTGCGGGCTTTGACGAGAACGCGCTCGCCTACGAATTGGAATCGCTCGTCAAGGAGGGCTATACCGCCTTCCTCTGCGGGATGGCGCAGGGCTTTGACCTGCTCGCCCTGAAGCTGCTCGCCGCCCTCAAACAGAAGAGGACGCTCTATCTCGAGGCGTGCATCCCCTTCGAGGGGCAGGAGAAAAGTTTTTCCGCCGAGACGCGCAAACTCTATCAGGAGCTATTAAATGTATGTGACAGAAAGACGGTGCTCTTCCCCTCGTACTGTACGGGATGTTATCTTGCGCGCGACCGATACATGGTGGACTGCGCCGATCTCGTGCTTGCCCACTGCGAAAAGCAGACGGGCGGCACCGCCTATACCGTAAATTATGCAAGAAAGCGGGGCGTTCCCGTGCGCCTCATTTAAGGAGGAACCTCTATGGATTGGCTTTCCCAACTGACACCCATTGAACACGTCTTTTTCTGGATGGCGGTCATTGCGAGCGTCGCGCTCGTCGTGCAGATCATTCTGCTCATCGTCTCCTTCGGAGGGGGCGCCGATTCCGACTTCACCGACTTCGACGGTGATATGGATACGGACGGCGGGCTCTCTTTCTTCACCGTCAAGGGCATCACGGCGTTCTTCGCCCTCGGCGGCTGGTGCGGGTTCGCCGCGGCGAGCTATCTGCCAGACAACATCTGGGCGCCCATCCTCATCGCGGTTGCGACGGGCGCGGCGGCGCTCGTTGCCGTCGGGTTTGCGATGCGCGGCGTCGCCAAGCTGCAGTGCTCGGGCAACGTCGTCAAAGAAAAGCTCGAAGGCCTGACGGCGACCGTGTATGTCTCCGTTCCGCCTGCGCGGTCGGGAAGGGGCAAGGTCACGCTCACCGCACAGGGAAGATACATGGAGATCGACGCCGTCACCGACGAAACCGAGCGTATCCCCGTCGACGTCGAAGTGGAGATCGTCTCGTATAAAGAAGATTTCGCCGTCGTCAAGAGGAAATAAGAAATTCCCGCACAACTCGCCGAAGCGACTTTTACGGGAGCCCTAAAATTATCCCATAAATCTTTTGCTGCGCAAAATCTTTATGGGAGCCCTATGACTCCTTCAGTCGCCTGCGGCGACAGCTCCCTTTTATAGGGCTCCAAAAAAAGATTTGCAAAGCAAAGATTTTTTGGGAAAAGGAGGAGCGGGCATCAGAGGCCTGCCCCGACGAAGGAGGGGCGGCAAAATTTGCCCTGCTCCGACGCGGGAGCCAAGAAAATAAGGAAAATAAATCAAGATAAGGAGAGATAAATCATGCCCCCTGCAATCATTGCCGTTATCGTGATCGTGGTGCTCATCGCCTTCATGATCCTGCTCACCGTCGCGGTGCGCTACAAGACCTGCCCGCCCGACAAGATCCTCATCATCTATGGTAAGATCAGTCCCAATCCCGACGGCACTTATCGTTCTGCCAAGTGCGTGCACGGCGGCGCGTCCTTTGTCATGCCCTTCTTCCAGAAGTACACCTTTATGGACTTAACGCCGCTTGCGATCTCTGTCGATCTCAAGAGCGCGCTTTCCAAGCAGAACATCCGCATTGACGTTCCCAGCATCTTCACGGTGGGCGTTTCCACCGATCCCGGCATCATGCAGAACGCTGCGGAGCGCCTGAGGATGCTCTCTCTGCAGCAAATTTCCGATCTCGCGCGCGACATCATCTTCGGTCAGCTGCGTCTCGTCATCGCGACGATGAACATCGAAGAGATCAACGCCGATCGGGATAAATTTCTCGAAGCGATCTCCAGGAACGTCGAGGGCGAGCTCAAAAAGGTGGGACTCAGGCTCATCAACGTCAACGTGACGGATATCACCGATGAATCGGGCTATATCATCGCGCTCGGCAAGGAAGCCGCCGCAAAGGCCATCAACGATGCGAAGATCAGCGTCGCCGAAGAGGACAAGAAGGGTTCCATCGGCGAAGCGAACGCGCGGATGGAACAGCGCATCCGCGTGGCGGAAGCGGAATCTGCCGCCATCGACGGCGAAAACAAGGCGAAAGCGGACATCGCGCTCTCCCGCGCGCTGCTGCGCGAAAAGGAAGCGGAGGCGAGCCGCCTTGCCGTCACCGCCGAAAAGGTGAAGGAAGCGCAGGCGCTCGAAGAGAGCTATGCCGCGCAGGAAAAGGCAGAAG
Source organism: Bacillota bacterium (assembly GCA_003343805.1). Taxonomy (GTDB): domain Bacteria; phylum Bacillota; class Clostridia; order Christensenellales; family Borkfalkiaceae; genus Gallimonas; species Gallimonas intestinavium. The sequence continues at coordinate 3,006 of QAKM01000092.1, read as the reverse complement.
TTTCGCGTGCTTCGCGCGAGAAGGCGACGAAAGAGGCGGACGTCATCGTCGCCGCCGATATCGAAAAGCGCAAGTTGGAGATCGAGGCGGAAGCCGTCGCCGAACAGATCCGACGCAAGGCGCAGGGCGAAGCGGACGCCATCTATGCGAAGATGAGCGCCGAGGCGCGCGGTATCATGGAAAAGCTCACCAAGCAGGCGGAAGGTATGGATGCGCTCGTCAAGAGTGCGGGCTCCTCCGACGAAGCGGTGCGCCTGCTCATTGCCGATAAGCTCGAAGCCATTGTCGCCGAGCAGGTCAAGGCGATCTCGGGCGTCAAGATCGACAAGGTCACCGTGTGGGACAACGGCGCCTCTTCGGACGGCAAGACGGCGACCGCGGGCTTTTTGAGCGGGCTCTTGAAGAGCCTGCCTCCCCTTGAAGATCTCTACCGCATGGCGGGGCTGGAGATGCCTGAATTTCTCGCTCCCAAGAAGGTAGAGAGCGCACCTGCGGGGAATGAGGATGCAGTCCCCGAAGGGGCGCAGGAAAGGGCCCCTGCAGCGCCGGCAGCGGAATAAAAGATAGACGAAATGGGCGGTGCGCAGAAAAAAGCGCACCGCCCTTTCTTGTTAATTGTGTGAACGATATATTATCTGTGTTTTTTACTTGACAGACGAGGGTGGAACGCGGTATCATGGGAGGGCAGGCGGAAGAGATTTTCCGTCGTTTGTTTGACTTTTCATCCGCAAGGTGGTGCGCTATGGCTTGGCACGAGATCCTCTATGAGGTCCTTACGATCTTCAATAACGTCATCCTCTATCTCATCGGCATCCCGTTTACGCTGCAGGTCATCTACCTGTTTTTATTCTGGCTCCCCAAAAAGACGTACCCCGTCAGCGAGAAAAAACACCGCATCTGCGTGCTCATCTGCGCGCACAACGAGGAGGACGTCATCGGCGGTACGGTGCGGCGCCTCTTCGAGCGGCAGAAGTACCCCAAAGAGCTCTTCGATGTCTACGTCGTCGCCCACAACTGCAGCGACCGCACGGCGGAGCTTGCAAAGAGGGCGGGGGCGACGGTGTTCGTTCTGGACGATCCCGACCCCTCCCGCCACATCGTCTCCTATGCGTTGAAGCACGGGTACGAGCAGATCCTGGCGACGGGCATCCCCTACGATTTTTCCATCCGCCTCGATGCGGACAACCACGTCAACGATGAGTTCTTCTCGCTGATGAACGATGCCTTTTCGGCGGGCGTGCAGATCGCCCGCCCCTACGAGTCGGCGCTCAACATGACGCAGAACGCCTTTACGCGCGCCTGCGGGCTCTACTATATCTTCGATTCCCGCTTCTCTTCGCGCGCCCGGGAGCGGCTGCATCTCGATGCGCACGTCAACGGCCCCGGCTCCATGACGGATATGGACATCATTCGCAAGCTGGGCGGGTACGATACGGTGAGCATCGTCGAGGACACGGAGTTCTGCTTCAAGCGGATGCTCGAGGGCTACCGCTGCCACTTCGTGGAGGATGCCGTCGTCTATGAGGACCTGCCCGCCTCCTTCCGCGATACGCTCAACCGCAACAAGCGCATTGCCTCGGGCAACGTGCGGCTGCTTGCCCGCTATACGCCCAAGATGCTGTGGAAGACGCTCTCCCGCCTGCGCCTCTCCTGTCTTGAGCAGCTGTTCACCTACTTCTTCATGATCATCTGCGTACTGCTCTGCACCTGGATCCCCGCCTACTATATCTATGCGTGCAGCTATCTGGGCGCAAGGGGACTGCTGACGACGGAGGCCGTCGCCGCGGCGGGGCTGACGGGCGCGGGCTTTTACGACCTTCTGACCATCATCGGCATCTGCCTCGGGGCGCTCTTCCTCTTTATGGGCATTTTGCAGGGAGTCCTCCTCGTTCTCCTCGATTATCACAAGATGGGCGCAAAGCGCCGCCGCGATCTGCTGCCCGGGGCGTTCCTCTTCCCCTTCTTTACGGTCATCTACTGCATCACGATGGCGATCGGCGTCTTTTCCAAGCCCAAGTGGCGCAAGATCGAACGCAACACGGGCGAGACGATCGCCGCTCTCCCCGCGGGGGAAGGGCGGGACGATCCCGAAACCCGATAGATCAAAGAGCCGCCCTGGAACGAGGGCGGCTCTTTTCCGATCATGGCGTCAGCATCCGATGCCGAACACGCTGCCGGTCGTATTGAGTTCATGTTTTAAGAGGGCGGCGGAATATTCCCATACGTCGGTGGGATGAAAGAGGTGTTTTAATTTCCACGCCCGCACAAAGGACGGGTATTTCCGTTCGGGGGAGGGAAATTTCTTTTCGCCCCGGACGCAGACGAGGAGGGAGCGCTCGCGTTCGGAGAGCACGCGGTATTCGAGGTAATTGCCCGCATCCTTTTTAAAACGGTAGATCTGCGTGCAGGTGGAATCCGTTCCCTTCGAGTAGTCGCGCTCAAACAAAAAGCCGCGCTCCAAGAGAAAGGAAAAATAACTTGCGATGCGTTCGTCCTCGGTCATCGTGTGCTCCTATTTGGGGAATTTTCTATATTATAGCACGATCTTCGGCGTTTGTCTACCTGCGGGCGCAGTTTGGGGGCGGCTTCGTCATTTCTGTGGAAAGAGCCGCCGTTTTCGGAAATGGTCTAAAGAAAATAAGGCGACTCCTTCCGTCTGCTTCGCAGACACCTCCCTCAGGGAGGGAGGCAAGGGGGGTGTGTGTTTTGCTCCGGCGCGGAGGCAAGGGGTGGGGGTATGTGGTGGAGAGAAGCGACGGTTGCGGGCTCAACAACCCCTCCGGCTTGCTGTCTCGGCAAGCCTTCGGACAGCGCGCCACCGTCTCGCGCGGTAGTGCCCGCGCTCGGTCAGGAAACGGCACGGACAATGTGCCGTTTCCAAGTTCGCAAGTGGTCAAAGCCCCACCTCGTCGCGGCAAGGCGGTTTGGTCTGCGGCGCGCTTCGTTTGCCGCATGACCTTATATGCCTGCCGCTCCTCTTCCCGCAAAACTCGCTACGCGATTTTT
>QAKM01000080.1 GCA_003343805.1 Bacillota bacterium | reverse complement strand
TTAAGTTCATTCTATTTCCGCTTACACAGCCGTTTCTTCAGCAGTCTGCACTTTGAGCCGAGGGTGCGGCAGTCCTCCAAAAAGTGTCTGCGGTCGGCGAGCGCCATCGCGGCAAAGGAGAGGAGTGCGATGAGCAGATACATGGGGATAAAGTACCACAGGAGGGGCGTATATGGCTTGCCCGTCGCAGGGTCGCCCATAAAGAGATCGGGCGTAAAGAAGTCGATGACGGGGACGATGAAATCGAACTGCTCCACGGGATGGAAGAACCAGCAGGGGTTGTAGGCGTCGAGCATGGCGGCGAGGGAGTCCTGCGTGCCGCGGAAATAGGCGACGGCGATGAAATCGAAACAGACGAGGATGAGGGCGAGAAAGAAGAGAAAGGGCATCTTCCAGAAATTACGCCATCTCAGGCGGTGCAGGCCCAGGAGCAGAGTGAGCAACGAACTTGCAAAGAGCAGTGCGTGGCAGAAGTAATAGCGGAAGACATCCCACGTCCAGAATTGTTTGCCGATGAACCAATGGGGGATGGCCATGGAGATGATCCCCGCAAAGGTGCCGAAGAGGGCGATAAAGTCCTTCCAGGCGGCACTCTTGAAGAGAAAGACGACGGGAGAGGCGATGATGAGGAAGGCGCAGAGATTGTATGCCGTGACGAGCAGGATGTTGAACTCCTGCCCCCGATATTGCGGATAGAGGAAGGGCTTGAGGAAGTGCTGCAGCAGGTTGATGAGCATGAGGGCAAGGACGACGCCCTTCCGCACGGCGAGCGGGCGGTGCCGCAGCAGGAAGTACGCTCCCGTCACAAATACTGCCGCCAGAAGAGGATAGAAGAAGTATGCAAAATTTCCGTACTGCAGGATCATAAGAGGCCCTCCGATCATAGTATAGCTCTTCGGGCGAAAAAAAGCAATCATTTGAAGGCGATGCCGGGATGCAGAGAGGCGGGCGCTTCGGGCAGCGAAAGCGGGTATCCAAACTCAAACGTGCGGTCCGGCACGTTCCGGCTCGGAATAAGGAGAATGGGGCGCCGCCGCGGCTTCTGCCGCGGCGGCGCCCCTTCATCATCCGGTCATAATTTTCGCTTCAGATACACCATATCATCCAGGATGACGCCCGCTTCCTCGATGGGGCGGGGGTAGTTGTCCCGGAAGAAATGTTCGATGCGGTGGGAATAGACAAACCCGCACGCTTCATAGAAGGGGAGGGTGAGCGGGCTTTCTCCGGTGCCGACATACACCCACGGGAAACGGCCTTGGTATGTGCCGCAGACGAATTCAATGAGCGCTCTTCCGTATCCGCGCCTTTGAAAGCCTGGATGAACGGCAAGATTTTTGATCTCGAGCACCCGTTCGCCGCTTTGCCCGCCGTCCTTGGGCACACCGAGGGAAGAGGGCGTCTCTTCCGTCAGAACGATCTCCGCCCGGACGCCCCTCTCGCTGAGAACGTACATCGTGCCGCGGTCAAGATACCGCGCGATCATCTTTTCGTCCTCGTCGCCGAGGAGCAGCAGGTTTTTGTGCTTCCACGGCAGGGGCTCTGTGCGGATCTCCATGTTCTCCCTCCTCAGCTCCGATGATAGCATATTCTGCGGAAAAAGGCAAGCGTACGGCTGCATCGAAGGGGGGAGCGGGCATTTTTTTGCCGGCTTTTGGAAAAAACAGGAAAAACATACGGCATTTTTTGAAGCGGCTATTGACAATCGGCTCAACTTCGTATATAATAATGGCGATAACGGGTCTGTCCCGACTTTTTGCAATATCAGGAGGAGTTTTTTCATGAGCAACAACGATTGTCCCGAAAAGAAGCCCCTGACGGAGGAGTACCTTAAGAAGATGGACGCTTACTGGCGCGCGGCGAACTACCTCGCGGCAGCACAGCTCTATATGCTTAAGAACCCCTTGCTCAGGGAACCTTTGACGCGCGATCAGGTGAAGAAGAAGATCGTCGGCCACTGGGGTACCGTGCCCGGCCAGAACTTCATCTATGTCCACCTCAACCGCGTCATCAAGAAGTTTGACCTCGACCTCATTCTTCTGTCCGGCCCCGGCCACGGCGGTAACTTCTTCGTCGCCAATTCCTATCTGGAAGGCACCTACAGCGAAGTGTATCCCAACGTGTCCGAGGACGAAGAGGGCATGACGAGGCTCTGCAAGCAGTTCTCCTTCCCGGGCGGCATCTCGTCCCACGTTGCGCCCGAGACCCCCGGCTCCATCAACGAGGGCGGTGAGCTCGGCTATTCGCTCGCGCACGCATTCGGCGCCGTGTTCGATAACCCCGGCCTCATCGCGGCCACCATCGTCGGCGACGGCGAGGCGGAGACCGGCCCTCTTGCGACGGCTTGGCACTCCAACAAGTTCCTCAACCCCGTCACGGACGGCGCGGTGCTTCCCATCATGCACCTCAACGGGTTCAAGATCAACAACCCCACGGTGTTCGCGCGTATTACGAAGGATGAAGTTCGCAGCTTCTTCCACGGCTGCGGCTGGAAGCCCTACTTCGTCGAGGGCGACGAGCCCATGTCCATGCACAAGAAGATGGCGGAAACGCTCGACAAGTGCATCAAGGAGATCAAGGAGATCCAGAGAAAGGCCCGCGAAGAGGGCAATACCGAGCGTCCTGTATGGCCCATGATCGTGCTCCGCACGCCCAAGGGCTGGACGGGTCCCAAGGTCGTCGACGGCAAGCACATCGAAGGCAGCTACCGTGCGCACCAGGTGCCCATCACGATGGACAAGCCCGAACACCTCGATCTGCTCAAGGAATGGCTGCTTTCCTACAAGCCCGAAGAGCTCTTCACCGAGGACTATAAGCTCAAGCCCGAGCTCAAGGCGCTCGCGCCTACGGGCGATCACAGGATCTCTGCCAATCCTCATACCAACGGCGGCAAGCTCTTGAAGGATCTGCGCCTTCCCGACTTCACCAAGTACGGCGTCGAGATGGATGCACCCGGTACCGTCAAGGCGCAGGATATGCTCGTGCTCGGCAACTATATCCGCGACGTTCTGAAGCTGAATGCGGAAAGCCGCAACTTCCGTATCTTCGGGCCGGATGAGACGATGTCCAACCGTATGTATGCGGCGTTCGAGGTCTCTTCCCGTCCCTTCGAGGCCAAGATCTACGATAAGGCCTGCCCCGAGGACTGCGTCTATGTCGAGGACGACAACGTCGCTCCCGAGGGCCGCATCATGGATGCATACCTTTCCGAGCACATGTGCGAGGGCTGGCTCGAGGGCTACATCCTCACCGGTCGCCACGGCTTCTTCGCTTCTTACGAGTCCTTCATCCGTATCGTCGACTCGATGGTCTCGCAGCACGCAAAGTGGCTGAAGGTCACCAACGAACTTCCCTGGAGACAGGATATTTCGTCCTTGAACCTTATCCTGACGTCCAACGTCTGGCAGCAGGATCACAACGGCTTCACGCACCAGGATCCCGGCTTCCTCGATCACGTCACCTGCAAGAAGGCAGACGTCATCCGCTGCTATCTGCCGCCGGATACCAACTGCCTCCTGTCCTGTTTCGACCACTGCGTCAAGAGCAAGGGCTATATCAACGTCATCGTGGCAAGTAAGCACCCGACCTATCAGTGGCTGACGATGGACCAGGCAGTCAAGCACTGCACGCAGGGTATCGGCGTCTGGCCTTGGGCGTCCAACGACGCGGGCGAAGAGCCAGACCTCGTCATGGCCTGCTGCGGCGACACGCCTACCGTGGAAGCGCTTGCGGCAACGACCATCCTGCGCGACTATATGCCCGACCTCAAGATCCGTTTCGTCAACGTCGTTGACCTGATGAAGCTCGATTCGCACGAGAATCATCCTCACGGCCTGCGCGACAGCGCGTTCGACGCGATCTTCACCAAGGATAAGCCCGTCATCTTCGTGTATCACGGCTATCCGAAACTTATCCACGAGCTCACCTATACCCGCCACAACCGCAACATCAAGGTGTTCGGCTACATGGAGGAGGGCACCATCACCACGGGCTTCGATATGCGCGTTCAGAACCATATCGACCGCTTCCACCTCGTCCGTGAGGCGATGATGAGCCTGCCTCAGCTTGGGAACAAGGGCTCCTTCCTCGTTCAGATGATGAACGACAAGCTGGTCGAGCACAGGAACTACATCGCCGAGTACGGCGAGGACCTGCCCGAGATCCAGAACTGGAAGTGGCATACGCCCGAGGATAACAAGTAACTTAAGAAAAATCGGTCAAGGCGCTTTGGGGGGCGCCCGGCTGAAAAAGTTCTACGGAACGGGATCTGCATCCTGCTTTTGCGGGAGCGGATCCCGTTTGCTTTTTGTTTCGCCGCAAATCTTTCCCTTTGGGAAATCTTCGCAGCGAGGGGTAAACTTTGTTGATTTTAAGCAGCGGTTTCGCCCACGAACTTGGATGTCATTTTAAGAGCAGTAAGCGCCAGGTATGGCGCAAATTGGGGGAGCCAGCGCAAGGAGACCTTGCTTGGCTCATTTTATTTTTAGAAGTCGAAGGGGAGCGATACCCCCTTGCCTCCCTCCTCGGGGTCCCCAAAAAAAGACGAAGTGTTTTTTTGGGGCGAGTTTGAGGGAGGTGGCACGGCGTAGCCGTGACGGAAGGAGTCGTTTCACGATGGGCGCCTCTTCATGGGAGAACAAGTGCTTTCTTGGCAACTTCCTCGGCTTCCTGAAATTTAAGTTCGCAATGGCGAACTTTTTTTGAAAAACCATCTTCAAATCGTTGACAAGGGGAGGGGAGTGTGATATAATGCACCCGTAATCGGTTAGCAACAGCGAACCATCTGCTCGGAGAGAGCCGTCCAATCGTGTGCGGCAATGCCCGCAAAGGGGGCCGCGCTCTTTTTCGGCCGATCGGTTAGTCTATGCGAACTAAATACGATACGGCTCCCGCCTTCCTCGGAAAATGCAAAAGGGCGGGGGCTCACGGGAGAAAGAATGCCGTTGATGCTTGCCCCGCTGGGGCAGAATATGAAGATCGTCAAGATCATGGCGGACGAAAAGACCAGGAAGCATCTTGCAAATCTGGGAATGACCATCGGGGGAGAGATCACCGTCTTTTCCTCGACGGGAGGAAATCTCGTCTGCATCGTCAAGGATGCAAAACTTGCCATCGACTGCGGCCTTGCGTCGCACATCTTTGTTGCATGAAAGTATTTCGGAGGTATGAAAAGAAAAAATGACGAATAAACTGTTGAGTGAATTTTCCGTCGGCGAGAGGGGCGTTGTCACGTCCGTCTCGGGCGAGGGAAAGATGAGAAGAAGGCTCTTCGACATGGGCGTGACGCCCGGGGCGGAGATCTTCCTGCGCAAGAAGGCGCCGCTCGGAGACCCCCTCGAGGTCACCATCCGCGGCTATGAACTCACCCTTCGCAAGACGGAGGCGGCGTGCGTGGCGATGGAGGCGAAAAGATGAAGAAGTTTGCATTGGCGGGCAATCCCAACTGCGGCAAGACGACGCTCTTCAATCTTCTGACGGGCTCCACGGCCTACGTGGGAAACTGGCCGGGCGTCACGGTGGAAAAGCGGGAGGGGACGTATAAAAAGGGCGCGGAGCCAGCGCTCATCGTCGATCTTCCCGGCATCTACTCGCTCTCGCCCTACACGCCCGAGGAGGTCATCTCGCGCAACTACATCCTGGATGAGCGCCCCGACTGCGTCATCAACATCGTGGACGCCACCAACCTGGAGCGAAACCTCTATCTCACCACGCAGCTCATGGAGATCGACGTGCCCATGGTCATCGCCCTCAACATGATGGACGCGGTGGAGAAGGCGGGCGACAAGATCGACGCCGCCGAGCTCGAGCGCAAGATCGGCATCCCCGTCGTGCGCATCTCTGCCCTGCGCGGCACGGGCATCAAGGAACTCATGGACCGGGCGATCAAGGCGTCCAAGACCCCGCGAAGGGGGGAGACGGTGCTCGAAGATTCGCCCGTCGCGCACCTCGTCAAAGACGTTTCCATCGCGCTCGAGGGGCAGAAGGTCGTCTCCCCGCTCTTCCACGCCGTCAAACTCTCCGAGCTCGACGAGCTGGAGACAAAGGCGCATCCCGAACTCGTCCCCACCGTGAACGCCTTCAAGGCGACCTTCTCGGATGACGTGTTCGGCGGCGACCTCGAAGCCGTCGTGGCGGATGCGAGATACAAGTACATTTCGGCGAACTTCACGTCCGTCGTCACCAAAAAGAACAAGAAAGAGAAGCTGACGCGCTCCGACCGCGCCGATAAGGTGCTCACGCACCGCGTTTGGGGCATCCCCATCTTCCTCGTCGTCCTGTTTGCCGTCTTTCATCTGACATTCTCGGAAAACTTCCTCTTCCTGAACGGCTTCGGCGAGGGCTGGATGCCTTCCCTCGAAGATCTCGGCATGGATACGGAGAACTTCTGGGTGCGCGTGCTCGCCTGCGTCTACGACGGCACCGTGTTCTCGCCCGGGTGTATCCTCAATAACCTCTGGAACGACATCATCGTGGGCGAACTCTTCGGACTCATCGGGCAGGGTATCGAACAGATCCCCGTCGAATGGGTCGCGGGCTTCCTCGGGAACGGCGTCTTAGAGGGCATCGCGGCGGTGCTTTCCTTCCTCCCCTGGATCCTCGTGCTCTTCCTCTTCTTCTCCATTCTGGAGGACTCGGGCTACATGGCGCGTGTCGCGTTCATTCTCGACCGCATCTTCCGCAAGTTCGGGCTCTCGGGCAGGGCGTTCATGCCCATGATCATGGGCTTCGGCTGCTCCATCCCCGCGACCATCAACACGAGGACGCTTGCCGACGACAACGAGAGGACGGCGACCATCCGCGTCATTCCCTTCTTCTCGTGCGGGGCGAAGCTGCCCATCCTCACCGCGGTGGCGGGGGCGATCGTCGCCTCCTTCGGGGTGGCCAATGCCGATCTCATCACCTATGCGATGTATCTGCTCGGCATCGTCACGGCCATCGTCTGCGTGATCTTGATGCGCTCGACGACCATGCGCGGCGACGTGCCTCCCTTCATCATGGAGCTGCCCGCCTACCACGCGCCCCGCTTCTCCTCCCTCATGATCCACCTGTGGGATAAGACCAAGCACTTCGTCAAGAAGGCGTTCACCATCATCCTCGCTTCGACCATCATCATCTGGGTCATCTCGCACTTCTCGCCCACGCTCGAATTTTTGTCCGACGAGCGCATCAACGAGAGCATCCTTGCAAACTTCGGCCGTCTCGTGCAGCCGCTCTTGACGCCCGTCGGCTTCGGCGCGCAGCTGGGCGAATGGGGCTGGGTGTTTGCCGTCGCGGCAGTCACCGGCCTCATCGCCAAGGAGAACGTCATCTCCACCTTTGCAACGCTGGCTGCCTGCATCACGGGTGCGGCACTTGCAGAGGACGAGTCGGGCATCACCTATGTGCAGGCCATGATCGACGCAACGGGCATCGGCATCCCCGGGCTCATCGCCTTCATTGCCTTCAACATGACGACCATTCCCTGCTTCGCGGCGACTGCCACGGCGCGTGCCGAGCTCCCCAAGGGGAAATTTGGCTGGACGCTCCTCTTCTGGGTGGCGACGTCCTACGTCGTCTCGATGGCGGTGTATCTTGTCGGCACCTGGTGGTGGACGGTGTTCCTGTTCGCGGCAGCCGCGGCGATCGTGATTCTTGCTATTGTGTTGTATAATAAGAACCACCCTGTCGGGCTTCGCAGCCGCAAGAGCGGCAAGCGCGGCGCCCGGGCAAAGGAGGCGGCATGACCTGGTACGAGATCCTCATCATCGTCCTTGCGGCGGCGTTCGTCATCGGCGTGTTCGGCTGGCGCATCGTTCGCAAAATGCAGGGCAGGGGCGGATGCGACTGCGGCTGTTCGGACTGCTCGCACTGCACTGCCTGCTCCGCCGCCAAAAAGGCAAAAGAGAGAAAATAAGTTCATCCATCCTGTTATCTTCATAGATCTTGGAAAGGGGAGGGGCCTTGTGCCTCTCCTCTTTCTGCATGGAAATATACAATTATGCACGCAAACGAGGAAAATTTGCAAAACTTCGCCAAAGCCGCGTTTCGCTTGACAAAATTTATAAGATTTGCTAACATAATCAAGAACGACACTTTTCGGGAGGCGAAACCGCATGATCATTTACAACGATAAATCCAACCTGCTGGAGGATACCGTCTACCGCTATCAGCTCCAGGACGTCAAGGAGCCCAATCTTTACCGTGAGCTCTTCGACTACGAGTCCATCCCCAAGATCGCCTTCAACCACCGCCATGTTCCCATGAATATGCCCGATGAGATCTGGATGACGGACACCACCTTCCGCGACGGGCAGCAGTCCACCTCGCCCTTCACGGTCAAGCAGATCGTCGATCTTTATAAGCTCATGGCGCGCCTCGGCGGCCCCAAGGGGCTTGTCAGGCAGTCGGAGTTCTTCCTCTATTCCAAGAAGGACAAGGAGGCTCTCCGCGCCTGCCAGGATACGGGGCTCAAGTTCCCCGAGATCACGACGTGGATCCGCGCCGACGAGCGCGACTTCGAGCTCGTCAAACAGGCAGACGTCAAGGAGACGGGCATCCTCGTCAGTTGCTCGGACTATCACATCTTCAAGAAGATGCACCTGACGCGCAAACAGGCGCTCGATAAGTATCTCGGCATCGTCAAGAGCGCGCTTTCCTATGGTATCCGTCCGCGCTGCCACTTCGAGGACATCACGCGGGCAGATTTCTACGGCTTCGTCATCCCGTTTGCGTCCGAGCTCATGCGCCTCATGGAGGACAGCGGCATCCCCATCAAGATCCGGATGTGCGATACGATGGGTTTCGGCGTCACTTTCCCCGGCGTCACGCTGCCGCGGAGCGTGCAGGGCATCGTTTACGGCCTCTATCACTATGCGAACGTGCCGCACGACCTCCTCGAATGGCACGGCCACAACGACTTTTACAAGGTGGTCACCAACGCCTCCACGGCATGGCTGTACGGCGCGTCGGCGGTCAACTGTTCGCTGCTCGGCATCGGCGAGCGCACGGGCAACTGCCCGCTCGAGGCGATGGCGATGGAATACGCGGCGCTCCGCGGCACGATGGACGGCATGGACTTTACCGCCATCACCGAGATCGCCGACTACTTCGAGCGCGAGATCAACTACATCGTGCCTCCCAAGACGCCCTTTGTGGGCCGCGCCTTCAATTCCACCCGTGCGGGCATCCATGCGGATGGGCTTTTAAAGGACGAGGAGATCTACAACATCTTCGATACGGCGAAGATCCTCAACCGTCCCGCGCGCGTTTCCGTCAACAAGACGAGCGGCCTTGCGGGCATCGCCTTCTGGATCAACGACTATTACAGCCTGCCCGACGAATACAAGGTGGGCAAGAACGATCCGCTCGTCGTGGCGATGAAGGAGCGCGTGGATGCCGAGTACGAGGAGGGGCGCAACAGCTCCTTCGGCGACGATGAGCTCGTCAACCTCATCTATTCCATCGACAGCAAGCGCATCCGCGACCTCAATGCGCACAGTATGCGATAATTTTGCACGCGCTGCAAAGGATAAGGATATGAACATTCAGACGCTCGCAGAGGCGGAAAAGCGGACGTATTCCGTTGCCGTCGTGGGCGGGGGCATCGCGGGCTATACCGCGGCGCTCGCCCTCAAGAACTTAAGGACCGACTGCATCTGGCTGGGACGCAAGCCCTTCGGCGACAAGCTGCTGCTTGCCGAGTATGTGCGCAACTTCCCCGCGCTCGTCGGGGACGGCAAAGTGTTTGCCGCCCGCCTCGAAGAACAGGCGGATCGGGAGGGGCTCCTCTTCACAGAGGCGCGCATCGACGGCATCTACGCGGGAGAGGGGGAGTTTCTGCTCACCGAGAACGGCGAAACGCTCTCGGCCCGCGCCGTCATCCTCGCGACGGGCGTCGAGGCGGCGGGTTCCTGCAAGGGGGAGGCGGACTTCGTCGGGCGGGGCGTCAGCTACTGCGCCGTGTGCGACGGGGCGCTCTACCGCGGCAAGACCATCGCCTGCGTGCTCTCCTCCAAAGAATTTGAAGAGGAGGCGGAGTATTTGGCGGGCTTTGCGGCAACAGTGTATGCCTTCTGCCTCTATCAAGATCCTGTTTTCAAAGCGCCCAACATCCGGATCGCGGAAGGCGTGCCGACTGCCGTCGAGGGCGGCCTGCGTGTGCAGGCGCTTCTTGCGGGCGGCAAACGCTATGAAGTGGACGGCGTGTTCTTTCTGAAAAACTCCGCGCCTCCCTCGGCGCTCGTGGGCGGGCTGAAAACGGAAAACGGCGCCGTTTTGGTGGACCGCCGCATGGCGGCCAACCTTCCCGGCCTCTTTGCCGCGGGCGACGTGACGGGGCGGCCGTACCAGTACGTCAAGGCGGCGGGCGAAGGGCTCGTGGCGGCGTATTCGGCGAGCGAGTATGTGCGGACGCTCGCGGACAAGAAAATATGAACGATCGGGGCGCAGCCGTCCGTGCGGACGGCTGCGCCCTTTCCTGTGTCCGCCTTGCAACCGTCTGCGAAAGGGGGATGTACCGCGCTTTAACCGCGTTTTCACTTCATGAGAATGCGGTGAAAACATTACGATTTTTGCTTACAGGGGTTGACAAAATGCGGCCTTGTTCTTATAATGAACATAAGATTGTTCAGAGCGGAACAACGCAAAGGAGAAGGGAGTATGAAGATCGAGATCAATGAGTACCTGTTGAAGCTCTTCCGTCTTGTGAGGGACATCGAGGACATCGATTTCTTCTGCGGGAAGGTCAAACTGTCGCGGACGGAGTTCCGGATCCTCTGGGAAGTCGCCAACGAACAGGGCGAGGGACGGGACATCATCTCCTCCGAGCTGGCGCGCCGTATCGGCGTCACGCGGTCCGCCGTGTCGCAGATCGTCGCCAAGCTCGAAAAGAACGATCTCGTCAAGCGCGCTTCCGCGCCCTACGACCGCAAGATCGCCTACATCCGCCTGACCGACGCGGCAAAGAAGGCGTTCGTGCAGCAGGCAGAGCAGGCCAATGCCTTTGTCGAGCGCATTCTGGCCGAGTTTGGCAAGGAGCGGCTGGACGCGCTGCTCTCCGAGAGCCAGGCGTTTTCCGAGGCGTGCTACCGCGTGCTCGGCGGCAGAAAGGAGCACAGTCTCTGAGCTGCTTCTTTGGGCTCCGTGCGCCGCGCGGATGCCCGATTTGCCGGTTTTCCGGCTTTACCCAAGAGAGGATCCCTTTGTTGAATACGGCGCGGCGGAAAGCTGCGCCGTTTGGAGCGTTTTAAACCATGTTAAAGTTAGTTGACATCAAGAAGGACTACAAAGTTGCGGCCGGCACCGTGCACGCGCTCAAGGGGGTGAGCCTCAGCTTCCGCCCCAACGAGTTCGTGTGCATTCTGGGCGCTTCGGGCTGCGGCAAGACCACCCTTCTCAATATCATCGGTGGGCTCGATCAGTACACGTCGGGCGACCTCATCATCCAGGGCAGATCCACCAAAAACTTCAAGGATCGCGATTGGGATGTCTACCGGAATCACCGCATCGGGTTTGTCTTTCAGAGCTACAACCTCATCCCGCACCAGACGGTGCTCGGCAACGTGGAGCTCGCGCTCACCATTTCGGGCGTCTCGCGCGAGGAGCGCAAAAAGCGTGCCGAGGAGGCGCTCAAGCGCGTGGGGCTGGGCAACGAGCTCGATAAAAAGCCCAACCAGCTCTCGGGCGGACAGATGCAGCGCGTCGCCATCGCCCGTGCGCTCGTCAACGACCCCGACATCCTGCTCGCCGATGAGCCGACGTGCGCGCTCGATTCCAATACCAGCGTGCAGATCATGGACCTCATCAAGGAGATCGCGGGGGAGCGCCTCGTCATCATGGTCACGCACAACCCCGAGCTTGCCGAAAGTTATGCTTCGCGCATCGTGCGGCTCAAGGACGGCATCGTCGAATCGGACTCCGATCCCTACGACGACGAGACGGAACCCAAACAGGAGGAGGGGCGGGAACGTGCCAGGATGAGCTTTCTCACCTCGCTGGCGCTCTCCTTCCGCAACCTTCTCACCAAGAAGGGCCGCACCATCCTGACGTCCGTCGCGGGCAGCATCGGCATCATCAGCGTCTGCCTCGTTCTGGCGCTCTCCAACGGCTTCAACAACTACATCCGCAAGACAGAGGAGGATATGCTCTCCTACTATCCCATCACGGTGAGCGAGAGCTCCTTCGACCTCGCGTCCGTGATGACCTCCTTCACCTCCGTCGAGGATATGCCCGATCTCTCGCAGCTCGGCGACAAGGTCTACATCGACTCCTTCCTGACCGGGCTCGCCAACGGTATGGCGACGACCAACAACATCTCCGAAAATTATGTCAATTACCTCGAGGGCATGGATCCCTCCTGGTACTCGGAGATCCAGTACAGCCACGGGGCAAAACTTGCGGATAATCTCTTTTTGCAGGCGGAGACCTTCCCCACGGGGGACAACAGCACGACTGAGCTGACGACGCGCTCGCTCAACAACTTAAAGAGCAAGTACATCGCCGACCTCATGGCGTATGCCTCGCAGTACAGCTCTCTCATCGGCTTTGCCGACTACTTCACCAACGTCGTCGCGGTCATGCCCGGCACGTCGGACGATTCCAACCTCGGCTACGGAGAATACGTCCTCTCGCAGTACGACGTCGTCGCGGGCCACTTCCCGGAGAATGTGAACGAGGTCGTGCTCGTGGTGGGGCAGAACAACCAGGTCACCGACCTGACGCTCGCCCAGCTCGGCCTTCTCGAGGAGGACCGCTTCATGGAGCTGTTCAACCTCGGCACCGAGGACAAGGACGAAGTGGAGGAGGGGACCGACCGCATCGATTACAGCGAGATCCTCGGCAAGAGCTACACGCTCTTCTTCAACGATGCCCTCTACACCAAGGACGAGAGCTGGAACCAGATGGCCTACATGAGCGGCGAATACGCCTTCACCTATCAGGGACAGCGCCAGAACGATGCGTTTCAGGCGGCGGAGGGCGAGGGCATCAACCTGCAGATCTCGGGCATCCTGCGCCTCAAGGAGGGCCTCTCCTACGGCTGTCTTGCATCGGGGCTCAACCTCACCGAAAAGACAGCGCTTGCCTATATCGAGGGCAACCGCGGTTCGGAGATCGTCCAATGGATGCAGAGCGATGATGCCTGCTTCTCCATCCGCGGGACGACGCTCTACCTCATGCCCGCCGAGACGGAGGCCCTCATGGACGCCTTCACGCTCTATGACTTCATGGGCAGCAACATCTATGTGGCGCAGCTTCCCGATACCGCCGTCAAGACGCTGGGCGGGAGCGACGGCGTGAGCCGCGTTGCCATCTATGCCAACGACTCCGATCACAAGGAAGAGGTGCTTGCCTATCTCGACGAGTGGAACAACTGGTGCGAAAACGGCGGCTCCTACGGGGGCATCTCCCTGGAGGAGGGCGACAAGATCACCTATACCGATACGGTGGGGACCCTCATGGGCATCATGCAGACGATGATCGACATCATCACCTATGTGCTCGTCGCCTTCACGGCCATCTCCCTCATCGTCTCCTCCGTCATGATCGGCATCATCACCTACGTCTCCGTCGTGGAGCGCGTCAAGGAGATCGGCGTGCTGCGCGCATTGGGCGCCAGGAAGCAGGACGTGAGGAACCTCTTCAATGCCGAGACCTTCATCATCGGCCTTGCGGCGGGCCTCATCGGCATCGGCATCGCCTACGCCCTGAGTGCCGTCATCAGCCTCATCCTGGAGGGGCTTACGGGCATCGCGGGCATTGCGTCGCTGCCCGTCACTTCGGCGATCGTCATGGTGTGCGTCAGCGTCGCTCTGACGCTCGTCTCGGGGCTCATCCCCGCGCAGTCCGCCGCCAAGAAAGATCCCGTCATTGCCCTCCGCACCGAATAAAAAGGGGCGGCCTTGCCCATACTTCGGTTGCGAGGCGGCTTATGGCAAAAAAGAAACCAATGCGCAAACTTACCGAAGAGGAATACGAAGCATACCTTCGCAGACTTCTCAAAAGATGAGACAAGGGACGGGGCAGATCGCTCCGTCCCTTTTGCGTGCTGTTTCGGGCGGCATCCCGCGCCGCGCCGGAAGGGCGGCGGGCAGAAAGGGCGGGCAGCGGATAGGGTGGAGGAGCCCGCTCTATCGTAAAGTGATGAACGATTGTAAATTGTTTCACAAACCTTTCATGCGGATCGCGTTCGTCCTTTACAATGGCGTGGTATGATAGAGGCAGAAAATCCAAAGGAGAACATTATGACCAACTTTGATACGCTTTGCACGATGGCGGAGGATATCCCCGCCGATCTGTATCGGGAGGTGCTGCGCGAAAAGGCGGGGCGCGTGCTGCCCGCTTTGGAGGCGGCCGCGGGGAGCCGCGAGCGCGCCGAGACCGTGTTTGCCGCCTTCATCATTGCCTCCGTCTATGCGGACGGCACCCTCGACGAGGCAGAATATCTGCTGCTTTTGCCCCACCTGCGGGAGGCCTTCGGCGACGGGTTCGGCTTTTCCGATGTGAAGGAGGTCATCGAGCATTCGCAGAAGGAGGGGAGGGCCGTCACCGACTTTGCGGATGCGGTCTGCGACTATTTCGGGCTGCTCTCGGAGGACCTTAAAGACGATCTCGTGCTCCTCTCCCTTCTCATCTGTGCCGTGGACGGCAAGGTCTCGAAGAAGGAGAGGCGCTATCTCAAGCGGCTCATCCGCTGACATCGCCCAAAGAAAGTGCCGCCGCGGAGCTTCCCGTGCGGTTTTTTCATGTTGACAAATTTGGCCGGACGTGGTAGAATGAAGGCATGAAACGGGTCATCGAAGTGGAAGGAATGTGCTGTGAACGCTGCGCCGAGCGCGCAGAGAAGAAGCTGCGGCTTTTGGACGGCGTCTCGGGCGCCAAGGCGAACTTCAAAAAGGGCGTCATCTTCGTCGAGACGGAGCTCCCCGACGAGGCGCTCTCTGCCTGCGTCACCGAGGCGGGCTTTACCGTCAAGTGTATCCGCGAACGCAGGGGTCTCTTCGGTTAAATCGGGCGGCTCGCCTCAAATCCCCCGAAAAACGCTTGCTTTTTTGCAGGGAAGGGGATATAATAGAAAAAGAATACGGCGTCAAGAGAGGACGCGCCCGAGGTCATTTCCTTGCACAGAGAACTCCCCGTTTGGCTGAGAGGGGAGAGAAGGACGGCTTTCGGGTATCACCGCTCGTGCCTGCGGGGAGAAAGAAGAGTAACTCCGCACGGGGTCGCAGCCCGTTATCCCATGCGGCAAATGATCGTTTGTTTTGGTGGTAAAAATGCCTTCGCGTATTCCGAAACGCGGAGGCTTTTATTTTCGTTGAATGCTATTCCCAGGAAGGAGGAGACCATGTATCGCAAGGTAGACACATCGCTCGATTTTGTCGGGCGGGAACAGGAGATCATCGGGTTCTGGAAAGAGAACCACATCTTTGAAAGATCGGTGGAAAAGAACGAGGGAGGGGAGGAGTTCTCCTTCTTCGACGGCCCCCCGACCGCCAACGGCAAGCCGCACATCGGGCATATCCTGACGCGCGTCATGAAGGACATCATCCCGCGCTATCAGACGATGAAGGGCAAGCACGTCCTGCGCAAGGCGGGCTGGGATACGCACGGGCTGCCCGTGGAGCTGGAAGTGGAGAAGTCTCTGGGCCTCGACGGCAAGAAGGAGATCGAAACATACGGCATCAAGCCCTTCAACGAGCAGTGCAAGCGCTCGGTGTGGAAGTACACGGACGAATGGCGCAAGATGAGTGACCGCGTCGGCTATTGGTGCGACATGGACAACCCCTATGTCACCTATCACGACGACTACATCGAGTCCGTCTGGTGGGCGCTCAAGGAGATCGACAAGAAGGGGCTCCTCTATAAGGGCCACAAGATCGTCCCTTACTGCCCCCGCTGCGGCACGGCGCTCTCCTCGCACGAGGTCGCGCAGGGCTACAAGACGGTCAAGGAGACCTCCTGCGTGGCGCGTTTTGCCGTTGCGGGACGCGAGAACACCTATATCCTCGCCTGGACGACGACGCCCTGGACGCTCCCTTCCAACGTCGCGCTCTGCATGAACCCGAACGAGACGTACGTCGAGATCGTCTCGGACGGCACGCACTATATCTTGGCGGAGGCGCTCGTCTCCTCCTTCTTTGAGGAGTACGAAGTCGTCGACAAAAAACTCGGCAAGGAGTACGAGGGCACCCGATACGAGCCGCTCTTCGACTATGCGAAGCCCACGCTCGAGGCCATGAAGAACGAGTGGAAGCGCGTGTATGAAGTCGTCTGCGATACCTACGTCACGCTGACGGACGGCACGGGTGTCGTCCACATCGCGCCCGCGTTCGGCCAGGACGACTACAACGTCGGCAAGATCTATTCGCTCCCCGTCGTCTCCCTCGTCAACGAACAGGGCAAGTTCGACGAGCGCTGCCCCGAACTTGACGGTCTCTTCATCAAGAAGGCCGACCCCGTCATTTTAAAGATGCTCAAGGAGAGCGGCAAGCTCTTCAAGGCGCTGCCCTTCGAGCACGACTATCCCCACTGCTGGCGGTGCGATACCCCGCTCATGTACTATGCGCGTTCAAGCTGGTTCATCGAAGTCACCAAGGTGAAGGACGAGCTCATCGCCGCCAACCGCTCCGTCAACTGGATGCCCGAGACCATCAAGGAAGGCCGCATGGGCAACTTCCTCGAAAACGTCATCGACTGGGG
>QAKM01000103.1 GCA_003343805.1 Bacillota bacterium | reverse complement strand
GGGAACTGGTGCGCCTGCACGAGAAATACCCTGCCCTGGGGCTGGACAGCCTGTACCACATGCTCAAGCTCGTCCGATAAATTCTATAAATCAAGCATAAATTAGGAGGACTAATTTTATGGAAGCTTTTTCTCCAAAATTATTTACATCAAAAAGCTTGGAAAGAATGTACAATGAAGGCTCAAATAATTTAAAAAGAGGCCTACCAATGAAAAAATCTCAAATCTGTTTATGTTCTGCCGCTGCACATGCCTTGGATTTCATCGATTATGGAAATAAGCATCCTGATTACTCAAAAATGAAATCCTTATCTTTAGATGCCGCAAACGGAGCGTTGGAAGCTTGCATGCAATGCTATCTCCAGAAAAGTCCCAAAACTCCTGAAGAAATCTCAGAGTTTATTGGTTTGTTAACCCGAGAGTTTGGTTCCTATGAACTATTCGTCCTATGTAATTATTTCAATTCTGTAGGTAACTCAACTATTCAAGCTACCATATCCTACAAAGCACATCCTGCTCTCGCTGAGTGTAAAGATTATCCCCTATTAAATGGTCTATATCTCTCAGTTAAAAATCCTCACAAACAAGAGATCTCTTTCGATGTATACAAAGCAATGAATCAAGCATTAAAGAAAGATTGTTCTTTTAATACGGAAAAATTCGCAATTGGCATACCGTCTTTTCACAACGCTTTTCAAAAAGAAGTTCTCATGAAACTCTAAAGAAATTTTTGAAAAAATAACTGGAGGAATTAAAAATGAGTGTTGAAGCAAATACCTTTGAAAAGATGTCTATTTGTAATATCAATAAAAAAACTGCTCTTGTTGCTGAAGATGTTGCAAAATATCTCACGCAAATTTCTGGAATCCGCGATTTTTCTCTAGATGTGGATGGAAAAACCTATACTTCCAATGACGATTCCCTGCCAGAAGAAATCCTTGAGGTGTGCAGGAAATTGCATGCGGCCAAAAGCATTGTCTTTAGTTTGCGTTCTTGCACCTATATTGGCATCAGTTGGAAAGAAGAACACGGCTTTTTAAAACATCTTACGGATGATCCCGAACTGCTTGACACGATTGAATACCGCTGCACGGAATATTATGATCAGGATTCTGGTGTGGTCATTTTCCGCTACGGCAAAAAAGGCGGTTCCGATTTAGAATATACTACGGATAGCAGTGTTGTCAGGGATATCGCTACTTGGTTTTGCTACACACCTGAGCTAAGTCTTCAGGCTGATGACTATGAGGATGAAACTTTGCATTGCCAACTTCTGGAGTGCTTAAAAGAGATTGCTGTCCTGGCAAATTGTGGGGATGAAATCGAAGAAGATATGGACGATGTTATTACCGATGATTGGGGAGATTTCGGAGAGATGATATTTCTCCACAGTCTCACTTTTTCCACTGAAAATATTCCAAAAATGCTAGACAAATTACAAAAATTGGCGGATATTGCGGCAGAGAACAATGTCCGTGTATCTTTTGAAATAGCAGCTGTCCCTGATGGAGAAAACGATTACGATTTTGCCACTGTCTCAATCACTCTCAAAAGCGGAAAAGTTGTTGCCGAATATTGTATTTTTTAGCGTTTTGAATTCGTATTTTTTTGTTCTCAATTCTTGAATTAATTCATCCGCACTAAAACCTCATAAAAGAAGAGGGAGAATGGTTAAAATGTCTGCACTTCATACGCATTTTTCTGGACAAGTAGAACATTTTATTGCCAAATTTCCAGGTCATACTCTTATTTTTTTCAAAGGCTTTGGAGTAGAACAAATTCAACAATTAATTACGCACTCTAACTCTTTGTTAAACAACGCTTCTTTACTAGAAAATGGGTATATAAATTACGAGGCACTGAAGGACAACTGGATTAACTTTGCTACGGCTATCCAAAGTGCGACCGCTCCTCTCGTGGGTTTTTATGAGGAACTTTTAGCGATTCGAAAAATTCTCCCTTTAATGAGCATTGACAAAATCGTCATTGTGGAAAACAACCTCCTTTCACCCTGGGTTCCCTGTTGTCTCCCCTATCACGAAGCAGAAACTCTTTTCGACTACTGGCAAGCAGAACACGAAACACTCACCGATCAACCTATCAGCGAACTATCTCAAATATATGGGCAGGTAAAATTATTAAAAACAGGAAAAGCTCTCCTCTTGCCTTTATCACTTGATGATGAACGGATCGTTGGATGTCCCTTTTGGTCAGAAGATGAAGATATAGAAGATGCATTTGAGCCAGAACTTTGCACTGATGAAATTGAGCATATCGAATCGGGAAGTACGCGCGATTGGGAATATCGTCTTAACATCACCAATGGAATTTTTAAGGAAGCACTCCTTCTTCAAAATGATGAAGTTTTATCATCATGGACTCGTGCTGTAATGTGTGCGTCAAAATTGCTCGGATTCGATGTATTCATTGATGAGCTTGAGCTTTATGATCAAAAAGTCGAATACAATGAGAATCAGTTTATTCCCGTACTTCAAAAATACTGGGGATCTTCTGCTTGTTTCCGGCCATTGCTTTTTTATAAAGATCCTGATCACTCACAAGAAACCGAAACTATCACACAAGGCCAGATTATTGCCGAAATTGTAGATCAATGTGAAACTGCTCAAAACGGGGATCCGTTTAGTAACATCTTTATAACAGCGCCAACCGGTTCTGGAAAATCCATTCTTTTTCAAATTCCTGCCATTTATCTTGCCGAAAAATACAGTCTTGTTACGATTGTGATTTCTCCCCTGATTGCACTTATGAACGATCAAGTTGATCAACTTCAACACGAACACGGTATTTCCATTGCCGCGTGCATAAACTCCAGTATGAGCATAGAAGAGCGCAGTAATGTAATCGAACAAATTCACTCTGGAAAAAAGTCCCTACTTTATCTCGCTCCCGAACTTTTATTGTCAACACACTTGGAGTCATTTTTGGGAGGACGCCGAATCGGGTTAGTTGTTATTGACGAGGCTCATACGGTTACAAGCTGGGGACGCGACTTTCGATCGGACTACTGGTTTCTCGGCGATTTTTTAAAGAAAACGACTCGCGTTGGTTTGACATTTCCGGTTTTATGCTTGACTGCAACGGCTGTATATTCTGGAGAAGACGATGTAGTAAACGATACAATTTATGAACTTGGCCTTGAAAAAACGATTATTCATCTTGGCAACGTAAAGCGACATAATATTTCGTTTGACATTCAGCGACATAACCCCGCAGAAATAACTGGCAAAGTTGAAGAAGCAAAAATTGAGCTAACTTTAAAAAGGGTGAATAAATACATTTCAGAAAAAGAAAAGGTTCTCGCCTATTTTCCATACCGAAGCCAAGTGGATCACATATATAGTCGCATTCCTGTTGAAGATCATTTAAAAATCAGGCGATACCACGGGCAAATTCTTTCGGCAGAACGCAAGATGGTTGAACGCGACTATAAAAAAGGAACTGCCATGGGATTGTTCTGTACGAAAGCTTTTGGTATGGGAGTTGATGTCGGTGATATTAAGCATATTATTCATTTTGCCCCAACAGGCACTTTATCGGATTATGTGCAAGAAGTTGGAAGAGCAGCTCGCAATGCTGACATTCACGGAATTGCCCATATTGACTATTTTCCGAGCGATCTCCGGTATGTCCGGTCATTAAATGGAATATCTGAAATGCGACAGTACCAATTGCGCGAAATGTTAAAGAAGATTTGCTCTATACAAAAAGCAAAGAAACGCCGCAATTTACTGATATCAGCAGAAACATTTGAATATCTTTTCAAGGAAAAAGACGTTGAAAATAGAACAAAATCTGGTCTTATGCTTATCTCAAAAGATTTAAGCAGCAAATACACATTTCCAGTTCTAATTGTACAGCCAAAAGTGATGCTTTCACGGCATTATATCAATGTCCCCTTAGAAATTGAAGCTGAGTTCTTAAAACGGTACGGACCATACTGCAAATTCCAACAGAATGTAGTTATGCGATCTGTTCCCAGTCAAAATTACCGCGAATCTGATGTTATTGTGTATAGTACAGGGAAGACGTTTCTTGTAGATATGGCAGAAATTTGGGAAAATTGCTACCCTGACCGCTCTTTCGGTATGTTTAAAAAGGAGTTTTTCCAACAGGAATTTTGCATGGGGAACAAAACATATACGATTTCGCCTCGTGTGCGAGTTGAAGTTCGTTATGCTGAACCTTTTGAAACAGTTTCTCACCGAGCCGAAACGATTCTTAATGCAATTTGCAATATTTTTGAAAAGTTTAGACATGGTGAAATAAAACAGTTTACTCAAAAGCAATTCGAAACAGCACTAACAGAAGAACTTGATGAAAAAGTAATTGCCCATGATAAAATCAGCATGTTACTCGATATTTTTACCGAAAGTGTTAACGAGAACGCAGTATATAGCCAGAGCCGCAATCGAGTTCGTGTGTTGCGTAGCAGAAAAATGCCGGGTATAGACGAGACTGGTTATTTTGTAAGCAGTGCATCGTATGCACATCTTGCAAATTTTTTCACTCGTCAGATTCAGCAATGTTCAGTCAACACACAAGAAAACTCATTTGTCCGCTTCTATCCATTAAATCAAAATAAGCAACTCGAAATAATGCCTGTACTCCGGTTTTTAGAATTGATGGATTTAGCAACATATGAAATTAGAGGTGGTGAAAAGGCAGAAGTATTTATTCGTATCAATGATCCCCAAAAAATTGAAGACTTGGTGACAAGTGGAAAATACACGAATAGCGTACTTCAAAATATTCAAAAGCGACATCGAAACAACGAGAAGCTTTTAGCCGCATTTTTTGCTGCTGATATGAGTGATGATGAACGCTGGGAATTAATAGAGCAGTATTTTTTAGGCAATGAAGAATATGTACGACACATTTTGAAGCTCGGCAGTTGATATGTATGAAACATAAGTAAACTAGTAATATGAACCCACCTACGAGAAACGCGTTCTCTTTCTCATCAAATGATGACATGTAAAAAGCTCTAAACCACTAAAGGGATTTGTTTTTCCTACAATATACTAGGAAACGCCAATGTGTTTCATCCGATCTAGTATGGGAAACTATATAAAAATTCCAATCTTGTGTTCTACTGCTGCCCATTTGTAGAATAGTTAGAAAAGAAATATACACCCCTTTGCAATCGCCTCGTTCACGATTACGAGGGCGTGAACCTCAAGCTGGTGTGGGAGATTATTCAAGGCGATTTGCCCGAACTGGAAGAAGCCTTAAAGAAACTGCTGTGAAAAGCCTTTTCTTTGTTTTTTCCCCGCAAAATCCGAGGTATTCTGGGCCGGATTTTTCCCGGAGCACCAAACCAGCACCGCTTATTTTCGGACCTGCGGCGGAAACCGTCCAACACCGCCCCTCCCCCGCTCCCGGTGGTTTGTTCTCACATCCACTCCAAAACCGCGTGCCGAGGGTTCAAG
>QAKM01000081.1 GCA_003343805.1 Bacillota bacterium | reverse complement strand
GTCAAGGATCATGACGGGCGGATCGGCAACGGCTGCGCGCGCGATGGACAGAAGCTGCCTCTGCCCCTGCGAGAGGTTGGCGCCGTTGTGCGTGAGCATGGTGTCGTACCCTTCGGGGAGGCGGGAGATGAAGTCGTCCGCGCCCGCAAGATGGGCGGCCGCTTTGCATTCCTCGTCCGTTGCGTCCAGTCTGCCGTAGCGGATGTTGTCCATGACCGTTCCCGTGAAGAGGTTGGTATCCTGGAGCACCATGCCGAGCGACCTTCTCAGCTCGCCCTTCTTGATCTTGTTGATGTTGATGCCGTCGTAACGGATCTTGCCGTCCGCAATGTCGTAGAAGCGGTTGATGAGGTTGGTGATGGTCGTCTTGCCCGCGCCCGTCGCGCCGACGAATGCAACTTTTTGACCGGGGCGCGCATACAGCGTGATGTTGTGCAGGACGATCTTCTCGGGAGTGTAGCCGAAGTCCACGTCGTACATTCTGACGTCGCCTTCGAGCTTGGTGTAGGTGAGCGTGCCATCGTGATGAGGGTGCTTCCACGCCCACATACCCGTGCGCTCTTCGCACTCGGTCAGATTTCCGTTCTCATCCTCTTTGGCGTTGACGAGGGTGACATAGCCGTCGTCCGTTTCGGGCTGTTCGTCGATGAGCATCGTGATGCGCTTGGCGCCCGCAAGACCCATGACGACGGAGTTGACCTGCTGCGAGACCTGCCCCACGTTGTTGCTGAACTGACGCGCCATCTGGAGGAAGGCGACGACGACGGCGACCGAGAAGGGCGCGATCTCGACGATGTTCGTGATCCTTCCGTTCGTGAGCTCGAGGATGCCGATGTTCTGCACGCCGTTGAGCATGAAGAACGCGCCGCACAGCGCCACGATGACGTACATGATGTGGCCGATGTTCATGATGATAGGCATGAGCATATTGGCGTAACGGTTTGCGCGGTCTGCCTGCTCGAAGAGATGGTCGTTGACGCGGTCAAAGTCGCGCTTTGCCTCCTCTTCATGGCAGAACACTTTGACGACCTTCTGTCCGTTCATCATCTCCTCGATGAAGCCCTCCGTCTTACCGATGGCGCGCTGCTGTTCGAGGAAGAATCTGCCCGAACCGCCGCCGATGACTTTGGTGATGAAGGTCATCGCGACGATGCCGACCACGACGATGAGCGTTAAGTATAGGCTGTAGTAGAGCATCATCACGAAGAGCGTTAAAACCATCACGCCCGAACGCAGGATCTGCGGCAGGCTGACTGCGATCATCTGGCGCAGCGAGTCGATATCGTTCGTATAGTAACTCATGATATCGCCGTGGTTGTGTGTGTCGAAATAGCGGATGGGAAGGTCCTGCATCCCGTCGAACATCTGCTCGCGCATCTTGGCGAGGAAGCCCTGCGTGATGATGGCAAGGAGCTGTGCGTGGATGGCGCCGAAGATGAGTGAAACGACGTACATCCCGATGAGGGTGAGCATATTGCCCGTGATGACGCCGCCGACTTCCGCCCATGTCTGCCCTGCCGTCTGCGCCTCTTCGATGACGGAGTAAATATTCTCCATGAAGATGGCGGGCACGGAGCTCACGATGGCGTTGATGACGAGGAAGATGATGGTGAGCGTCGTCATGCCGGGATAATAGCGGAAGAGCGCCTTCATCACGCGGGAGAAAGTCCCCTTCTGCTTCTTGGGCTTGACCTGAGGTGCCTCGGGGGTGTTCGGGCGCACTTTGGCGTGCAGTTTAGTTTTCATTGTCTGCCCCCTTTACCTGAGAGTGATAGACTTCCGCATAGATGGGATTGGTCTTGACGAGTTCTTCGTGCGTGCCGACGGCGTTGATCTTGCCGCCGTCCATGACGACGATGCGATCGGCGTCCTCCACCGAGGAGATGCGCTGCGCGATGATGATCTTGGTCGTCGTGGGGATGTATTCGCGGAATGCCTTGCGGATGAGCGCATCGGTATGGGTATCGACGGCGCTCGTCGAGTCGTCGAGGACGAGAATCTTGGGCTTTTTGAGGAGCGCGCGTGCAATGCAGAGACGCTGCTTCTGACCGCCCGAGACGTTGGTACCGCCCTGTTCGATGTAGGTATCGTACTTGTCGGGGAAGCTCTGGATGAAGTCGTCTGCCTGCGCAAGCCTGCACGCTTCGACGAGCTCTTCGTCCGTCGCGTCGGGGTTGCCCCAGCGGAGGTTCTCCTTGATGGTCCCCGAGAAGAGGACGTTCTTCTGGAGCACAACGGCGACCTGATTGCGAAGCGCCGTCAGATCGTATGCCCGCACGTCCACGCCGCCCACCTTGACGCTCCCTTCCGTCACGTCGTAGAGGCGGGAGAGAAGATTGACGAGCGACGTCTTGGAAGAGCCCGTACCGCCGATGATGCCGATCGTCTCGCCCGACTTGATGTGGAGGTCGATGGCCTCGAGGACGTTCTTTTCCGCCGTCGGGGAATACTTGAAGTTGACGTGGTCAAAGTCGATGGAGCCGTCCTTGACTTCATATACGGGGTTCTCGGGATCGTGCAGCGTGCTCTTTTCGACGAGGATCTCGACGATACGGCGGGCAGATTCGCCCGACATCGCGATCATCGCAAAGACCATCGAGAACATCATGACGGAGGAAAGGATCTGCATCCCGTACACGATGAGCTGAGAGACTCTTGCAACGTTGTACATGGGCTCGCCCACGCTCATGATGAGGTAGGAACCCACGAACAGCACGGCAGACAGCACGCCGTAGAAGGCGAACTGCATGATAGGGTCGTTCCATGCAAGCAGACGCTCCGCCTTCGTGAAGTCCTTCATGAGGGCGGTCGAAGTCTTGCCGAACTTCTGCTTTTCGTACTCCTCTCTCACATACGCCTTGACGACGCGGATGCCGCTGACGTTTTCCTGAATGGATTCGTTCATGTCGTCGTACTTGTGGAAGAGGCGGCGGAAAGTGGGCATGACCTTGTACATGATGGCAAACAGAGCGAATGCGACGAGCGGGACAACGGCAAGGAAGATCCACGCAAGGTCGCCGCCCATGACGAATGCCATGACGAAGGAGAAGATGACCATGAGGGGCGCGCGGATGGCAAGACGCACGATCATCATGTAGGAAAGCTGCACGTTGGTGACGTCCGTCGTCATACGGGTGACGAGCGAAGGCGTCGAGAACTTGTCGATGTTCTCAAACGAGAAGTCCTGGATGTGATAGTAAAGGTCTTTGCGCAGGTTTTTGGCAAAGCCGGTCGATGCGCGTGCGCAGAATGCGCCCGCGAGCGTACCCGTGACGAGCGATGCGACGGCGATCGCCACCAGGATCCCTGCGTACTTCCAGATCTCCGCTATCGTCGGGGTGCTGCTTTCGATGACTTCAACGAGCATCGAGATGACGAAGGGCATCAGGCACTCGAGGATGACCTCGAACGAGACGAAAAGCGGCGATAAGATGGACGCCAACTTGTACTCGCGGATGCTCTTTGCAAGTGTCTTTAACAAAAGAAGTCCTCCTTTTCGCATCGTTAAATGCGAAATGTAAGAAAAAAATTGAAACCGTAAGCCATATAAGAAAAGCGTAAATCCCGAGCCGAAATTTACGCATTCTCTTTTTATCATTATCCTACCACGCATATATAATATTGTCAAGTATGCGTGAAAGAAAATTTGGAAAACTTCACCTACTTTTCATTTTTTGCAAACAGGACGGGCCTCGGATAGGACCTCACTCCTGCTCTAAAAGCTCGTTGAAAAACGCGGCGTAGTCCCCTCTTCCCTCTTCGGTGAAGCGGATGGCGCTCGAGGGGTGGCGGTTGAGGGCGCCCGTCAGAAGGTAGGCGGGATTGAATCCCCACACGGCTCCCTGCTGGCGGATGACAGGCATATATTTCTCCGCAAAGCGAAGGATATGCGGGAGTTTGTATTTGGGATTCTTCAGGAAGGCAAGCAGCAGCTCCATGCGGCAGTTGCCTGCCCCCCTCCCCATGCCGGAAACGGTCGCATCGAGGAAGTCGACGCCCAGCGCCGTGCATTCAATGGTATTTGCAAAGGCGAGTTCCTGGTTGTTGTGCGCGTGGATGCCGATGGCTTTTCCGTACTTTTCGCCCGTCTCGAGATAGCGCTCTGCAATGACGCGTATCTCTTCGGGGTAGATGGAGCCGTAGCTGTCCACGATATAGATGATGTCGGCGGGGGATCGGCCGATGAGCTCAAGCGCCAGCGAGAGTTCTTTTTCCGTCGCCTTGGAGATCGCCATGATGTTGACCGCCGTCTCGTAGCCCATCTTGTGGCAGTGCTCGACCATCGCAAGCGCCGCGGGAATGGTGTTGATGTACGTTGCGATGCGGTACATCGTAAACGGACTGTTTTCGCGCGGGCCGATGTCGCGCTCATAGTTGCAGCGGCCGACATCCGCCATGCACGAGAGTTTGAGCCCCTCCGGCACCCCTCCGAGTACGTTGAAAACTTCCTCGTCGCGGCAGAATTTCCATAGACCGAACTTGTTTTCATCGAAGAGATCAGGATCGGACTTGTATCCGAGTTCCATATAATCCACGCCCGCGCGAACATTGGCGCTTACGAGCGCGCGCACCCACTCATCGGAAAAAGCAAATTTGTTGACAAGCCCTCCGTCGCGCATCGTCGCATCCATGACCTTGATGGACGGGCGGAAGGAAAGGAGCGTTCCTGTTTCTCTCATCCGGCGTATTCCTCTTCAGCTATGCCTTGCTTTGAGCTCGGTGCAGACATCCGCAAGCGATACGTTCTTTTCGCGCAGCAGCACCAGAAGGTGATACAAAAGATCTGCCGTCTCGCCGACGAGCTCCTCTTTGTTTTCGTTTTTGGAGGCGATAACGGTCTCCACCGCTTCCTCCCCCATCTTCTTGGCGATCTTATCGATGCCCTTTTCAAAGAGATAGGACGTGTAGGAGCCCTCTTCGGGGTGCTCCTTCCGGTCGTCGATAACGCGCTCGAGTTCGGAAAGAAAGCGCACGCCCGCGCCCTCCTCTGCCTTTTCGACGTTGAAGAAGCAGGAGCGGCTGCCCGTATGGCAGGCGGCACCAACTTGCTCGATCTGAAGGAGCACGCAGTCTTTGTCGCAGTCGAAGGTGATGCCTTTGACTTTCTGGACGTGCCCGCTCGTTTCGCCCTTTTTCCACAGGTACTTTCTTGAACGGCTCCAATAGTGCGCATAGCCCGTTTCCAGTGTCTTTTCAAGGGCTTCTTGGTTCATATATGCCTGCATGAGCACGTCGCCGCTCTCCGCGTCCTGTGCGATGGCGCAGATGAGTCCGCGCTCGTCGAATTTGATATCCATTTATTCCTCCATGCGGACGGCGATGCCCCGCTCCGCGAGATAGTTTTTGAGATCTCTCATGTGGATGATCCCGAAGTGGAAGAGAGAAGCGGCAAGGGCTGCATCGGCCTTCCCTTCGGTGAGTACGTCATAGAAGTGGCTCATCTTTCCCGCTCCGCCCGAGGCGATGACGGGGATATTGACGGCCTCCGCTGCGGCGCGCGTCAGCTCTAAGTCGTATCCTTCCTTGGTGCCGTCGCGGTCCATGCTCGTGAGGAGCACTTCGCCCGCGCCCAGGCGTTCCGCCTTTTGGATCCACTCGATGGCGTCGAGATCGGTCTTGACTCTGCCGCCGTTGAGATAGACATCCCATCTGCCTTCCTCGTTGCGCTTGGCGTCCACGGCAAGGACGACGCACTGCCGTCCGAACTTCATGGCTGCGTCCGTGATGAGGGTCGGATCCTTGATGGCGGCGGAATTGACGGCGATCTTGTCCGCCCCGCACGAGAGCATCTTGCGGAAGTCCTCCGTCGTGCGGATGCCGCCCCCCACCGTGAGGGGCAGAAAGACCTGTTCGCTCGCCCGCGAGATGATCTCCCACATGGGCGTATTGCCGCGGTAGCTCGCCGTGATGTCCAAAAAGACGAGTTCGTCCGCGCCGAAAGCGTTGTAGAGCTTGGCTGTCTCCACGGGGTCCCCGGCGTCGACGAGATGGATAAAATTGACTCCCTTTACGACCCTGCCGTCCTTGAGATCGAGACAGGGGATGAGACGTTTGCTTAACATTCAAACTCCTCGATCGCTCTTTTTAAGTCGATCGTCCCTTCATAGACGGAGCGGCCCAGGATCGCTCCGTAGACGTTGTGCTTCTGAAGTGCCTCCAAATCCTCCATGCTGCGGATACCGCCCGAGGCGATGACACGAAGGCCTGTTTCGCCCATTTTTACGGTCGCTTCGAGGTTAACGCCCGTGAGCGCGCCGTCCCGTCCCACGTCCGTAAAGACCGCATCCGTGAT
Organism: Bacillota bacterium; assembly: GCA_003343805.1. Classification (GTDB taxonomy): domain Bacteria; phylum Bacillota; class Clostridia; order Christensenellales; family Borkfalkiaceae; genus Gallimonas; species Gallimonas intestinavium. The sequence goes on along the minus strand of QAKM01000081.1, from coordinate 6,582 downwards.
GCCGAGATTCTTTGCCTTTTGTCCGAAGGTGAATGCGTCCTCTTGGGCGGTCACCGTCCATCCGCGGACGGTCAGCTTTCCGTTCCTTGCATCGATTCCGGCGACGATCTTACCGCCGTAAAGAGCGGCCGCTTCCTCTAACACTTCGGGTTGTTCCACGCATACGGTGCCGAGGACCACGCGGTCGGCGCCCGATGAAAAGCGTTCTTTGATCGTTTCGAGCGAACGGATGCCTCCGCCCGTCTGCACGGGAACGCCTAAGGAGGCGATGCGCTCGAGAATGCGCGGGAAGTGATTTTCTTCATCAAAGGCGCCCGAAAGGTTGACGACGTGCAAAATGCGCGCTCCTGCGTCCAGCCACTGTCTGGCGCGGTCAACGGGGTCGCCGTAGTCGGTGACGGCATCGCGCTTTCCGTGCAGGAGCCGCACCGCGCGGCCGCCTAAAATGTCGATGGCGGGATAGAGTTTCATCTTATAACCTCATGAAATTGCGCATGAGCTGCAACCCCACGTCGCCGCTCTTTTCGGGATGGAACTGCACGCCGTACACATGGTCTTTGCCGATGGCGGAGGCATAGGTTCGATAGTACTCCGTCTTTCCGATGGTGTATTCGTCCGTTGTGTCGGCGAAATAGCTGTGTACAAAGTAGAACTGCGCTCCGTCACGGATGCCTGCAAACAGCGGCGATCTCAAATCGGAGACGTTGTTCCAGCCCATCTGCGGCACTTTTCCCTCGGAAAAGCGCACGGCGCGCCCCGGAATGAGGGAGAGCCCCTTGTGGATGCCCTCTTCCTCGCTCTCGTCGAGCAGGAACTGCATCCCGAGGCAGATGCCGAGGATGGGCAGTTCCCCCGCCCGTGCTTTGACGTAATCGGCAAGTCCCGTCCGTTCCAGATTCTCCATGCCCGCGGCAAAGCTGCCAACCCCGGGCAGGATGAGCCTGCCGCACTTGTCGAGCTCTTTGCGTTCCGCAGAGATGATGGCGCTTCCGCCCAAAAACTCGACGGCCTTCTGCACGGAACGCAGATTGCCCATGCCGTAGTCGATGATGCCGATCATTCGAGCACCCCTTTGCTGGACGGGATGCGGTCGGAGACGATCGTGACGGCGTCTTTCAAGCACAGAGCAAGTGCCTTAAAGACGGCTTCCGCCTCATGGTGTTTGTTTCCGCGGCGCAGGAGTTTGACATACAGATTGAGCCCGGCGTGCGAGGAGAATGCCCGAAGAAACTCTTCGACAAGTTCCAGATCGAACACGCCTGCCTTGCCGTCCATCTTGTCCTCGAAGGCAAGATATGCCCGGCCGCTGAGATCGAGAGCGACGAGCGCCGCCGTCTCGTCCATCGGCACGACACGGTCGGAAAATCTTGCGATGCCGCGTTTATCGCCGAGGGCCTCTTTGAAGGCATCCCCGAGGGCGATCCCGACATCCTCTACCGTGTGGTGGAAATCGACATAGGTATCCCCTTTGCAGGAGAGCGTAAGATCGATGCCGGAGTGTACCGTGAGGAGCTCGAGCATATGGTCAAAAAATCCGACGCCCGAGGAGATCTCTGCAACGCCCGTGCCGTTCACGTTGAGCGTCAGGGCGATCTCCGTTTCTTTGGTCTTTCGTTCGATGTGCGCAGTTCTCATTTGTTTTCCTCCTCGAGGCGGGCAAGGACAGCCCGTGCGTGTGCCAGAAGCGATTCGCTCTCCGCAAGCCGCACGATGTGTTCTCCGTCCTCTTTGAGCGCCTCCTCCGTGTACCGGATGACGCTCATCTTGCGCGTGAACACGTCCTCGCTCAGCACTTCAAAGAAGCGCGCGCTCCCGCCCGTGGGCAGGATGTGATCGGGACCCGCAAAGTAGTCGCCGACCGGCTCGGGGGTATATGCCCCCATGAACACGGCGCCCGCGTTCTTGATCTTGGGAAGAAGGGCATCGGGATCTTTCACATACAGCTCGAGATGTTCGGGCGCGATCTGATTGGAGATCTTTGCTGCCTCCTCGAGCGTGTCCGCCAGAATGATGCCGCCGCCCGAGGCGATCGAGCGCGCGGCGATCTCCCTTCTCGGGAGCACCGCAAGCCGGGCATCCACCCGTTCTGCGATGCGCCGGGCAAGCGCTTTGCTCGTCGTGACGACGATGGCGCGGGCGAGAACGTCGTGCTCTGCCTGAGACAGGACGTCTGCCGCCACCCAGTCGGGATTGGCGCTTTCGTCTGCGACGATGAGGATCTCGCTCGGCCCTGCCAGCATATCGATGCCGACCTGTCCGTAAACTTCCTTCTTTGCAAGCGTGACATAGATGTTGCCGGGGCCCGCGATGACATCCACTTTGGGAACGCTCTCCGTGCCGTAGGCAAAGGCTGCGACGGCCTGTGCGCCGCCCATCTTGAAGACGGCCTCCGCGCCGCATTCCTTTGCTGCGACCAAGGTCAGAGGATGCACCTTGCCTTCCTTGGCGGGCGTTGCGACATAGATGTGTTCCACACCGGCTGCCTTTGCGGGCAGGACCGCCATCAGAACGGACGAGGAGAGCGGTGCCGTGCCGGCGGGGACATAGATGCCCGCCCTTTCCACGGGACGCACGACATAGCCCGTCGTTCTGCCGTCCTTTGTGACGATGTGATCCTTTCTTCCCGCGCGGCTGTGGTATTCAAAGATATTCCGGATGCCGAGGCGCAGGCTCTCCAAAAGTTCGGGAGACACCTGCCGATACGCCTCTTCGTATTCCGCTTCCGAGACGCGGAACGTATCCTTTGTAAGGAGCGTTTTGTCGAAGCGTTCCTCATATTCAAAGACGGCGGCATCGCCGCGGGCGGCGACGTCCGCAACGATCTCTTTGACGCGCAGCATCTCTTCCCGGCGCTCTTCAAAGGGGCGCTCCAAAAGTTCTTCGCTCTCCTCTTTCGTGACGATCTTCATGCCACTTCCTCCTTGACTTTTGCGATGAGCGGAAGGATCTCCGCCGACTTGGTTTTCAGACTTACTTTATTGGCGACGAGCCGCGCCGTGATGCCCGTGAATACCTGTTCCAGCACGACGAGCCCGTTGGCCTTCAGCGTGGAGCCTGTCTGCACGACGTCGAAGATGACGTCGGAAAGGTCGGTCACGGGCGCAAGTTCGATGGATCCGTGCAGGGGAATGATCTCCACGTCTTCCCCCCGTTCGGAGAAGAGCCGCTTTGCCGTATTCACATACTTGGTGGCAACGCGGAGCGCGGGACTCGTCAGAACATCTTTGCGCTCGGGATAGCCCGCAAGACACAGCGAGCATTCCCCGATCTTAAGGTCGAGCATCTCATAGATATCGCGGTCCTCTTCGATGAGCGTGTCCTTGCCGACGACGCCGAGGTCCGCAACGCCCGCCTCCACATAGACGGGGACATCGGAGGGCTTGACGAGAAAGAAGCGGAAATTGCCGTCCGCGCTCGAAAGCACGAGCTTTCTCGTCTCTTCGTACAAGACGGCGGTATCCACACCGCAGCGGGCGAGAAGGTCTGCGCTCTCGGTCGCGAGCCGCCCCTTGGACAGTGCAAACGTGATCATGCCTTCCCTCCCCTGCCGAGTACTTCATATCCGGCGCTTCTCTCTGCTTCTTCTCCCGCTTTTCCCGTGAGGGCGCTGAGCCGCACCGTTTCGCCGCGGGCGATGCGGGCAAGGTATTCGCGGTATGCCTCCGCTTCCTTCCCCTCTTCCGCCACAATGACGCAGGGTTTTTTCTCTTCGGGAAGCGCTTCCTGCCGTTCGAGTGCAACGAGGATGCGCTTCAATCCCATTGCAAATCCCACTGCGGGCATGTGCTTTCCGAAGGCATCGGCGAGATCGTCGTACCGTCCGCCGCTCAAAACGGGAGCGCCGAGGTCTTTGACGAGCCCGGAAAAGACAATGCCCGAATAGTAGGAGAGCGGCTTGATCATGCCGAGGTCATAGGAGATATACCCTTCATACCCCATGCCTGAGAGCAGACGATCGATCTTTTGAAGCGTCCTTACGGCGCCGATCGCGCAGGCATTCTGCGTGAGCTTTTCCGCTTCTTCGAGGATGTTCGCTCCGCCGAAGAGGGCGGGAAGCGCCAGAATGTTGTTGAGCGCATCGCCCGAGACGCCCGCCTTTTTCAAAAGTCGCTCGGCGTTCATCGTGTCCTTCCGGTTGATGCAGGTCCGCACCCCCTCCGCCTCTGCAGCCGAGAGACCGCTCTCTTCGAGAAGTCCCTTGAAGTAGCCGACGTGGCCGATGTCGATGATAAAATCTCTGAGCCCGGCTTCCTTCAGGCATTCGATGGCAAAGGCGATGCACTGTGCGTCCGAAAACGCCCCTTCTTCCCCCAGGCACTCGATCCCCGCCTGAAAGATCTCCCGGCTGGTGAGTCCGCCTCCGCTCTGGAGGTCGAACTTGTCGGCAAAATAGCTCAGCCTTGCGCGGTCGAGACCGAGTTTGGTCGCAGCGATGCGCGCGATGGAGAGCGTTGTATCCGGACGCAGCACCAGCAGTTTTCCGTCCGTGTCCGTCATTTTGAACATCTGCTCTTCGGAGACGGCGTTTTCGCTGCCTGCAAGTGTTTCGTAATATTCCAGCCCTGCGGGAAGAACGGGCAGATAGCCCGATGCAGAGAATTTTCGTTCCAACTTCAGCTTGAGGCCGGTCAGAAGGGCGCATTCACGCGGGAGCACGTCCTGTACGCCTGCCGGAAGTCTGCAATTTGCCATGATCCTCTCCGAATAAAACTTTCTGATTTCCGCATAATTATACCATTCTGTGTGCAAAAAAGTCAAATAAAAAAGGACGGTTTGCTCTCCGTCCTGAGAAAAAGTCCCCTTCGCCCTATGATCGGAAGAATGGATCTGTGATTTGTGCGGCAAGAGGACAGGTTTTGTTGCCCGTTCAGCTTTTGAGTTCTTCCCGGAAGCGCGAGAGGATCTTGCTCTCGATGCGGGAGATCTGCACCTGTGACACACCGACGAGGCGGGCGACTTCGCTCTGCGTCATATCGCGGAAGTAGCGAAGAACGACGATCATTCTTTCCCGTTCCGGGAGCTTTTCGATGGCCTGTTTCAGGAGGACATGATCGAGCATCTCTTCCGGTGTATCGGGCGATGCGAGACGCTCTGCGATGGACTGCGCATTTCCGTCCTTATGAGGCGCCTCTTCATAGATGGAAACGGGCATGTGCGAGGACCCGAGCGCAAAGACGACTTCGCTCTCGTCGATCGCGAACCGATCTGCGATCTCTTTGACGGAGGGCTGGGTGCCGTGTTCCTGCAGATACTGTTCGATGTAGCCGTTGATGTCGCGTGCCGTCTTTTTGAGCGCGCGGGAGACCTTGACGCTTCCGTCGTCGCGCAGAAAGCGCTTGATCTCCCCAGCGATCATGGGGACGGCATACGTTGAAAAGCGCACGCCAAAGCTCTCGTCAAAGCCGGAAATGGCCTTTAAAAGCCCCATACAGGCGAGCTCGAACAGATCCTCGTACTCCACGCCTTTGTTGAGGTAGCGCCTTAAAATGCTCTTTAAGAGCGGCGTATTGGCAGAGAGAAGGGCCTCTTTGGCAGAGGAGTCCCCTTCCTTTGCGGCACGGATGAGCCGCAGCGTTTCCCTTTCATCGAGCATCGGCTTCCGCCGTCCCGCCGAAGCATTTTGTCATCTCGACCCTCGTCCCCTCGCCCGGCACGGAAGTGAGATGAAACTCATTCATGAAGGTCTGCATAATGGTAAAGCCCATGCCCGATCGCTCCTCCCCCGGACAGGAGGTATAAAAGGGCGTGAGCGCCTGCGCGATGTCGGCGATCCCCCTTCCGCTGTCCGTTACGGTGATATGTAATTTATTTCCCTCCGTCTCGCATTCCACGCTGATCCACTGCTCTTCGTCGGGATAGGCGTGGACGATACAGTTCGTGACCGCTTCCGATACGGCCGTCTTGACATCGGAAAGTTCGGAAAGCGTAGGGTTGAGCGGAAGCGCAAATGCCGCCACGACATTGCGGGCAAAGACTTCATTCTCCGAGCGCGATAAAAATCTGAGTTGCATTCTGTTCATGATACCACCTAAACTTTGGGCATGAGCGAATAGATGCCGCTCATGGTGAGGATCTTGTCTGCGTTTTGGTCCGGCGCCTCGAGGGCCATGCCGATCCCGTAGCGCGAAAGTTTTTTGTACCGCCCCATCAGAAAGCCGATGCCGGTCGAATCCATGAAGCGCACTCCCGCAAGATTGAATACGGCGCGCGAGAGACCGGCGTTTTCATCGATGAGCGCGTCCGTCCTCCCGCGGAGAGCGGCGACCGAGTGTTCGTCGAGCTCTCCCGAAAGATAGAGATACAGCTCTTGTCCCTTCCTTAAGTACTGAATGTCCATCCTTTCCCCCAAACCGGAATTTATTCCGATTGTAGCAGACGCCGGGCGAAAAAGCCTGTCGGATGGCGTTTTTTTGTGGGATCTTGCGTCGAAAAAAATTTTTCTCTTTTTTTTCGGAAATTGCGAAAAAACACTTGACTTTGTTCTTCGTTTGTAATATGATAAGCAAGCGTTGTGAAGCTCAGCACCGCAAACGGGCCTTTAGCTCAGTTGGTCAGAGCAGTCGGCTCATAACCGATCGGTCC
>QAKM01000050.1 GCA_003343805.1 Bacillota bacterium | reverse complement strand
GAGATCATGCGCTTCTGCCAGAGCTTCATGACCGAGCTCTACCGCCACATCGGGCAGGATACCGACGTTCCCGCGGGCGATATCGGCGTGGGCGGCAGAGAGATCGGCTTCCTCTTCGGTCAGTACAAGCGCATCCGCGACGAGCACGTCGGCGTGCTGACGGGCAGAGGCCTCTCCTACGGCGGCAGCCTTGCGCGCACCGAGGCGACGGGCTACGGCCTCGTCTATATGACGGCAGAGGCGCTCAAGTGCCGCGGCGACAGCTTCGAGGGCAAGACGGTCGTCATCTCCGGCTCGGGCAACGTCGCCATCTACGCCTGTGAGAAGGCGCAGAGCCTGGGCGCGAAGGTCGTCGCGATGTACGATTCCAACGGCTATATCTACGACAAGGCAGGTATCAAGCTGGATGTCGTCAAGCAGATCAAGGAAGTGGAGCGTGCGCGCATCAAGGTGTATGCGGAGCGCGTCGAGGGCGCCGAGTACCACGAGGGCTGCAAGGGCATCTGGACCATCCCCTGCGACATTGCACTTCCCTGCGCGACGCAGAACGAGATCGACGGCGAATCCGCAAAGGCGCTCGTTGCAAACGGCGTGAAGTACGTCGGCGAGGGAGCCAATATGCCCACGACGCTCGAGGGCATCGAGGTGTTCCAGAAGGCGGGCGTGGTGTTCCTTCCCGCCAAGGCAGCGAATGCGGGCGGCGTCGCGACGAGCGCGCTCGAGATGGCGCAGTCGAGCGGCAGACTGTTCTGGACGTTCGAGGAAGTGGATGCCAAGCTCAAGAACATCATGATCAACATCTACCACAACATGGACGACGCGGCCAAAGAGTACGGCTGCGAGGGCAACTATGTGGCGGGCGCGAACATCGCGGGCTTCAAGAAGGTCGCCGAGGCGATGATGGCGCAGGGCATTGTCTGAGCCCCGGCCTGTATAACGATCGCATTCCGACGATTTGATGTGAAAACGGCAGAGTATTCTGCCGTTTTTTCACACTCTTTTAACGTTGATTCATTTTTTTGCGGTTGACATTTGCAACGTATCATGCTACAATGGAGCGGTATTGCAAAAAACGCGGCTTTGGCTGCGATAACGGAGTGTATCATAATGGAACGGTATCAGGAAGAAGCGGTCCGGGCGATCTCGGATCTCGTCAAGACGAACTCTGCGCTCGCGAAGGGAACGCCCAGAACGCCCTTCGGCGAGGGTGCGGCAAAGTGCCTTGCCGATTTCCTTGCCCTTGCGGCGGGCATGGGCTTTGAAACGCATAACTACGATAATTATGTGGGCGAAGTCATCTTCGGCGAAGGGGAGGAATTTGCCATTCTCTGCCACCTCGATGTCGTCCCCGCGGGGGAGGGCTGGACGCACGATCCCTTCGGCGGCGAGATCTCCGACGGCAAGATCTGGGGCCGCGGTACGACGGACGACAAGGGCCCTGCGGTCTGCGCGCTCTATGCTCTGAAGGCACTCAAGGACGAGGGCTTCGTCCCGGGCAAGAAGATCAAGCTCATCGTCGGCTGCAACGAAGAGTGCGGCTGGCGCTGCATCGAGCACTACAACGAAGTCGCGCACATGCCCGAGACGGGCTTCTCTCCCGATGCGGACTTCCCCGTCATCTATGCGGAAAAGGGCATCCTGCAGCTCCGTTTCCACTTCGTGTTTGACCGCGCGCCCTTCCTCTATATGCAGGGCGGAAGCGCTCCCAACATGGTCTGCAGCTACTGCGAAGTGCTGCCCCGCAGCATCCAGATCCCCAAGGCGGAGAGCTTCGGCCTCAAGATCAAGGGCAAGAAGCTCATCTGCATCGGCAAGAGCGCGCACGGCTCCACGCCCGAGCTCGGCGAAAACGCCATGCTGCCCCTCCTCAAATACTTCGAGCACATCCCCGAAATCAAGAACGTCATCGACTGCCTGTTCCGCGACAAGTACGGGCTCACCAAGTTCGAGGACGAGACGGGCCGGCTCACGATGTCGCCCAACGTCGTCAAATTCCGCAAGGGCCAGCTTCAGATCGTCGTCGATATCCGCTATCCCGCGAGCATCCCTTACGAGGAGATCATCGCGGCCGTCAACAAGATGGGCCTGCTCTACGAGACCATCAACTTCCAGCCGCCGCTCTATCACGCGAAGGACAGCGCGCTCGTGAAAACGCTCGCCGAAGTCTACGAGGAATGCACGGGACAGAAGGCAGAGCCCGTCGCGATCGGCGGCGGCACGTATGCCCGCGCCCTGAAAAACGGCGTCGGCTTCGGGCCCGAGTTCCCCGGCGATCCCGCGCTTGCCCATCAGCCCGACGAGTACATCTCCGTCGAGCGCGTGGGCCTGCTCATCGACATCTACAAGAAGGCCGTCGAGCGCCTTACGAAATAAGCGGACCGCGTTCGCAAAGCCCTCCCCGACGGGAGGGCTTTTTTCCGACGTTTTGCGAGTGAGCGGTTGACAGGCGGGCGGGAATGCGGTATAATCACATTACAATGCAGACAAGTGGAGGATCGGATGAAGAAGAAAAGAATACTCGCGGGCGTTCTGGCTGCCGGGATCGCGGCAGCGTCCGTCATCGCGTTTGCGGCCTGTAAGCCGGAGGAGACGACCCCGGCGCCCTTGCTCCCCGACGGGGCGGGCGTGACGGTGGACGGCGTCTACGAACAGGACGTCTTTGACTCACAGGAGCTCATGGTGCTCATCGTCAACGAGGACGGCCGGCGCATCTACATCAATTCGGGCTATGCCGACGGGCTTGCAGCCGCCGGCAAGAGCATCGAGGTCGGGAATTATTCGCCCGACAGCGAAGTTTCGCCCTTCCCGGGCGTTGCCGAGCGCAACTGCATGGAGTATGAGTGGAAGCCCTGCGGGTTCTCCTACGAGCAGTGGCTGGATGCGCTCGAGGCGGCGGACGATCAGGCGGCCGTGGACGGGCTCTTGGACGAGGACTATGTTTCCTACATCATCTATCAGGACGAACATCCCGTTGCATACTTCGTCTGGAAGTATGTGGCATCGGCCGAGGCGGCGACCTTCGGGGACGAGTTCCGCGTCTACGAGCATAGCATCACGCGCACGCCCGTCGTCGGCAAGGCCTTCCCCCTCATCGGCGGGGAATACCAGACGATCGACAGGGATTGGCTTCATGACCGCATCGATGCCTTTGTGGAGATGCACCGCGAGGCGACGGAACAGCATCCCGCGTAAAAGTTGCGTTTTGTTGGCAAAAGGACTCCTTTGGGAGCCCTTTTTGCGCTGCGGGCTTGACGCTCTTCGGGAAATATGTTAAAATAGACCAAACGGGAGGGGCTTATGCACGAGGGGCACAGACAACGGATGCTGGAGCGGCTGGAGTCGGCGGAAGGCTCGCTTCAGGAGCACGAACTGCTCGAGATCCTGCTCTTCAACGCCATCCCGCGCAAGAACACGAACGAGCTGGCGCACCGCCTGCTGTCTACGTTCGGGAGCCTCCGTGCCGTCCTCGGGGCGGAGATGGCGGAGCTCAAGGCAGTGCCGGGCGTGGGGGAGTCCACGGCGGCGTACCTTCGCATCATCGGCATCTTTTATGCGCGCGCTCAGCTCAAGGAGCCCGAGCTTCCCTCGGCGTTCAGCTTTGCGGCATTCCGTCCCTTCCTCATCGAGCGGTTCGAGGGCGCCCGGGAGGAGTACGTCGAGCTGTATTCCCTCGACGGGAAGGACTGCGTCAAAAATGTGCGCCGCTTCTCTTCGGAGAAGTCCTTTCAGGCCTCCGTCGACCCCAAGGAGATCTCGCGTTTCCTCGTGGAGGCAAAGCCCGCGGCGATGGTGGCGGTACACAACCACATCACGGGGCCGGCGACGCCCTCCCGTGAGGACGACGACTTCACCGCGCAGCTCGAGATCTTGTGCTCCATGCACAACGTCTCTTTGCGCGATCACATCATCTGCAGCCCCGAGGGCGTTTACAGTTACTTCCTTTCGGGCAAACTAAACGAGCTGAGCGCCCGTTACAGCATCGGGAACGTGCTGGGGAGGGAGGAGAAATGACCATCCGCGAACGCATCGAACGGGCCACGCTGCCCTCCGAAAAGATGGTCGCCATCGGCAAAGTGCTCATCTTTCTTGCCCTCGTCCTCGTGGAGATCATCATCGCGGTGGACTGCCGCGATGCCAGGGTGGAGGGCATCCGCGCGCTGCTCGTCATCCTGCCCGTTTCGGCGGCGCTCGCGGCGGAAAATGCCGTCAAGCTGTTTGCGCTGCGCTCCTTCAAACAGCGCATCGTCTGCTATGTCATCGACCTTCTGTTCCTGCTCGTGCTCACCTATTTTTCGGGCGGACGGCTCATTTCGACGCTCTTCGTCGTCATCCTTTCGGAATTTTATCTGAGCCAGGAGAAGATCTCGGGCAACATCGCGATGGGCGTCAGCAGCGTCGTGCTGTATCTGGGGATGCTCTCGCTTTCCCAGGCCCTGCGCGACGAGCCCGTCGAGCTCGACCTGCTCATCTCGAGTGCCTTCAACGACCTCATCATCTTTGCCCTGCACTTCCTCATCATGAACTTCCTGCTCCTCATGTACCGCAAGAACGAGGAGATCGCCAAGCGCGTCAAGGAGCTGGACGAGAGCAACAAAAAGCTCGCCGAGAGCAATCAGAAGCTCGCCGAGGCGATGGAAAAGCTCAAGGAAGTGACGGCGCTCGAGGAGCGCCAGCGCATCGCCAAGGACATCCACGATACGGCGGGCCATTCCATCACGACGGTCATCATGCAGACGGAGGCGGCAAAACTTGCCATCGAACGCGACCCCGAAGGGGCAAAGCGCTCCGTCGTGGCGGCAAACCTGCAGGCCAAACACGCCCTCGAGGAGCTGCGGGAGAGCGTCCATCTCCTCTCGGGCAGCCGCAGTGCGGCGACGCTCAAGGATATGCTGCTCGGGATCGTCCACGAATCGACGGACGGAACGGGCATCGCCGTGCGGTGCGACATCGACGACGTCTCCCTCTGCGACGCCAAGTGCCGGTTCCTCTGCAACACGCTCAAGGAGGGCATCTCCAACGGCCTCCGCCACGGCAAGGCAACGGCGTTCTATTTCGAGCTGAAAAAGGGGGAGAAGGACGTGAGCTTTCTGCTCTCCGACAACGGCAGCGGGATGGAGATCGCCGCCCTCAAGGAGGGGTTCGGGCTCAAGGGGATGCACAGCCGGGCGGCGAGCCTGGGCGGAACGGTCTGGTTCGAGACGGAACCGGAGGAAGGATTTGAAATTCATTTGCGGCTGCCGCTGGACGGCGGACGCTGAGGAGGAACTATGATCAGAGTGCTCATTGCAGACGATCAGGCGATCCTCGCCGACGGCATCCAGAGCGTGCTCTCGTCGGACGGGGAGATCGAAGTCGTCGGGCTGGCCGCAAACGGCGAGGAGGCCGTTCGTTTGACCGAGGAACGTTCGCCCGACGTCGTGCTCATGGATATCCGGATGCCCGTCATGAACGGCGTCATCGCCACGCAGCAGATCAAGCGGCAGCATCCCGCGGTCAAGGTGCTCGTTTTGACGACCTTTGACGACAGCGACTACATCCTCGGCGCCATCAACAACGGGGCGAGCGGCTATCTTTTAAAGGATACGTCCGCCTCCGTCCTCATCGACTCCATCAAGAACGCCTACGCGGGGGATACCATCCTGCCTGCCAAGATCGCGAGGCACATCGCCGACGCGGCGCGCATGGTGAAGGGCGACCGCGAGCTCAAGCTCAAGCGCGCCTTCTCCTTCTCCGACCGCGAGACGGAGATCGCCCTCATGCTGCTCGACGGCTTCACGAACAAGCAGATCGCCTCCGCCCTCAAACTCTCGGACGGCACCGCGCGCAACTACATCTCCTCCATCTACGAAAAGACGGGCGCAGACGGCCGTGCCAGCGCGGTGGAAGCGCTCCGCGAGGCGGCAAAGGAATAGCGGATCTCACGTCTTGAAGGCAAACGCCGCTGCGGCTCAAGCCGCATCCCCCGCCCGGTGCGGGGTTTTTTCATGTAAATTGCACGTTCGGGCGATTGACGGGGGCAAAAAAAGGCGATATAATAGACACAAGAAAGCGACGGGAGAAAGAAAGATGGAAAGAAAGTATCAGGAGGGCGTGACGGTCGGGGAACTCTGCCGCATGATCGGCAGACACCTTTGGGCGGTCATCCTTGCATCCATTGTCTTTGCGGCGGCGTTCACGCTGCTGTTTGCCTTTGTCATCAATCCGTTGGGAAGGGAGTACTCCATGCAGTTTTATCTCACCTATCCCGCGAGCGATACCCTCAAATATCCGGACGGCTCTGCCTTTTCCTACCGCGAGTTCACCTCTTACGAGGCGCTTGCGGCCGCCAAGGCTTCGGACGAGCGCTTCGGCTCAATCGATATCGACAAGATGGTGAAGGAGGACGATGTCTCCGTGACGGCGGAGTTCGTCACGACGGCGGACGGCTATACCCAGACGGGAAACTATACGATCGCCGTGCAGGGCAAGTATTTTTCTTCGCGCGAGACGGCGCAGGCCTTCATCCGCGCGCTGGCGCAGACGGCGGTCGACAACGTCAAGGAGAAGGCGGCGAGCATCGGCTATTCCATCGATGCGGACGTCTTTACCGAGGCGTCCTTCGAGGATCGGCTCTCCCTTCTCTCCGAGGAGCGGGACAGCATCCTCGCTGCCTACGACGAGTGGATCGCCGAATACCGTGCCGGATACTCGGTGGGGGGCAAGACGCTCTCCGCCTACCGTGCGGAAGCGGCGGTCGCCTGCGGGGAGAGCGTCATCGAATCGCTCCGGAACGAACTTACAACGCGCGGCTATGTCTCCCTCGATGAGATGGAGGGGCGCATCGCCGAACTCAAGCGCGAGCAGGTTTTGAATGAGGAGAAGATCGAGGCGCTGCGGGAGACCATCGGTTCCATGTCCGCAACGGTCGGCTCGGACAGCGCCATCGCCGAAATGATCGCCGAGCTTGTCGTGCGCAACGTGCAGATCGAGAGCGAGATCGCCTCCCTCACCGAGGCGAACATCACTGCCTTCGATGCGCGCGTCAATGCGCAGTACGAGCGCCTGCAGGCGTGTGCCGAGACGGTGCAGGCGGTCTCCGTCGCCCTCTACGAGCAGGAGACGGCCGTGCATTTTGCGACGTACCGCGCCGTCATCTCGGGCGATACCAACCTGGCCGTGGCGGCGGTCGCGGGGCTCATCCTCGGCTTTATCATCGTCAGCATCATCGTGTGCAGCCGCGAGTACAAGCGCTCTGTGCAGGCCGCGCGGGAGGATGCGTCAAGCGGGAAGGACGCTGCAAACGAGAAGGACGCCCGTGCCTAAAAAATACGTCGCCTATCTCCTTCGCTGTGCGGACGGGAGCTTCTATGCGGGATTCACGACCGATCTTGCGGCGCGGATCGGGACGCACAATGCGGGAAAGGGCGCAAAATATACGCGCAGCCGGTTACCCGTCACCCTCGCCTATTTCGAGGAGTTTGACAGCGAGAACGAAGCAAGGAGCCGTGAGTGGCACTTGAAGCGGCTGACCCATGCCCAGAAGGCTGCCCTCGCCGCAGGGCGGGAGGGAGAGAAGATATGTTGAAACACCACGAGGAGAGCATTCAAAACCTCGTCTCTTACTATAAGGACGGGGAGGGCGTCATCGCCGTCCTCCTGGACGGCTCCATCGTGCACGGCAACGCGCGGCCCGATTCGGACATCGACGCCGTCATCGTCGTCACGGAGGAGGAATACGAAAAGCGCAAGGGGGAAAACCGCCTTGCCGAGGTCGTCACGGGGCACTGCACCTACGAGGGCGGCTATTTCGACGTCAAATTCAAGAGCAGGAAAGTGCTGGAACTTGCGGCGGAGCGCGCGAGCGAGCCCACCCGCAACGCTTACCTCGGGGCCGTCACCGTCTATACGAAGGACGACGATATTCCGGGCCTTGTCGAGCGCATTTCTGCCTATCCCGAGGGGGAGATCCCTGCCAAAGTGCGCTGTTTCAACAGCAATTTGCAGCTCAACCGCGGCTATTTCCTCGCCTGCGTCAAGGAGGACAACGCCTATATGCGCGCCCATCTCGCGCAGGAGATCGTCTACTCCGTCTATCGGCTCATCCTCATTGAGAACAGCGTGCTCTTTCCCTGCAACCGCCGTCTGGAGGACGCCGTGCGCGCTTGCCCTCACCGCCCCGAACACATTCTGGAGCTGGGCGCCGCCTTTCTGAAGGACATCACGGCGGAGAAGTGCGAGGCGTTCGTCACCGCATTCTGGCAGCAGAGCGAGCTTCCTTTGACGGACGACGTGAGCGAGAACTGCTCCTCCTATGTGCATTTTTACGAGGATTGGTGGATGGAGGAGTGTCCGCCCTTCCCCAACGAATGGTGACGTATGCCGCCCTCCGCTTTACGGAGGACGAAAACATAGCGGACCGCGTCTATTGGTATCGCTGCGGCTTTGCGGTGAAGGCGGGGGAGCGCGTGCTCGCGCCCGTCGGCTCGCATGACCGCCTGCAATGCGCCCGCGTGGAGCGCGTGCTTGAAGCAAAGGAAGCGGATGCGCCCTACGATCCCGCCCTCATAAAGGACGTTGCCGCGCCTTACGGGGCGCGTACCTTTTTGTGGGAGGGGCGTCTCTGCAAGGAGCTGGGCGGTGTGCGGTACGATGCAAAGCGCTTTACGCGCTTCGGCGTGTTTGCCTGCCTCTTCGGGGAGCTGCCCCTCGGCGCGCCCGCGGGTTTTGTGCCTATCTCCGTTCCGGCCGGAAGGGACTTCTTGGAGCGGGAGGAGACGTTTGCGCTCCTCTCCCGCCTTGCGGAGCTGCGGCAGGGCGCCCTCCTCGTCGGAGAGCGGGAGAACGTCATCCTGCTCGCCTCGCTGCTTTTGGAACTTGCGGGCGCGCGCGTCAGTCGGCCGGTCTCGCCCCTCGGCGCGGAGGGATACCTTCTCGATCTGGGCTATTCCAAAGAGATCATCGAAACGCTTCGGCGAAAGCTCCGCTGAACGGACAAAAAGGAGGCTTATGCTCTTTTCCAAGCCCAAGAAAAAACTGCTGATGATCGCCACGGGCGGCACGATCGCCTCGAAGAACACGGGGGAGGGCCTTGCCCCCGCGCTCACTTCGGAGGAGCTCCTGTCCTGCGTGCCCGAGATCGCGCAGTTCTGCACGGTGGAGACGGTGCAGCCCTTCAATCTGGACAGTACGGACGTCTACTATCCCCACTGGCTGAAGATCGCCTCCATCATCGAGGAGAACTACCGCGCCTTCGACGGCTTTGTGGTGACGCACGGCACGGATACGATGGCCTATACCGCGGCGGCGCTTTCCTACCTCATCGAGGGGAGCAGAAAGCCCGTCGTCCTGACGGGGTCGCAGAAGTCCGCTTATCTTCGCGATACGGATGCCCGCCGAAACCTCTTCGATGCCTTCCGCTTCTGCTCGGACGACGGGGCGTTCGGCGTCCGCATCGTGTTCGACGGCAACGTCATTCTGGGTACCCGCGCCAAAAAGACGAGGACGCGCAGCTACAACGCCTTCTCGAGCGTGGATTTCCCTGCGGTCGCCGTCATGCGCGACGGCGAGCCCTTCTACTATCTCCGCGGCGAAAAACCGCGCGGGATGCCCGTCTTTCTGCACGAGCTGAACGACCGCGTGTTCGTCCTCAAGATGACGCCCGGCCTCGATCCCGCCATCTTTGCCTACCTCTCGGATAAGTATGACGGGCTCATTCTGGAGACGTTCGGCTCGGGCGGTCTTCCCAATTACCGCGACGATGCCTTCTTCCGCGCCGTGCGGGAATTTGCATCGTCCGGAAAGCCCGTCGTCATCTCCACGCAGGTGGAGCGGGAGGGGAGCTCGCTCGGTACCTACGCGGTGGGACGGCGCCTCCTCGACTGTGAGAACGTCATCGAGGCGCGCTGTATGACGCTGGAGGCGGCCTATGCCAAGCTCATGGCGGCGCTCGCGGGCGGACGGAGCGGAAAGGCGGCGGAAAAGTTCTTCCGTACCCCCGTGGAATACGATATCTTTTAGAACATGAACGATAAAAAGACGCGCCCCGC
>QAKM01000058.1 GCA_003343805.1 Bacillota bacterium | reverse complement strand
CGTGCCGTTTCAGGGTTCCCGCGCAGATGCGAAGCAGATGCGTGGGAAGAGGAGCAGCGCGGGCTCTACCGCGCGAGACGGTGCCCTGAAGGGGCGGAAGGAGTCACCGCATCGCCAAAAGGCGCGTAATGCGGGTAGATGCCTTATATCGCCCGCCCAACCACATAATAAATCAACCCCAAAAAGGAGGTTCTCTATGGCACACGATGTTTCCGGCAGCACCTATGAATTTGAGGTCGCCCTCCCCGAGTACGCGGAGGGCGTTCCCGAAGAAGCCAAGGCGATGGGCCTCTTTGCGGTCGCCTTTTTCAGCGAGGCCGCCAAGGGCAGCACGCTCACCTTCCGTGAAAACGGCACCGCCGTCCTGCACAAACAGGAGGGCAGCAAGGGCAAGGACACCGAGGGGACCTACACGCAGGAGGGCGACAAGCTCACCCTCAAGGGCTTCCCCAAGTTTCCCGAAGAAGGGCTCGTCGAAGAGGACGCGCTCGACTTCGTGCAGGGCGACAAGAACGACAAGACGGGTAGGATGCACCTGCGCTTCAAAAAGGTTTAAGCAGTATCCTTCGGCCGCTCTCTGTGGAGGGCGGCCTTTTTTTGCGCCCTTTTTTCATCGCCGCGATCCCTCCTTGTTCGCGCAAATCTGTCAGGATCCGCGCGCAGACATCGCCTATGCTAATGGCAGCACGCGAATGCGTCGCAACGGAGGGACTATGGCTTACGAAAAGAAACTTTGCATCCTCAAACAGATCGGGAAGGGCTTCACCGCCGACGGGATGCCCCTCATGGGCGCCGTCTATGCCGAACGCCTCGGCTCCGAGCTCACGATCACCCCGCGCATCGCGGGACTTGCCCCCCTCAAGGAGGGGAGATATGCCCTCGCCGTCCTCGTGGGGAGAAAGGAGTACTGCCTCGAACTCAAGGGAAATACCGCCCTGCGCGTCCCCGACTGTCCCTCGCTGGAGGGCGGCTTTGCCGTGCTTTTGTGCTTTGTCAGCCGCGAGGCCGAGCCCGTCGCTTTCGGCTCCTGCGGGAACGCGCCCGATGACTACACCGCGCTCCTCGACACCTTCCGCTCCCTTCCGGAGCGCGAAAGACGCGCCCGCACGCAGCGCCCCTCCCCCGAAGAGCGCAAAGCCGCCGCCAAGGCCCCCGCACAGACGCCCGAAGAGGAGCCCGCCGAAGGAGCGGAGACGGGCGGCGAACACATCCCGCCCCTTCCCATGCCGCCCACGGGCGCACCCGGCCTGCCCGGCCCCAACACCCCCTTCGCGCCCGGCGTCCCGCTGCCCGGAGAGGAGCCCGCTCCGGAACGCGGCATCGCCCCCGACGGCCCCGCCGCCCGGGAAGCGCAGTACGACGACGAAGCGCTCGCCGTGAAGAACTACTATGCTTCTCCCGAGCCGCCCGCCCCCGAGCCGCAGGAGGCGGCGCTTACATACTTCGAGAGCATCCGTCCCCGCCTTGAGGAGGCCTTCCGCACGGGCAGGGCAGACAGCCGCCTCTGCCGCGCGCTCCCCCATTCGGAGTGGGTGCTCTCGAAGGGCGCCCTCCTCGGCATCATCTATCGGGCGGGACAGCCGCGCTATGTGTGCCTCGCGGTGGAGGCAGAGGGCGAGCCGCCCGCCGAGCTCGAGGGAAAGGGCGTATTTGTGCCCGTCTCCCCCTACTCGGACGACGAGGGCTTCTTCGTCGTCTTTCAGGACGCCGCCACGGGAGAATTTGTAAAATGATGAACGATCAAAGGCGCCGCGGCATTTTTGCCGCGGCGCCTCTCATACGATATAAAATTCCTCATTTTAGCCGCCTCTTCGGGCGAGCAAGTGCTTCCCCTTTTTCTTGCCTCCCTCTCTGAGGGAGGTGCCGAACGAACGTGAGGCGGAAGGAGTCGCCTTATTATAAAAAGAAAGATGTCCTACCAAATGGTTTATCTCCATCATACATGACGGAGACAGTAAATTGTCTTTCTCCATGCCCTGCTGCAATTTTCCCACTCCTCTCTTTCAACGATGCGGGGCGGGCAGCCTGTCGGCTGCCCGCCCCGCATTCCTTTTGATCGCGTTCTTTGTCCGCGCTCATTCGCCTTCGTCGATCAGAAACTCTTCGTAAAGATCGACGAGCCCGTCGTATTGCACCGCACCGACGGCGGCACTGTACTTGTCCTCGCCGTCCAGCACGATCGCGGAGCCGTTCGGCCGCACAAAGATATCCATCATGCTGCCATCCTCAAAATAGGCCTGCACGCGGAAGGCGTCGTCGATGTCCTGCGTGGGCTCCGTCGTCTGCGTATATTCCGCCGCCGTGAGCACGTCCGTCACGCGGCCGACGTCGTCTGCGTTCGTGATGACTTCGACGTAGCTTGCCGTCATCGTCATCGAGAGGTTGAGCTCGGACACCCCCTCGAAGTCGAGTGTATCCTGTTTGTTTCCGGAACAGCCGGCAAGCATCCCGGTAAATCCGACGGCGGCGCACAGGAGCGCGGCCCAGATGGTTTTCTTTTTCATGATCGGTTTCCCTCCTTGGTTGGTGATATAAATATTTTAAGCGCTGCGGCCGCGTTTGTCAAGGATTTCGCCGCAAAAAGAGGACAGCAAAAAAAGCGGAGCTCTCCGCCCCGCCTTTTGTCTCTTTTCTTAAGACTGATGTTCGCCGATGAACGCCGCAAGCTCTGCGAAATCAAAGCTCCCCGCCGCCGCGGCATGATCTTCCCCGTGGTAACCCAGCCAGGCCGAACCGTCCGGGGAGATGATGAGCCTTACATCGTCCTCCGGGACGATCGCGGCCGAAGAGTCGAAGGGATCGTGTTCCTCGGAAGAGAAGATGATGAAGATCGTGCGCACCTCCCCGATGCTCTCCGTGAGCTCCTCCCACAGGGCATCGGCCTCTGCCTCGCCGAGCACCTCGAAGGGCGCCTCCTCCACGAGGGCGATCATTTCGTCCACCAAAGAGGCATCCTCCGACCGCCTGAGGCGCACCTGCATGGGTTCGTCTTCGGGAGTGTAGGCAAAAGACACCACCTCGATCCCGTCAAACATCCCTTTCTCCTGTTCCTCGGGCTTGCATCCCGCAAGGACGCCCGCCAGGCACAGCACGGCGGCCATCACCGCCGCCCACAACGTTTTGCGTCTCATTTTCCTGTCCCCCTTTGCTTTGGTAAATACAGTTTATCACATCGTTACAAAATTGTCAATATCCTCCGCATTTTTTTTGTGTATTTAAACTATTTACAAAAAAACCGCCCGTTCGCATGGGGAACTTCCCCCAAAAAATTGCGGGGGCGATTTGCTTGCCATTGACATTCATTCGTGCTATAATGAGAATGGCAGACAAGGGAGATTTTTCTTATCGCGGCATTTTTCCCTTCCGCAGCTCCCCGTCCGCCGCCTGTCATTTCGGAAAATTTTTACTCGGAGGTCTTTATGACGCAAGTTTACACCGAAAATCAGAAGGTACTTGACTTTGTGAAGGACAGCGCCGAGCTCGCCCAGCCCGACAAGATCGTTTGGATCGACGGCAGCGAGGCTCAGATCGACGCCCTTCGCGAAGAAGCGTGCAGCACGGGCGAGATGCTCCGCCTCAATCAGGAGAAGCTCCCCGGGTGCTACTATCACCGCACGGCGGAAAACGACGTTGCCCGCGTCGAAGCGCGCACGTTCATCTGCTGCCGCGACGCAAAGGACGCCGGCCCCACCAACTATTGGATGGACCCCACGGAGGCTTATGCCATGCTCCGCGAGATCGCCCGCGGCAAGATGAAGGGCAGAACGATGTACGTCATCCCCTATTCGATGGGTGTCGTCGGTTCCCCCTTCTCCCGCATCGGCATCGAAGTCACCGACTCCATCTACGTCGTCCTCAATATGTGCATCATGACGCGCGTCGGGCTCAACTGCCTCGAAGCATTGGGCAAGGAAGGCGACTTTGTCAAGGGCTTCCACGCGAAGTGTGACATCGATCCCGAGAAGCGCTACATCATGCACTTCCCCGAGGACGACACCATCATCTCCGTCAACTCCGGTTACGGCGGCAACGTGCTCCTCGGCAAAAAGTGCTTCGCGCTCCGCATCGCTTCCTACCTCGGCCGCAAAGAGGGCTGGATGGCAGAGCACATGCTCATTTTGGGTGTCACCTATCCCGACGGCACCAAGAAGTATGTGGCGGCGGCCTTCCCCTCCGCCTGCGGCAAGACCAACCTTGCCATGCTCATCCCCCCCAAGCACTATCAGGAGCTCGGCTATAAGGTCGAGACGGTGGGCGACGACATCGCCTGGATCCGCGTGGGCGAGGACGGGAGACTGTGGGCGGTCAATCCCGAGAACGGCTTCTTCGGCGTCGCTCCCGGCACCAACGACCACTCCAACCCCAACGCGCTCGCCGCGACCAGGAAGGGCACCATCTTCACCAACGTCGCCCTCGATCCTTCGGACAACACCGTCTGGTGGGAAGGCCTCACGAAACCCGCTCCCGCACACCTCATCGACTGGCTCGGCCATGACTGGACGCCCGACAGCGGCGTGAAGGCGGCTCATCCCAACTCCCGCTTCACGGCTCCCGCCGTCAACTGCCCCTGCATCTCGCCCGAGTTCAACTCCAAGACGGGCGTTCCCCTCGATGCCATCATCTTCGGCGGCCGCAGGGCAACGACGACCCCCCTCGTCTATCAGTCGCGCGACTGGAACCACGGCGTGTTCGTCGGCTCGATCATGAGCTCGGAGACGACCGCTGCCGCAACGGGTGCCGTCGGCGTGCTGCGCCACGACCCCATGGCGATGAAGCCCTTCTGCGGCTATCACATGGGCGACTACTTCGCACACTGGATCGAGATGGGCCGGAAGGTCAAGCATCCCCCCAAGATCTTCAACGTCAACTGGTTCCGTCAGGACGAGAACGGCGAGTTCCTGTGGCCCGGCTTCGGCGACAATATGCGCGTGCTCGACTGGATCTTAAAGCGCTGCGACGACTCGATCGAGGCGCAGGAGACCGCCATCGGCTATGTGCCCTACGCAAAGGACATCGACATCGAAGGGCTCGACTACTCGACAGAGACGCTCGAGCGCATCCTTTACGTCGATAAGGAGCGCTGGAGCAGAGAGGCCGATGAGATCGCCGAGTTCTACAAGCAGTTCGGCGACCGGCTCCCCAAGGAACTTTCCGAAAACCTTGCGACCCTCAAAAAGAACTGCGAAGCGTAAGGTCCCCTCGCCTCCCTCCCTGAGGGAGGTGCCCCGAAGGGGCGGAAGGAGTCACCTTATTTTCGTAAGCCCGTTTCTGAAAACGGCAGTTCTCTCCACCGCAAAGCAAAAACTTCCATCAAAAAAGGAGATGCCACCCCGGCATCTCCTTTTTCTATTCCTTATTATAGCCTCCCCTGTGTAAGGGGAGGTGTCAGGTGAGGAACGAGCCTGACGGAGGGGTTGTTGAATCCACAATTTCGCCTCCCCTGTGTAAGGGGAGGTGTCAGGTGAGGAACGAGCCTGACGGAAGGGTTGTTGAATCCACAATTTCGCCTCCCCTGTGTAAGGGGTGAGCAAGTGCTTTCTTGTTTTTCAGGGCTCCCACAAAAAATCGCGTAGCGAGTTTTGCGGGAAGAGGAGCGGCAGGCATATAAGGTCATGCGGCAAACGAAGCGCGCCGCAGACCAAACCGCCTTGCCGCGACGAGGTG
>QAKM01000002.1 GCA_003343805.1 Bacillota bacterium | reverse complement strand
ATTATGTGTGACATAGTATTGCATTTTGAGTGAAATAATACTCTGTCAGACGTAAATACATGGTATTATGTCAGGCATAGTACTATGCAAAGACGCAAAAAATGCGATCGCGCTTACATTTTGCGCGATCGCATTTTTTGCGTCAAATTTTCAGTTTTGCAGCGCCTTCGGCGGCGTTTTCAGATGTGCGCTCCCCCATTCACCCCCAGGATCTGCCCCGTAATGTACGGCTCGCTCCCGAGGAAGAGAATGGCCCGTGCGATCTCCTCCGGCTCCCCCATCCTGCCCGCGGGGATGTCCTCTTCCATCGCACGCAGCTCCTCGTCTGTGAAGTGCGCGTTCATCGCAGTGTCGATGACGCCCGGCGTCACGCAGTTGACGGTGATCTTCGAGGGCGCAAGCTCCTTCGCGAGCGCCTTGGTAAAGGCGATGACTGCACCCTTCGACGCGGAGTACGCGCTCTCACAGCTTCCGCCCGTCTCCCCCCAGATGGAGGAAACATTGACGATCGCACCGCCCTCACCGACGTGCAGCATCTTTCTGACGGCGTGTTTGCAGCAGAGGAACACGCCCCCCGCATTCACGCGCATCACGCGCTCCCATTCGGGAAGTGTGATGTCCTGCACCTGTGCAAAGGACGCGACCCCCGCATTGCAGACGAGGAGATCGAGCCGCTCCATCCCCTCGATGACGGCCTTGACCGCCTCTTCCTCGGTGACGTCCGCCCGCACAAAGCGGACGCCCTTGAGCTTCTCCCGCGCGCACGCCGCATCCTCCCCTTCCCGGGAGTAGGTCGCCGTCACAAGATAGCCCGCCTGTTGCAAAAGCGCGGCAGTCGCAAAGCCGATGCCGCGCGTTCCGCCCGTTACGAGCGCATATTTTTGTCTTACCATGTCGGTTCGCCTTCCCGCGTCCCCTCCCGGTCCTCGAGGAAGATCTTCAGCACGTCCTGCGCCACGTCCTCCGCCGTCCTGCCGTCCGTATCGACGATATGATCGGCAACGTGCTCATAGACGGGCGTCCGCCACTCCATCAGCTCGCCCAGCTTTTCCGCCGTCTTGCCCGTATCCTTCAGAAGAGGACGGCTCTCATCCGCCCGCACACGCGCGAGAAGCGTCTCAAAGCTCGCCCGCAGGAAGAAGATCCTTCCGTTGCGTTTCAGCATCTCGTTGTTTTCGGGCTTCAGAACGAGGCCGCCGCCCGTCGAGATGACGAGGCCGTCCTGCGTAGAAAGCTCCTTGACGACCTTCGTTTCGAGTTCGCGGAAGTGCGCTTCACCGTAGTACTCAAAGAGGTCGGAAATGCGTCCGTAACGGTCGGTGATCATGATATCGGTATCGATCCACCGCCTTCCCGTCAGCTCCGCGATGCGGATGCCGACCGTCGATTTGCCCACTCCCATCATGCCGCAAAGTACGATATTCATAACCAAAAACTCTCCAATGCAAGATAATAACTGTTCTTTCCGAAGCCGAGGATCTCCCCCCTGCACACTTCGGTGAGGACGGACTTGTGCCGGAACTCCTCCCGTGCGTGGACGTTGGACATGTGCACCTCGACGACGGGAACGCTGACCCCCGCGATCGCATCGCGGATGGCGTAGGAATAGTGCGTGAATGCCCCCGCGTTCAGGACGATGCCGTCGTACACGCCCTCCGCCTGCCCGATCTTGGTGCAGAGCTCTCCCTCAAGGTCGCTCTGAAAGAAGTCGGCCTCATGCCCGTGCGCTCTTACAAAGTCCGCAAGGCCCTTGTTGATGCTCTCGAGGGTGTCCGAGCCGTACACACCCTTTTCCCGCATCCCCGTGCGCCCCAGATTGACGCCGTTCAAAACCAGAAACTTCATGCCTTATCCCCTCCTTTGCGTTGATACGCCTCAAACAGCCGTCCCGCTTCCGCCGCATCGGGCGTGCGGCCGAGGTAGATGCAGTCGGCAAAGTACGCCTGATAGAAGAGCATGGCGCTTCCGTTGACCGTCCGCTTCCCAAGCCCGCGCGCGATGCGCAGAAATTCCGACTCTTTGGGCACATAGATGAGATCGACCACCGTCTCGCAGAGGGAGAGGAGTTCCTCCCCCACCGGCACCTCACCCGCCTTGGTGCGCACGGAGGGCGTCCTACCCACCGTCCTGTGCATCCCGATGCCCGTGCAGTTGACGATGACGTCATACCGCCGTGCCTCCGCTTCGGAAAGCGGGGCAAAACAGCCGAACTCTTTGAACACTTCTTCAAGGCGCTCCTCGCTCCGCTCGTAGGCAAAGACGTTCGCGCCCGCCTCCGCGAGCTTTTTGATGCAGCTCCTGCCCGCACCGCCCGCGCCGAGGACGAGCACATCCTTCCCCTTCACCTCAACGCCTGCGTTCTCGAGCATGAGCAAAAAACCCATGCCGTCGGTGTTATAGCCCGCGCGAGAGGTACTCACCACGGTATTGACGGCACCGAACGTCCCCGCATCCCCCTTCAGCTCCTTGAGATAGGGCATGATGTCCGTCTTGAAGGGGATGGTGACGTTGAAGGCGTCGTACCGTTCAAACAATGCCTCCGCCCGTTCCCCGAACTGTTCGGGCGGAATGCTGACGCAGTCGTAGGTGCAGGCCTCGCCCATTTCACGCAGGATGAAGGTGTGCATCGCGGGGCTCAGCGACTCGGACACGTCCTTGCCGATGACAGCCAACTTTAACATAATCTTGCTTGTATCTCCTCTGCCTCCCGCGCATACTCCGCAAAGGGAAGCGCAATGAGGCGGTATGTTCCGCGGGCAACGGGCGCCGTGACGACCACGGTGCCCCGCTCCGTGTTTTTCTTGTCCAGAAGGGCGAGCGGCGTCCACTCCTTCGCGGGCGGCAGCGCAGGGATGCCCCCCAGCACCTCTTTGCAGAGGGAGACGAGTTCATGAAGGTACCCATCGTCGCATTTTTCATGCCGGCGCGCAAGCTCAGCCTCGAAGATGGTGCCGAGCAGCACGCATTCCCCGTGCGACCGCGTTTTTTGCGCCAATTCGAGCGCGTGCGCCGTCGTATGCCCGAGATTGAGAGATTTACGGAGCCCGCTCTCTTTGGCGTCCTGCGCGACGACAGAGGCCTTAAATGCGATGTTGTCTGCGATGAGGTCGGCAGGCACATCGAGCGCCGCCAATTCGTTCCGCCGCGCGAGCAGTGTTTCAAAGAGTTCTTCGCTGAGTGCGCCGTGTTTTACCATCTCTCCCAGCCCGCAGCGCACCTCGCGCGGGGGCAGGGTGGAAAGAAAACAGGGGTCGGCAAACACTGCCTCGGGCTGGTTGAACGCCCCCACAAGGTTCTTGATGCCCAGAAAGTCGATGGCCGTCTTTCCGCCCACCGAGGAGTCGACCTGCGCCAGAAGGGTGGTCGGCACCTGGAAGCAGGCGATGCCGCGCATATAGAGCGCCGCCGCAAGGCCGCCGATGTCCCCGACGACGCCGCCGCCGATCATCACGAGGCAGCTCGTGCGGTGGAGCTGCTGCTCTGCCATCGCCTTCAGAAGAGAGAAGAGCGTCTCCTCCGTCTTGTGTTCCTCGCCCGCAGGCATGACGAACACGGGCACGTCGCCCAGCACTTCGCGGATGCGCGCCCCCCACAGGCGTTCGACGTTGCTGTCGGTAAAGATCAGTTTCTGCGGATAGCCCGCAAGAAAGCGCGGGAGTTCCTTTTCAAACGCCCCCTCCCCGCAGAAGATGGTGCTTTTTGAGGACTGCGCCTCTTCCTTCAGAACGATCGTCCTCATGGCATCTCCTCGTAGCGGCGTTTGATCTCTTTCAGATTGCTGCCGCCGAGCTGTTCCAGAACGACGGAGCAAAGCTCGAAGGCGAGCGCGCTTTCCAAAACGACGCCGCACGCCGTGAGCGCGCACACGTCGCTGCGTTCGGTGCAAGCGCGCGCGGGCACGTTGCCGTCCGTATCCACCGTCCGAAGCCCCTTCATGAGGGTGGGGATGGGCTTCATCGCGGCACGGAGCACGAGCTCTTCGCCGTTGGACATCCCGCCCTCGATGCCGCCAGCGCGGTTGGTCCTGCGGAAATAGCCGCGGCCTTCCTCGTAAAACAGTTCATCGTGTGCAAGGCTCCCGGGGAGAGCGGCGAGCGCAAAGCCTTCGCCCACTTCCACGCCCTTGACGGCCTGCACGCTCATGAGCGCCGCCGTGAGGCGGGCGTCCAGCTTTTCGCGGTAGGTCATGCAGCTTCCGAAGCCGCGCTTGAGGCCGTGTACGCGCAGTTCCACCGTGCCGCCGAGGGTATCCCCCTCCGCCTTGGCGCGGTCGATGAGCTTTACCGCCTCCCGTTCCCTCTCCGCGTCCATCATGCCGAGGACGGGAGACTTATCGTTGAGCACTTCAAAGGGATATTCGTGTTCATCCGAAATGCCTCCCAGCGAGCGCACATAATGGCGGATCCCGATGCCGAGCGCCTCCAGAAGCTGCACGCATACCGCCCCGGCCGCCACACGTGCAGCCGTCTCGCGGGCGGAGGCGCGCTCTAAAACGTTGCGCGCATCGTCCGTTGCAAACTTGATCATGCCCGTAAGGTCGGCGTGTCCCGGGCGCACCCTGGTCACGCGCCGCGCCGACACGTCGCACCCCTCGGGCGCCATGTATTGTTTCCAATTTTCGTAGTCGCGGTTAAAGACGGCAAGCGTCAGGGGGCTTCCGAGCGTGACGCCGTTGCGGACGCCCGTCATGATCTCGGCACGATCCCGTTCGATCTTCTGCCGTCCCCCTCTGCCGTAGCCGCCCTGCCGGAGCGCAAGCGCCCCGTCGATGCGCGCAAGGTCGAGGGCAAGCCCCGCGGGCACCCCCTCCAGAATGGCAAAGAGCCCTTTGCCGTGTGATTCTCCCGATGTCGTCAAACGCATAATTTACCTCTGTCCGGAATAGGAGAGCGTATAGCCTCCCTCATGGATCCCGACGATCACATCTCCCAGCTCGTCCGTCCGATAGATCTCCGCACCGACTGCGGAGATGCGGCCAAGCGCCTCGGGCGAGGGGTGAGAAAACGCATTGCCCGCCCCGCACGAGACGACGGCCGCCTCGGGCGACAGAAGAGAGAGCCATTCTGTACAGCTCGAATAGGCCGAGCCGTGATGGGAGACCTTCAGGATCTCCGTCTCCTCCGGCCGCACGCGGAAGCCCCCGCAGTCGAAGATGCCCTCTAAAAGGGCGTTCTCGCGCACGAGGCGGCGCTCCACGGCCGAGGAGATATCCCCCGCCAGCATGACCCCCACGCCCTCGTAGCGGAGATAGAACACGGACGACGCCTCGTTCCCCTCCTCCTCGTCGAGGCTCCGCGGCGAAATGCAGGCGAGATAGGCGCCCGAGCGGTCGGCAATGACCCCGTAGCGCGTCATGACGCCCGTCTCCGCCCCGCTCCTTTCAACAGCATCGAGCAGAGCCGCATATTCGGGCGTATCCTCCCCCGCCGCAGGGAGATAGAAGGCATCCGCGCCGAACGCCTGAACGAGCGATTCAAAGCCGCCGTAGTGGTCGGCATCGGCATGGGTCAGGATCATGGTGAGATGCGCGGGCGCCAGCGCTTTCAGATAGCGCACCGTATGGATGCGGTTAAAAAAGCTCCCGTCGCCCGCATCGATGAGGACGACGTCGCCCGAGGGAAATTCGATGACCGTGCAGTCGCCCTGTCCCACGTCGAGAAAGTGGACGCGCAGCTCCCCTTCCGCCCGCGCCGTCAGCTTGTAGGCGGGCAGCAGCGAAGAGAGCGGCACAAAGAGATGCACCAGGGCAATGACGAGCACGAGAACGAGGGCGCAGAGCGCGGGCAGCGCCCGCTTCAGCTTCTGCGCGCGCCTCTCCCTGCGAAGGGCCTTTTCCCGTTCTTCTCCTTCGAGAAGGCCGAGATCGCCTCTCTGATCTCCTCCATACATCGCTTGGCCTCCTCATAGCCGAGGGTGTACATCTCCTCCATCGCCTCCTCCGAAATGTCGGTGGAGCGGAACGCCCCGAGGGGCGGACGAAGCATATAGTCGGCGCTCTTATAGCCCCGTGTGCGCTGATCTTCGGTATAGCGCACGGGCTGGATGTGCGTGAGCGCGCTCCCCAGGAGCCGCGAAAAGCGCCCCTTTTCCTCCTCCGGCCTGGCAAAGGCGGCAAGGTCGATGCCGATGACGAACTCCGCGCCGAGCGCCCGGCACACATCGGTGGGAATGGCGTTCGTGAAGGCGCCGTCATAGAGCTCGCGCCCGTCCACCTGCACGCCCTTAAAAAGAGGCGGGATGGCCGAGGACGCCGTGACCGCACGGGCGAGCTTGCCCTTCCTCAGAACGACGAGGCGGTTGTCCTTCCCGTCCGTCGCGCAGGCGGCAAAGGGAAGGGAGAGGGTGGTAAAATCGCCTTCGAGATAGTTTTCAAGGAACTGTTCGGCAAAGGTGAGGTCGGCAAAGGGGCGCAGGTTTCTGGAAAACTCCCTGCGGTTGACGGCCTCCACGATGCGGCGCATATCCTCCGCGGAATACCCCTTTGCAAGCAGCGCCCCGACGACCGCGCCGATGGACGTGCCCGCCACGAAGGAGAAGGTGATGCCCGCCTCCTCGAACGCCTTCAGCGCCCCGAGATGCGCCATACCCTTGGCTCCCCCGCTGCCGAGGGCGATGCCCAGGCCGACGGGCGGCGGAGCGGGGCGAAAGAGTTGTCTCAACCGGGAAAGAAACCCCATATCTCTCCTTGATCGTGCGTTTTTCCTGCGAATTTCTCCGATATTATCCCCATTTTACTTCATTTTCGAGAAAATGTAAACCGCTTTGAGGAAATTTCCCTTCAAGTTGGGCAGAATTGAGCAGGTGAGCGGTTGACGCCGCGCCCTGCCCATGCTATAATTAGGGCAGATAATACTTGTTCAGGAGCTTTGCATGACCCATTCCGACGCCAAGAGAAAACGCATCCTCATCCTCACCCTTTCCGTCCTTGCCCTCGTCCTCCTCGGCGGCATCGTCTGCACCGTTGTCCGGTACCAGAGCGGAGTCTTTGAAAAGGGCGAACTCCTCCGCCGTCTGTGGTATGCCGTTTTGTGCATCGCCATGATCGCCGCCGTCTTTTTGGCGGAGCTTCTCTTCCGCATCCGCTTTCCGCTCGCCCTCGAAGTCTCCCTCATGGCATTTGCCGTCGCCGCACTCTGCGGCGGCAACCTCTACGATCTCTACGGCGCCCTCCCCTTCTGGGACAAGATCCTGCACACCTTGAGCGGCCCGCTCTTCTCCATCGTGGGGCTCTCATTTGCACTGCTGCTCCTCAGGGATATGCCCGAGGGAACGGGGAAGGTGCTCGCCGCCGTCCTCTTTGCCCTTCTCTTCTCGCTCGCCGTCGGGTATCTCTGGGAGGTATTTGAATACGCCGTGGACAGCCTGATGCCGGGCGGGTACAACAACCAGCGCTGGCAGAACGGCGTCGTGGGGCAGCTCCCCAACGGCAATTACGAAGTGACGGAGCCCCGCGGGAGCGGCCTTATCGACACGATGAGCGACCTCATCTGCAACCTCTGCGGCACCGTCGCCTTCCTGCTGCCCGCCCTCTTCCTCTTTTGGAGAAAGCCTTCGCGCATCGATCTCTTCACCCTCGAGAGCCGCCCCGCCCGCAAGAAAAAAGCCCGCCCCTCGCCCGAGGAACGGGAATAAACCGATCACGGCGCAGCCTCTTCCGAAACGAGCTGCGCTATTTTTATGGCCACGCTGTCCTCGCGGTTGCTGCCGATGACGCCCGTCGCCCGTTCTTTCAGGGCCGGCACCGCGTTTTCCACGGCATAGCATTCGTCGGCCGCCTCAAACAGGGGGATATCGTTCTCCGCATCGCCGAAGCAGACCAGCCGCTCTGCGCCCAACCGCGCTTTGAGCGCCAGCGCGGCCGCAGCCTTGCTCACATCCCGCTTGACGATCTCCAGCCAATGCGCCTTCAGATAGATGTCGGGCGCATAGAAGCAGCGGTATCTTGTATGCAGCGCCTCATAGACGGGGCGCAGGGCGCGCTCCTCCCCGAGGCAGGCAAAGTAAAAGACGTCGCCGTCCAGGATGCGCTCCTTCGCCGCGATCTCACGGGCGCGTTCGCTGCCCGCCGCCCCGCCCGTGCGCGTGCGGATGAACGCCCGCTGCGCTTCCCCGCACCGCTCCCAGAGATAGGAGAAGCGGTTCTTGCCGCCGATCAGGGAATAGGTGAGCGGAAACAGCCCGCAGGCGCAAAAGGCCGACAGGATCTCCTCCTTCTCCGCATCCGAAAAGCGGGCGACGGAGAGCGGCTCTTTGGCGAGCGGATCGGCGAACACGGCGCCGTTGTGCACGATGACGGGCTCGCGGAACGCAATGCCGCGCGTGACGGCGGAAGCGGTCTCGAGCGAGCGCGCCGTGGCATAGGAGATGCGCGCACCCCGTTCGATGAGCGCGTTGAGCGTCTCTCTCGTCCGCCCGCTCACCGTCTGATCGGGCGTTAAAAGCGTGCCGTCAAGATCGGCAAGGTAGAGGGTTCCAAACATCTGCGGCCTCCTTTGCGGCACACTCCTTCCGCCCCTTCGGGGCACCTCCCTCTAAGAGGGAGGCACGGGGGAACAGTAACTCCCTTGGCTCCCGCGTCGTCGCAAGGCGCTTATGCGAGCGATCGCCTTACGGCGACCGCTACGCTTTTTACGCCTGCGTCTCCTTTTCCCAAAAAATCTTTGCCAAAGCAAATCTTTTTGGGGACCCCCCGATAAGCAAGAAGCTGTCTGCGAAGCAGACGGAAGGAATAAAAAGTATTTTTCGCGCCTGTCAGATCGTCACAACTAAGCCGTCGTAGGCGGCGGTGACGCCCAGCTCTTCTTCCGCGCGGCGGAGCTTTTCTTCCGACGGGGCGCTGTTGTGCGAAAAATGCGTGATGACCGCCTTCGTGTGCCCGTCCAAAAGCCCCATCGTCCGAAGACGCCGCAGCACTTCCGCGTTCTCTTTGACGCCCATGTGACGCGCGGAGTGCGGCGCATCGTCATAGAGGAAGGTACAGTCGAGCGTCACGAGATCGCACGGCCCGCCGCCCACCCGTTCGAGATAGGCATACGTCTCTTCGGGCAGCGGGCCCGTATCGGTCAGGTGCAGGATGCGCTTGCCCTTCCCCTCCAGGAGATAGACAAAGGGATCTGGCGAGGAATGACGGGCCCTGAGGGGATGCGCCGTCCAATCGCCGAAGGAGCAGGGAACGAAGGCCTCGAGCCGCGTGAAGGCAAACTGCGCCTCCACCTCGGGGCGCATCTCGCGGCGGACGCTCTCGTAAAAGACGTCGAGGACGTCCGCATTGCCCAGAATGTGCAGGACGGGCGAAGTCATGTTCTGCGCATACTTATAGCCGCGCAGCACAAAGTCATGCGCGTAAAAGTGATCGCAGTGGGAATGGGTGACGAGGAGATAGCGGACGGCGGAGAGATCGACGCCCGCCCTTGCGCCGTGAAAAAAGGCATCGGGCGGGAAGTCGATGCTAAGCTCCCCGTCCACGAGGACCTGCGCGCGCGAACGCACCTCTTTGCCGCCCCGCTGACGGACGGAGCGGCAGTAGTCACAGTTACAGAAGAGCGCGGGGATGCCTTCCGCCGCGCCCGTCCCGAGAAATTGGATGTTCATAAGTAAATGATATTGCGTGATCTTCCTTGCCTCGACCACCATCAAGGAAAAGTTTCAAGCAAGCCAAAGTATTGCGAAGAAGATCTTTCTCGCCCCTCTCAGCACTCGTAGATAATAGTCACGGGCCCGTCGTTGTGCTGCGATATCTGCATATCCGCGCCAAAGACGCCCGCTTGGACGGGAACGCCCAGAGAGCGGAGATGAGATACGGCGTGCTCATACAGAGCATCGGCGCGCTCGGGGCGCTCTGCCTCCGTAAAGGAGGGGCGGTTGCCCTTTCTTGCATCGCCGTAGAGGGTGAACTGCGAAACGAGCAGCACCTCTCCCTTTACGTCGCGGACGGAGAGATTCATCTTGCCCGCTTCGTCCTCAAAGACGCGGAGCGCCGCGATCTTTTCCATCGCCTTTTCCGCCTGTTGTTCGACGTCGCCCGTTTTTACCCCGAGATAGACGACGAGCCCGCGCCCGATCTCGGACACGAGCTCATCGCTCACACACAGGGTCGCGGAGGCGACGCGCTGTGCCACAAATTTCATGGTTAAACTCTGCCCATGTACTCGCCCGTGCGGGTATCGATGCGGATGGTGTCGCCCTCGTTGACGAACATGGGGACCTGGAAGGTCGCACCCGTTTCGACCTTGGCAGCCTTGGTGACGTTGGTCGCCGTGTTGCCGCGCACGCCGGGCTCTGCCTCGATGACCTTGAGCTCGACGAAGTTCTCGGGCTCGACGGAGAACGCGCTGCCGTACAGGAACTTGACGGTGACGGTGTCGTTCTCGCGGATGTAGCGGAGTGCATCCTCGACCTGCGAGAAGTTGAGGGGGGTCATGTTGAACTCTTCGTCCATGAAGTAGTAGAACTCGCCGTCCGTGTAGGAATAGGTCATCTTCTTGGTCTCGACCTGCGCCGTCTCGAGCTTTGCGGTGGGGTTGAAGGTCTCGTCGGAGAGCACCTGTCCCGTCACCACGTTCTTGAGCGTGCAGCGGACGAACGCCGCGCCCTTGCCGGGCTTGACGTGCTGAAATTCCGTCACGGTGTAAACGCCGCTCTTGTATTCAAAGGTAACGCCCTTTCTGATGTCGCCTGCCATGATCTGTGCCATAATTCGTTCTCCTTGTTTTATCTAAAATTTATGCTCTTACAGAATGAGGAGATCTCTCTCCGTCTTGCCCATGAAGGAATGCACCCTGCCCTCTTTCAGGCACACCGTATCCTCGATGCGGATGCCGAACTTGCCTGCCTCGTAGATGCCCGGCTCGTCCGAAAACACCATGCCGTCCGAAAGCACTTCCCCGCTTGCGGGGGAAAGCCGGGGGAACTCGTGGATGAGGAGCCCCACCCCGTGGCCCAAAGAATGGGTAAAGAGTTTATCAAGCCCCGCCTGACGCAGCGAGCCGCGGGCGATCTCGTCCGCTTCCTTTCCCGTCATGCCCGAAGTGAGCTTTTCCTTGACGAGCTCGTGCGCCTTCAACACTTCCGCGTAGGCCCGCTTGAAGTCCTCGTGCTGCTTGTCGTCGCCGAAGAGGAAGGTGCGCGTGATATCCGAGCAGTACCCCTCCACCTTGCAGCCGAAGTCGATGAGGATGGGATCGCCGAACTTGAGTTTAGTCTCTCCCGTCTCGTGATGGGGCACGCTCGCGCCCGCCCCGAAGGCGCAGATGGTCTCGAACGAGGTGCCGCTCGCGCCGAACCTGCGCATATTGTACTCGAGGAGCGCGGCGACCTCCGATTCCGTCATGCCCTCCTTGATCTCGGGCAGCGTCGCAAGGAAGCCGTCCTCGGCAATGGTGCACGCCCGTTGGATGAGGGAGAGCTCCTTCTCCGTCTTGACGATCATCGCGTCCTTGAGCGCGGGCATACAGTCCACGAGGGCAAAGCCCTTCTCTCTCAGCTCCTCCGCACGCGCAAGGTCGATGTAAGGGTACGGAACGCCGAGCGTCTTGTACGCTTTGAGAAGCTCCATCGCTTCCTTATAGGAGCCCACGACGACCTCGATGCAGCTCCCTTTCAAGGCCTTTTCCGCCGCCTCGAAGTAGCGGAGGTCGGCAACATAGCGGCAGTGCTCGCCGTCAAGCAGGACGTAGCCGTCCGTCGAATAAAACCCTGTGATGTATCTGCGCAGGAAATCCGCTTCGACAAAGAGCGCATCCGCGCCCGATGCCGCAAAAATACGTTTGAGTTTTTCTTCCAGCATAGCTTTATTATAACAAAGCGGACGGGCAAAGTCAATGATTTTTGAGATTTTCTTGCTCCGGACGCCGTGATTTGCGCTGAAAACGCGCCCCCTGCGCGAGATCGGCGCTCCGTTTTTCCGTGCCGCGCGGTCAATTCCCCGCCGAAAAAGTCAATTCCCCGCCGCGGCGAGATAGATGCGCTTCATCTCGGCGGCGTCCTCCGCCTGCGTGCCGTCCGACTCGCTGACGATGTAGGGCTCAAGCCTGAGGTCGAGGAGCACGCGGGCAAGCGGCTCAAATTCCGGCCCGTAGACGTCGTCTTGGAAGGTGAGATGCTTGATCTCCCCTTTCGCCCCGTACATGATCTTGGAAAAATGCACATGGAAGTGCTTCATGCGCTCGTAGCCGAGAACGTCCAAAAAGCCCTCTAAAAGGCGGCGGTAGTCCTCCTCCGTCCTGAGGCTCCCCTGCGTGCGGGCGTTGACGTGGCCGAAGTCGATGCAGGGCGTAAAGACGGGGTCGATGGCCGAGAGCGCCGCCACTTCCTCGGGCGTGCCGATCTGGGCGAGCTTCCCCATCGTCTCGGGGCAGAACATCATGTCCTGCATCCCGTTGAGATAGATGTAGTCGCGCAGCACCTTCATGCGGTCCGAACAGCGCATGACGGCGACGGAGCGCTCGTCCTTCCCTTGCGCCGCGGGATGAAAGACGACGCGCTTTCCCCCCATCAGCCGCAGCATTTTTGCGCTGTCGAGAACGTAACCGTACGATTTTTGCGCCATCTCGTCGTCGGGGTTCGCAAAGTTGATGAAGTAGGGCGCATGGACGGAGAGCTCGACGCCCTCCTTTTCAAAGGCCTGTCCGATGGAGCGCGCCTTGTCCGCGCCCATGCGCACACCCCGCCCGAAGGAATACTCGAAGCAGTCAAGGCCGCGCTCTCTGCAGTAGTGCGCCGCCTCCTCGGTATGTTCGTATCCCTCCGCGTAAAAGCTCTCGGAATTGCCGCTCGGGCCGAATTTGATCATAGATCTTTCTCCTTCTGTGCGCCGAAGAGTTCGAGCGCCGCCGCGCGGTCGCCCTCGAGCTGCTCCTCGAGCGCCTCTTTGCTTTGGAATTTCCGGATGGGGCGCAGAAATCTCACGGGATAGAGCGTCACTTTCTCGCCGTAGAGATCGCCCTCAAAGCCCACGAGGTGCGCCTCCGTCCTGCGTTCTTCGACGCCGAACGTGGGGCAGGGGCCGAAGTTGACGATGGCGGGATAGTCTTTCCCGCCCTCGAGCCGCGACCGCGCCGCATACACGCCCTCTTTCAAGGGGAATTTCCCCGCAGGCAGATGCAGATTGGCGGTCGGGAAGCCGTAGGTGCGCCCCACCGCCCGGCCGTGCTCCGCTTCGCCCCGCACGAAATAGGGGGCACATAAAAGCGCGTTGACTTTCTCCATGTCCCCCTCCGCAAGCAACTGTTTAATGCGGGAGACGGCGATCTTCTCCCCGTCCTTTGCCGCCAGCGGCAGCACGGTGACGGGACAGGGCGCTCTTTCCTTGAGGAGCGCGGGCGTACCCGAAGCATCCTTCCCGAAGCGGAAATCTTCGCCGCAGAACACCGCCTTTGCGGGGATGCGGGCAAAGAGATCTTTAAGGAAATCTTCGGCAGACGTCTCGCGGAACGCCCCTTCGAGGATATGCTCGTCCACAAAGGCAAAGCCGAGCGCGCGGAAGATGTCCTCCCGCTCGGGAAGGGGGAAGAGCTCGCCCCCCTTGCCGCCCGAGAGCGCCGTGAGCCCCACGGGAAGGCCCGTCTCTCTTGCCGCTTTCAAGAGACGCTCATGCCCCCTGTGGAAGCCGTCGAACCCGCCCAGAAGCAGCGCACAGGGTCTCCCCTTCGCCCCTTCGTCAAAGTATTTCAGCATAGTTTCTTTTCGGGGCGGAGCTCCCCGCCCTCCACGCGGCCGAGCCCGTAAAAGCCCTCCGCGGAATAGATCTTATACAGCCCGTCCTCGCGCGCGCAGGGGATCCTGACGCCCTGGAAGTAGCGCTTATCCTCCACCGTGATGGACGGGAAGGGCAGCACGCTGTCCGTCGGGATAAGATGCTCTGCGACGTTCTCGGTCGTGAGGTCGGAAAGGCGCACGGCTATCTCCAGCGAAAAGGGGCCGCTCCCCTCGCGCACGAGCCCGCTCATGTACGCCCCCGTGCCGAGCTTTGCCGCGATGTCGCGGGCGAGCGCACGGATGTAGGTGCCGCCGCCGCAGACGATGCGGAAGGAAAATTCGTCCGCCCCCGTCTGCTCCAGAAGTTCGATGCCCTCGATGCGCACGCGCTTGGGGGAGAGTTCGACCTCCTGCCCCGCCCGCGCGAGCTCATAGCTGCGCCTGCCGTTCACGCTCTTGGCGCTGTACTTGGGGGGAAGCTGATCGATCTCCCCAATAAAGCCGGGCAGCAAGCCCTCGATCTCCGCCCGGGAAGGCACTCTCCCCGCGGGCCGCACGGCGCCCTCACCGTCCAGCGTATCCGTCGTCACGCCGAAGCGGAAGTGCGCAAGATACGTCTTTTTCTTGTCGAGGAAGAAGTCGAACAGCCGCGTCGCATTGCCGATGCCGACGGGCAGCACGCCCGAAGCGAGCGGGTCGAGCGTCCCCATGTGTCCGCAGGGCGTATGCACGAGCCTCCTCACGCGCGAGACGACATAGGCCGAGCTGGCGCCCTCCTCTTTCCG
Organism: Bacillota bacterium; assembly: GCA_003343805.1. Taxonomy (GTDB): domain Bacteria; phylum Bacillota; class Clostridia; order Christensenellales; family Borkfalkiaceae; genus Gallimonas; species Gallimonas intestinavium. The sequence goes on along the minus strand of QAKM01000002.1, from coordinate 7,297 downwards.
GATGTTCAGGAATCCCGTCATACATCCCCCATGTGGCTGAGGACGGCATAGCGGAGGCGGTCGATGACCTCCTCGAGATCGCCGAACACCATGCAGCCCGAAGCGAGGATGTGCCCGCCGCCGCCAAAGACGGCCGCGACCTCGTTGACGTTGACCCTGCCCTTGGAGCGGAAGGAGGCCTTGTACTGCCCCTTCTTGACCTCCATCAGGCAGATGCTCACTTCGACGGGATCGACGGTGAGGGCATAGTCGACGATGCCCTCGGTATCCGCCTGCGAGAGCCCGCCCTTGGAGAGCGTCTCCAGCGAGACGACGGCGACGGCGAGCTTATCATTGAGAAGATAGCGCAGGCGGGAGAGAACGCCGATATACATCTCCGAACGCGCCTTGCTCTGGCGGCGGAAGAGCTCGTTGGTGATGCGGTCCACCTTTGCCCCGCCGTCTGCAGCCTTTGCCGCCGCGCGGAAGGTATCGCCGTTGACGTCCGAGTGCGAAAAGCTCCCGGAATCGGTGATGATGCCCGTCATGAGGGCGGCCGAGATCGCCTCGTCAAGGGGAACGCCGAGCGCCTCGATGAGTTCCGCGATGTTTTCGCAGTTGCTCGAACGGCCGCGCACGAAATTATACTTGCAGTAGCGCGTGTTGGAGATGTGGTGATCGATGTTCACCGTCACTTTCCCCTTGCCCGCGCCCCTCAAAAAGAGCTTGCAAAGCTCCCCGAGGCGGCGCTCGTCGCTCGAATCGACGCAGATGTATCCCTCTGCATCCAGCGTGGGGCGCAGGAGGAATTTCTCCGTCCCCGCAAGGAAACGGAACTTTTGGGGGAGCTCCCCCTCGTTGACGAGCTGATTGGGGATGCCGAGGCGGTCGAGTGCAATGGAAAGCGCCACGCCGCAGCCCACGGCATCGCCGTCCGGGCGCGTATGCGTGAAGATGACCGCGCTCCGCAGCGAGCGGAGGACCTCTGCGATCTCGGAAATGGTATTCATGGGGAAAGCCTCCTTGCAAAGGCCGAGGGGACGCCGAAAGCGCGCCCCCTCGGACCGAGAAGTTTGTTATTTTCGATTGAGTTCGTCGAGAAGCTGATCGATATGGGCGCCGTAGGCCATGCTCCCGTCCTCGATGATGGTGAGCTCGGGCACCGTGCGCATCCGCATGACGGAGGCGAGCTCGTGCCGAAGGAACCCTGCGTTCTCGCGGAGGATCGCAAAGGCCTGCTTCTTGTCCTCGTCGTTCTTCGCGAGCACGCTCACATAGATCTTGGCCGTCTTGAGGTCGGGCGCGACGTCCGCGCCCGTCACCGAGATGAGCCCCTTTAATTCGGGCTCCTTGTTTTTGAGGGGACCTGCGATGATGGCGGAAAGCTCTCTCTGCATCTCGCTGTTCACCCGCTGCGAACGCTGTCCTTTCATACCGGCTTGATCTCCTCGATGAGATAGCATTCGATGAAGTCGCCGATGCGGATGTCGTTGAAGCCGTCGATCGCGCAGCCGCACTCGAACCCGCCCGAAACTTCCTTGGCGTCGTCCTTGAAGCGCTTGAGCTGCTTGACGTTGCCCTCGACGATCATCACGTTGTCGCGGTAGATGCGCAGCTTGCCGCCGCGGACGAGCTTGCCTTCCGTCACATAGCAGCCCGCGACCGTGCCGACGCCCGTGATATGGAAGGTCTGCTTGACCTCCGCCTTGCCCATGTAGACTTCCTGATACTTGGGCGAGAGCATCCCCTTGAGCGCCGCCTCCATGTCGTCGAGGAGCTCATAGATGATGCGGTACAGCCGCACATCCACCTTGCTGTGCTCGGCAAGCGCCTTGGCCTTGGTATCGGGGCGCACGTTGAAACCGATGATGACGGCATTCGCGGAGGAGGCGAGCATGACGTCGCTCTCCGTGATGGCGCCCGCCGCGGAATGGATGACGCGCACGCGCACTTCCTCGTTCTCGAGCTTTTCGAGCGCGCCCTTGACGGCCTCGACCGAGCCCTGCACGTCGGCCTTGACGATGAGCTTGAGCTCCTTCATCTTGCCTTCGGCGACCTGGGCAAACACGTCGTCGAGCGTCACCTTCTGCGTCTCCTTGATCATGGACTCGCGCTGCTTGTTCTTGCGCTCCTCCTGCACCTGCTTCATGAGGGCCTGATCGACCGCGAAGATGGTGTCGCCCGCATTGGGGACGTCCTCGAGGCCGAGGACGGAGACGGCCGTCGAAGGGCCTGCCTCCTTGACCGTTCTTCCCTTGTCGTCGATCATGGCGCGGACGCGGCCCATCGTCGTACCCGAGATGAGATTGTCGCCCGTGTGCAGGGTGCCGTTCTGCACGAGCACGCTCGCCATCGGGCCCTTGCCCTTGTCGAGCTTGGCCTCGATGATGACGCCCTTCGCCTTGCGGTCGGGGTTGGCGGTGAGCTCCTGCATCTCGGCGACCAGCCAGATGTTTTCAAGCAGGTCGTCGATGCCCTGGCCCGTCTTGGCGGAGACGGGAACGACGATGACGTCGCCGCCCCACTCCTCGGGCACGAGATCGTACTGCATGAGCCCCTGCTTGACCTTGTCGGGATCGACATGGGGCTTATCCATCTTGTTCATTGCGACGATGATGGGCACATCGGCCGCCTTTGCGTGGTTGATGGCCTCCACCGTCTGCGGCATGATGCCGTCGTCCGCCGCCACGACGAGGACGACGATATCGGTGACGGATGCACCGCGCGCACGCATGGCGGTGAACGCCGCGTGACCGGGGGTATCGATGAAGGTGACCTTCTTCCCCTCACCGAAGGAGACGGTATAGGCACCGATGCTCTGCGTGATGCCGCCCGCCTCGCCCTCCGTGACGTTGGTCTTGCGGATGGCGTCGAGGAGGGAGGTCTTGCCGTGGTCGACGTGGCCCATGACGGTGACGACGGGCGCACGGGGGACGCTCCTTTCCGCATCGTCGGCGCTGTCGTACTGTTCGAGGAGGGCGTCCTCCGCCGTCTTGGGCGGCTTGTATTCGAGGTCGATGCCGAGCTCCAGGGCGATGTATGCCGCGTTGTCGTAATCGACGGACTCGTTCACTGTCTTCATGATGCCCTCGCGGAAGAGACGCTTGGTGATCTCCACGGCGGAGATGCCCAGCTTTTCGGAGAGCGTCTTGATGGGGATCTCCTTGCTCGTGACGACGGCATGGTCGATCTTGACGGCGCTTGCCTCGCGCTTGGCGCCCTTTTTCGCAAAACGCGCCTTGCGGTAGCCGCTCTTATCCTCGTCGAAATCGCCCACGTCCATGCCCTGCTGGCGCTGGAGCGCCCGCTTGTTGACGGGGTGCTTTTCGACGTACGTCTTTTCAAATTTCTTGGGAGAGGAGAACTCCCGTCTCGGCGCCTGCGGAGCCGGTGCGGGCGCGACGGGGCGCGGGATGCGGGGAGCCCCCGTACCCGTTCCCATCGGACGGGGACCGCGGTTCATGCCCTGGCCCTGCGGGCGGAACCCGCCCTGTCCCTGGGGACGCGCGCCCTGCTGCGGGCCGCGGTTCATGCCCTGACCCTGCGGACGCGCAAAGCCGCCCTGGCCCTGCGGCCGGTCGGGACGATAGGTAGGACGCCCCTGTCCCTGCGCGGGACGTTCCCCCCGGGGCGCGCCGCTCTGCGGGCGCTCCTGCCGGGGCTGCGAAGGACGTGCCTCTGCCTGTACGGGCGCGGGGCGTTCCTCCCTTTGGGGAGCCTCCGCGGCGGGCTCTTCCGCCCGGACGGGGGGAGCGGGAGGCACGGGAACGGGCTCTTGGGAAACTTCGGGCGCGGGAGCGGGCTCCGCCTTGGGCGCCTCGCTCTCTGCCGCCTTTGCCTCCTCGGCAGCGCGCGCCTCCTCTTCCCTGCGGCGCGCTTCCTCCTCCGCTCTCTTCCGGCCGATGGCAGCCTCCCAATCGCTGAGCTTCTTCGTGACCTCGCCCAGCTTCTTCTCGCTGCCCGACACCGCCTTTAAGAGCGCGCGGATCTCATTGTCTCCCAGAAGGGAGCTCAATTTTTCGATATTCTCGTATGCCATGAATCCTCCATACCCTCGTGCGGAACGCTCCGCCTTACTTGCTTTGATGGTTGCTTATTTTCTGTCGCGCCTCACTTACGGACGCTCTTCCTCCTGCAGCGCCTCGGGATGTTCCCTCCCGATCGCCGCAGCCAGCCCGCGGTCGCGCACGGCTGCGAGCCTGCAGCCCTCCTTGCCGACCATGCCGCCCAGTCCTTCCACCCATACGAGCGGACAGGAAAAGCGGGCTCTGAGCTTTTGTATCTCTTTTTTGGAATTTTCGGAAGCCCCTTCGTCCGCGACGAGAAGAAACACCTTCTTCGAGGCCGCCGTGCCGTTGATGCCCAGCGTCAGCTTTCCCGCGCGTCTTGCAAAGCCGAGATAACTCTCCGTCTTACTTCGTTCCAAGGAACTCCTCCCCGATGCGGTCGTAGACCTCCTGCGGGACATCGCAGGAAAAGGTCTTGTGCAGGAGCTTCTGTTTGTTCAGCCTGCGGATGCACGCCTCATCGTTACAGATATATGCCCCGCGCCCCGGCAGCTTGCCCGAAAAGTCCAGTCGGATCTCTCCCGCCGCGTTCCGCACGATGCGGAGCATCTCCGCCTTGGGCTTCTCCGTGCGGCAGGCGATGCAGGTGCGCATGGGGATCTTCTTGGGAGCAGACATTTACTCCTCCGTCCCCTCTGCGGGAGCTTCGGCCGCCTCTTCGGCTGCAACGGGCTCGATCGTCTCGCCTTCTCCGGCTGCGGGGATCTCTTCTGCTGCGGGCATATTTTCAAGCGCTTCGGAGAGTGCCTCCTGCGCCTCGCGCGCCTGCTGTTCGAGCTTGGCTGCCGCCGACTCGCTCTTGACGTCGATCTTCCAGCCCGTGAGGCGCGCAGCTAAGCGGGCGTTCTGGCCGTCCCGGCCGATGGCAAGGGAGAGCTTGTCGTCCGGCACGACGGCGATGGCCGCCTTTTCGCCCGTCTGCGTCACGGAGACGACCGTCGCGGGCGAGAGCGCCTTGGCGATAAATTCGAGCGGGTTCTCGCTCCAGAGGATGATATCCACCTTCTCGCCGCCCAGCTCCTGCACGACGGCGTTGACACGCGCGCCCTTGTTGCCCACGCAGGCGCCGACCGCGTCGATGCGGGCATCCTCGGAGGCGATGGCCATCTTGGTGCGGTGACCGGGCTCGCGGGAGATCGCCTTGACGATGACGGTGCCCTGCTTGATCTCGGGCACCTCCTCTTCAAACAGGCGCTTGACGAGACCGGGCGCCGAACGCGAGACGAGCACCTGCGCATTCCTGCCGCCGCTCCTCACGCGCTTGACGTACACCTTGATGCGGTCGCCCGCCTCGTACCGCTCGCCGGGGACCTGATCCTGCGGGAGCATGAGCCCCTCGATCTGCCCCTTACCCAGCTCGACGTAGACGTTCTTCATGTCGATCTTGCGGACGAGCCCGCTCATGAGTTCGCCCTCTTTATCGGAAAATTCGCTGAGCGTATTGTCGCGCTCCGTCTCGTGGATCTTCTGCAGGATGACCTGCTTTGCGGTCTGCGCGGCGATGCGCGTGAAATCCTTGGGGACGAACTCCTCGGAAAGGACGTCGCCCACCTTGGCAGACTTCTTGATCTTCAGCGCGTCCTCGAGCGTGATCTCGCCCTCCTGCGCCTCCTCGCTGTCCACGACGACGTGCGTCAGGAAGAAGCGGAGGCTCCCCTTTTCCTCGTCTGCGCGCACCTCTACGTTGCCCGTCTCGCCCTCGAACTGCTTCTTGTAAGCCGAGGCGAGCGCGCTCGAAAGCGCATCGAGGAACACCTGTTCGCTGATGCCCTTTTCCCGTTCCAGATCGGCAAGCGCCGCAAAGAAATCTTTATTGATCATACTATACTCCTTTCCGAAATCATCGTCCTAAGGTATTTTCCGTGGGTTTTTCTGCTTTATACTCGGATCGCAAGGCACACCTTGGCGGCCTTGGCGCGCTCGAAGGTGCGCTCGCCCTTGTCCGTCAGGATGGTGAAGGTCTCCTCGTTAAAGGAGAGGAGCTCTCCCTCATATTCCTTCTTCCCGTCGACGGGCGCGTAGAGATGCACCTCCACCTGCTCGTGCAGCCGCCGTAAAAAATCACGGTCGGTCTTGATGGGCCGGTCGAGCCCCAGCGAGGAGCAGTTGAGCGTGTACGCCGCCCCGAACGTGGGATCGAGCTCGTCGAGGAGCGCATCCGCCGCATGATGGAAGCGTTCGCAGAGGTTCAGATCCACCCCCTCCTCGGCATCGATCCAGATCGTGAGCGAACGCTCGCGCATATTCCACGCCGCGTCCACGATCTCCACGCCCGTCTCTTCGGCCGCGGGAGCGAGGTATTCCAGCACTTCGGCAATGGGTTTGACTTTCATTTCCGCCTCCCTTTCAGAGGCAGCCGCGCCGTGCGCCGTATGCCCCATATAACAAATTTGAGAGCGGTCGCCCGCTCTCAATCTCTGTTTCATCGATTAAGCAAGTTGATTATAGCATGGTTTTTACGAAATTGCAAGCGTTTTTTGCAACGTTGCGCATTTTTTCCTTGCTGCGCAGAACGGGACCCGCCGCCCCCTTCCCCAAAACACCGGCGTCTTGACAACGGCACGGGATCATCGTATAATAGAAAGGGAGGCGCAGCGGAAATGGATGAGCAAAACAGATCGATCAAAGTAAAAGCGTATCTGAATAGCGGGGAGGCATCCGATTTTGGCCTTCTGATATATCTTTTATATCTCCTTTCCGCAGGAATGGCGATTTACTTGATGATCTCCGAATCAGACGCTCTTAAACTCATTTTGGGCATCATCGTGTGTATTGCGTTTCCGACCCTTTTTTAGCGGCAGATCTCCTCGTGCTGCACTGCGAGAAGGTGTATGATATTTATAATATAGATGGAGTAACGCGGATCCATAAGGATAAAGTGATTTTTGAAATCCGCTGGAGCAATGTGGAAGAAATCATTTATGATGGAGGGTTTCCTCTATTGGCACCTAAAGGGATCGTAGCTACACTCAAGGAACCCATTTTTTTGATGAAAAACGTGAAAGGAGAGAATATTTCATATCAGAAACTTGATTTTTTCCGAGGAGCCATGAAGAAAAGGACGGCGCTTGCGATCGAACAACAGTTTCTGCCGCCCGAACTTAAAATTCAATTCAAGTGATCCGAACCTCACGGGACCTCAGACGGGGCATGGAATATCCATGCCCCTTTTGCCGTATTTTCGGGATATTGACAGCGGCGGCGGGCGCTTGAAAGCGCCCGCCGCCGTTCTTCTTCATTTTATGCTCCTT
>QAKM01000062.1 GCA_003343805.1 Bacillota bacterium | reverse complement strand
ACGGTGTTCTTTGAAGCCGTCATCTTGCTGGGCGTGAGCTTTATCCCGGGCGGCAATTTCAACCTGCTCGCCAACTGCCTCACCTCGTTTGCCTGCGGCATGCAGGTCGAGAGCTTCCGCAAGATCCACGGTCACGGCATCGCTACGACCATGTGCATCGGCAACTTGCGCAACGCGCTGCAAAACGTGGACGATTACATCATCACCCACAGGCGCGGCTTTTTGGAAAACGGCCTGCTGTACTTTGGCGTGATCTTTACCTTTGTGTTTGGCGCCGTGCTGGGCAACTGGTGTATTGAGCGCATGGGGCTGCACGCCATCGTCGTGGCGAGTTTGCTGCTGTTTGTCGCGTTTGCCATCATGTTCATCGACCGCGAGCGCGACTTGCGCTTACGCTGGAAGGTTGCGGCCGAGGCTTGGAAAGAGGGCTGCCGAAAGTAACCGAATGCGGCAAAGGGGCTGTCCCTTTGCCGCACTGATCAATATTGGGGAGGGGACGGCCATCTCGGCCGCCCCCTTTTTTGAGTCTTAAGCCTAAGGTGCATGTTTGTAATGACAAGATTTGACGTCAGCAAAGCGTGCTGCTTAAGGCTATAGAATAAAAATGTCATCTTTCTAGCTATAATTATTAGTTGAGGGGATGGACATATGCCAGAGCTTTTTATTCAAAATAAGACGACAGTAATCAAGTTGATGGCGCTCTGCATTTTATCTGCCCTGGTGGAGCTGTCTGTTGTTAAAGCTGAATCGTTGATAATAGACTATGGCCTGCTTCGCTCTAATTATCGTAACGTTTTATGCATTGGGTTAGGCCTGCTAGTATTGCTCTCAGTTGAGCTGGTGACAAACCTGTTCAGATCAAAATATGCGGAGCAATTGGCTTCCGATGGCGCTAACTGCTTCTATAGATTGCTTGCCCGCCATGCTTTAGAGCGGCCCTTAGTTTTAGCAAAAGACAGTGACTACCTGTTATCGCGCATTGAAGAGGCTGGGAACCTACAGCCGATGATTGGAATATTTACAACTGCGTTTCTTCCGTGCCTAGTGACGGGTTTGGTATCGTTTGTGGCACTATCTAATATCTCTTTGTTGCTTTTGATTCCTGTTTCTGTTTCGGCATTGTTTATTTCGCTTCTATATCCGTTCGCTCTTGGTAAGCTATCGACTAAGAGCGAAAAGGCATTGGAGGCCCAGGCGAGGGGTTCTGCTTATTTAGCCCAACTAATAAATTGTCGACTTTACATTCGTATTTCTCGTTCAATTAACTTGGAATTACTTCGCTATAAAAAGATGCTTAAAGCCTGCAGGAACTCTCGAGTTGAGGAGAGTGTCTTTGCGAGATTGGCAACTGAAATAGTTGACGCTGGCAACATCATTACTGGCTTGCTTTCAGTTCTGCTGCTTATTTTCCTTGTGTCAAAGCGCGGACTGACGGTCGGGATTGCGGTGCAGAGCTATCAACTTGTACTTCTATGCTATTCTCCTTTTCCTCTTGTTCTGAATTGTTGGGCTCAGCTTCAGCCGTCGTTTAGATCGTTGCACCGTGTCTTGGAATTACGTCGTCTTTTGGAAGCTGAAAAACCTAATTTGATATGCTTCGATCACGCTGATCGAATTAGTTGGAAAGGAATCAGTCTCTCGTTTTCGTCGAACGAAACTAATGAGAGGATAACAATTCCAGATTGCACGATACAGGCACCTTGTCTGGTTTTAGTAAGCGGCCCTAATGCATGTGGTAAATCTTCATTTCTGGAAGTATTGAACGGATTATTGTCGCCAGTTGCTGGCAGACTGTGTGTTAATGGGTCTACTGTCATTTTCGATGGTTCGACTTTAATCCAGCTACCCTGCGCAACTATGCCGCAAAGACATTTGATAATGGGGGGAACTTTCAGGAAGGCTCTTTACTATGGTCTTGTAGATATTGACTCTGAAAAACTCATCTATCTTTTGAAGGGTTTTAGCCTCGATAAATTATTTGAAATAAATCCCATCATTGGAGCTAGGGGACACAATTTGTCTGGCGGAGAACTGGCTTCTCTATTACTTTGTAGGGCCTTTCTGAGCAGTTATTCTATTATTATTTTGGATGAGCCTTGCAACAATTTAGATAATGCTTCGATATCCTTTTTGAAGATGGTGGTTGCGCAGGAGATGAAAGAGCGAATCGTCATCATTGCGGATCACGGACATGGTTTTGAACAGTTTGCAGACTATGTAATACAGTTTCAGGAGCCAGAAAAAACTATCTAGCTCCTGAACGTTGCTACGAACTGCTTTTTGCGATTTATTCGAGATGCTCTTCAATCCGAGCCCTCAGAAGGGCAATGGCTGTGGGTATTCCAATTGCGGCGGCTAACTCGGCTTTATCCAAAACCTGTATGCTAAAGCACGATTGTTTATCACATTGAAGGACGACAACTGAAGATAGCTTCACTTCCCGTTGGCTGAATATGTCGTAATCTCCAAATAGGAAGTTACCTTTTATTGTGTAATTCGGTATGTTCGTTACGCACTTCATCTCAAGTCTGTTTAGGCCATAATCGAACACCGCAACTTCCTTGTGCTCGATGATGAGCGCAACCCTGGGCATGTTACTAAAACCACCGTCGACGACAGTAAAGAGTTTTTCATTTGCATCGTCATAAACGGTATATTTTAGACTCAATAGCTGTCCTAGTGGACCCGTGAACCCATGTCTTTTGATATTGAGGTTGTCTCCAGCTGGGTTGATGAGAGCTAGAGCATGCGGATAAGGGTTACCTTCAATTGAGATTCGATATTCGTTTGTAGCCGTCTTGCTCGATTTAGGACCAGTAGCCACCACGCGTCATCGCCTCGATCGAATTGGAACCGACTTCTGCTTCGTGCGGAGAATTGCGCAGTATGTTGCAGTACATGCAGCTGCAATAACCGCATGGGCAATTTCTAACAAAATGAATGACGCTATTTACTGCATGCATGTTAAATGGACGAATACTTCTCATGATCTGCCTCCCATTGTTCGATTGTTTCTGACTGTTCTATTACCTTCTTCACCTCCTCAACACTGTTGAACCCTAGGTTTTCAATCGACGAGTACTCAACGTAAACAGAAAACCTGCTTTCAAGATAAATAAGCAGTCGAACTAAATCTGATGAGGACAAGTTGAATGGCGGGTCGGTCAATTGCTGATTTCTTAGATTTTGGTCAAATTGAGTCAAATCCAAATCTCTAATATTGCTTATCGCTTTTTCGATTTCTGCGTAGATGGTTTCATCTTTACGATATGCTGTCATTTCAGCACCCCAATATCGAAATCAAACAACTCGTTCTCGATTGTTTTGCAGCATAGTAATGATTCTTCTGGATCTAAGCTGGCTGAGAAACAGGGCATTCCTCTTAGTCGAAGTTCTCTTGCTGCTTGAATTGCTTTATCGCTAGATGAATAGCTTATTTGAAATCTATGCGTCTCCAACCCTTCAGTGGCGTCAAGTACTTCGTTTGTAATTTCAAATTGAACTTTCTCTGATTGCGTAAGCGTTTCAATTATGGGCATGAGCCCAAGCATTATGTCGTAGTCGGCTATCGTGTATGGGATATTGATAATGGCCAAGTCAGGGCAGAAAGCTCGACATGCAGCAATCGATCCTAATCCGTAATCTCCGAAAATGTGGTCGTCGTATTTCATAAGCACATTGGGCGTTTCTAATAGAGCTAGGTCGGATTTATCATTCTCAATGATGAGGTTGATCTGCTCATTCATTTTGATAATGGCGGATTGGCCACCATCAAAACTAAGGGTGTTGCAGCCCCAGATTTCATTTAAAGGATTGAAGCTCAAAGCGCATAGATTGGGATGGTGCTTTCTCATCTCGCTAACGATGCTACTAAACGTAATTGTTGAATCGGCGGGTGTATATAGATTCCCGACAACAATTTTTGGTATCAGGGCTAATTCCTGCATGTCGCTTTTGCTAGACTCAATTTGTTCAGTGGCGAGTTGGCTGACAACCTTCTTATTTACAGAATGTGCATAGGTTTCAGCGTGTTTACTAAATTCTATGAGTCCTGCGGCGCTTTCTTTCGTCGATAAAACGACAACCAGGTCTGATTCATCGATTGTCGTTACATAGTTAATTCGATTTCTTATGCCAATTTCATTGCAATTAACAAGGTTGGCGACATCTACGCCGTCCGGTAGAATGCCGCATGGTGTTGATACCCGAATATTGTAGCCAATTCCTAGCAATCCAATTAGAAGAGGATAGTCAGCTCTCGTGAAAGATATAAGTCCAATTGTCTTCATGATTTTTATCGCTTGTTCCTTTTAAGAGCCGTTGTAATGGACACTTCGTGTCTATGAAGCTCAAAGCGAAGTATTTTCTGATTAAGTCGATCAAAGGCAATTCGTTTTGAGTTGTCGCATGCTGTTCGCTTGTAATCAGGGCTAATTACTCCTTTGCAATCTGCGCTTTTAATGCATTGAGTGCATAGCTGAAATGCCCAACATTTTTTACATGAATCGCTGGTCAGCTTTGAAACATTGATCATCTTTTCAATTTGACCTAAATCAAATCCTGAATCCAATGTACCGATATACATGTCCCTGGTTGTTTCGCTGACCCTTTCGCAAGGAAGAAGCGCTCCTGCTGTTGTCACAAATAGACGCGTAACTCCTGGCTCGCATGGACCACCGGGTATAGCTTTTGTTGGGATGTTCGAAGGTGCAAATCGCTTAATGTTTTGGTTGATGCTTGCAAGCGTATATGAAGCGAGCCTATCGCTGCGGTTTCCTTTTTCGATCTTGCGCTCGTCCATAATTCTTGCTTTAAATAAGGCGTAATTCAGTTGACTTGAGAACTTGTCATTGTAGGGGGCGATACGTCCGTTGCGTTCCAAGTAGTTGAATTGAACATCGCAAGCCTCGATATCCTTATCATTTATAAAGGAAGAGACTGTTTTATAGATGTTGTTCGTGTCGACTACGGCATTAAAATGAATATATTTGTTGCGTTCAGGATGGTTGTCTAAAATCATATGAACATTGTCTATAACTGCTTGGTATGAGGACTCACCATTAGCGTAATGCCTAGACTTATCATGGATTTGCTGCGGCCCGTCAAGACTGATTAGCAAATAGAATTCATACCCAGAATCGAAGAAGAATTTAACCATATCTTCAGATAAAAGAGAGCAATTGGTTGTAATTCGAAATGAGATGTGTTTTCCTTCAAATACCTGTTCTGCATATTGAGTAATTAGCTTAATTTCACTAAATTGAAGGAGAGGTTCTCCTCCATAAAATGCTACGACCGGGTTTGGGTTGTCAATCGAGTGCATCTTAAAGAATTCGATTGCATGTTTGGCCGTCGAAACAGACATAGAGTTATGACTGTGGGTTCTGTTGTATAAGGAGTTTTCGGAATAGATACAGTAATCACATCGGAAGTTGCAAGATTGAGTCAGCTGAAGGGTTATCATCCGTAAATTTCTTTCCAGCTTAACTTTCAAAAGGTCAATTGATGGATAAGCGACATCCTGCAATGGCGAATCGCAGCAGTAGCCACATGATTGTAGTAACTGGAATTCTTGGTCTGATTTATAGGAGTCGGGGCAAACTTCGCCTGCTTGGACTTCTGAGATGTAATTGAAGAGATCTTTGCTTACTGCAAGTATCTCGTTTCGATTGGCATCATAAATATAGTGGCCCAAGAGGGTCTTTATGGGTAGAACTAACATCTCTACCGCCTCTTTCATTTCACTAATGTTATTTTAGTGAACTAAGATGTTTACTATAAGGTATCCATTTATAAACGTATTGTCAAACATATATTGCTAAAACAGAAACAATTTATAGACCGAGTGGTCGTATTCTTTGGGCGATTGCTCCTATAATCTAGCCTTCGCTGCTGTCGGGAGGGAAGGTCTAGGACTCGGTTATTATGTTGAAACGCTTTAACACCTTTGACGTTCTCACGCGTTTTTTGTTTCAAAAGCGTTAGGATGGGACTCATAGCGTGGGGCGTAATGGGTGCCCCGCACACGATGGGAGGCTATCAATGGCTAATCGTTTCGTTCTCAATACCATCTCTTATCATGGTTCCGGCGCCATCAAGGAGATCCCCGGCGAGCTCCAGCGTCGCGGCTACAAGAAGATCTTCGTCTGCTCCGACCCCGATCTGGTCAAGTTTGGCGTTACCGCTAAGGTGACCGACGAGCTCGACGCCGCCGGCATCGCTTGGAGCCTCTACTCCGAGATCAAGCCCAACCCCACCATCCAGAACGTCAAGGACGGCGTCGAGGCCT
>QAKM01000045.1 GCA_003343805.1 Bacillota bacterium | reverse complement strand
CCGCTTAGCGGGGCGCCGCCCCCAAAACAGAACGCGCGCGGAAAGTTCTTGACTTTCCGCGCGCGTTCCCATATAATAGAGGGCATGAAATACATCGAACTCACCGTACATACCGCCACCGAGGGGAGCGAGCTCGTCGCCGATGCGATGTGGGCGTATTCCCCCTACGGCGTGACCGTCTGCGACGCCGCCGACGCCGCCGCGCTCGCCAAAGATTCCACCGTCTTTTGGGACTACATGGACGAGAATGTCTCCACCGACAACCGCGACGTCCTCGTCAAGTGCTATCTGGAGCCTTCGGAAGCGGAGGAGAAGATCAAACTCATCCTGGGGGAGATCGCGTCGCGCAAGGAGCTTGCGCGGGGCGCCATCGACTTCGGCTCGCTCGAGGAGACCAAGCGCGAGATCGAGGGCGACGACTGGATCGACGTGTGGAAGAAGCACTTCCGTCCCATCCATCTCGGGCGCATCGTCGTTGTGCCCGAATGGATCGATTACTCCAAAAAGCCCGGGGAGGAGGTCGTCCTCCTCGATTCCAACATGGCGTTCGGCACGGGCGAGCATGAGACGACCTCGATGTGCGTCGAACTTTTGCAGAATTACTTGAAGGATGGGGAGACCGTCCTCGATGTCGGCTGCGGCAGCGGCATTTTAGGCATTGCGGCGGCAAAGCTCGGAGCAAAGCGGTGCTATCTTTCCGACCTCGACCCCATCGCCGTCGAAAGCGCCGAACACAACTGTGCCTTAAACAACGTCGAGGACGTGACGCGCGTCACCCTCTCCGACCTGCTCACCGAATCTTCCGTGGAGGCAGACGTCATCCTCGCCAACATCACGGCGGAAATTTTGTGCCTCCTCGCGCCCTCCATCCCCGCGCACCTCAAGGCGGGCGGCACGCTCATTTTGAGCGGCATCATCGAGAGTCGTCTCTCCCTCGTCAAAGAAAAATACGCCTCCGTCGGCCTCACGCTCCAAGAGGAGCGCCGCAAGGGCGAGTGGTTTGCGCTCGTCTTTTCCCGGGAGGCTTGAATGGCTGCTCCCAAGCGCTTTTTTTTGGAGAAGATCGGGGAGGAGGTCGAGCTCTCAGGCGAAGAGTTCCGCCATGCCTCCCAGGTGCTCCGTCTCAAGACGGGCGATGAAGTCACCCTGCTCGACGGCAGCGGCGCCGAATATTCCGCCGTCATCGCGCAGTGTTCCAAACGCGGGATGCTGCTTAACGTTCTAAATAAGACGCTCTCCGACAAGGAGCCCGAGACGGAGGTCACGCTTCTTTTCGGCGCTTTGAAGGGGGATAAGTCCGAGCTCGTCGTGCAAAAAGCGGTCGAGCTGGGCGTTTTTAAGATCGGCATCTTTTTGTCGCGTTTCTGTTCGGTCTCCTTCGGGGAGAACAAGCTCGAGAGGCTCGAGCGCGTCGCGCGGGAGGCGGCAAAGCAGTGCCTGCGCGCCCGCGTGCCCGAGATCACCCTCTATCCCGACCTCGACAGCGCGCTTTCCTCGGCGCGCAGTTGCAAAAACAAGCTCTTCGCCTGCGAATTTCTGGAGGCGGGCGAAGGGGACTTTGCAGCGCTCGAAGGGCCGACGGCGCTCGTCGTGGGCAGCGAGGGCGGTTTCTCGCGGGAGGAGTTTGAACGGGCAAAGGAGCTCGGCTATACGGGCGTTTCGCTGGGGAAACGCATTTTGCGCGCGGAGACGGCGTGCATCGCCCTTTTGTCCGTTGCGATGCACGCGCTGGGGGAATGGCGATGAGGGCGTGCGTGTTCACCCTCGGCTGCAAGCTCAACGAGGTGGAGAGCGCTTCCCTCATGAGCGGCCTCAAGGCGCTCGGCTACGAGACGACGGAGGAGCTCGGGCCTGCCGATCTGTATCTTCTCAACACCTGCGCGGTGACGCGGGAGGCGGAAAAGAAGAGCCGTCAGGCGGTCGCCCGGATGCGCAAATATAACCCGGATGCCCCCGTCATCGTCTGCGGCTGTGCCGCGGAGCACCATGCCGAAGATTTTTGGGGGCGTGAGGGCGTCCTTCTTGTCACGGGCGCGCAGGGCAAGGGAAGGCTCTTGGACCTTCTCCGCGAAGGGAAGGAGGGCATCTTCGTCGAGCCCGAAGTCGGCTTTTCCGAGCTCCCCGCCCCGCAAAAGACGCGGACGCGCGCCTATCTCCGCATCCAGGACGGCTGCAACCGCTTTTGTTCCTACTGCCTCATCCCGTACCTTCGCGGCCGTTCGCGCTCGCGGAAGAAGGAGGCGATCGTAACGGAGGCGTTCGCCTCTCCCGCAAAAGAACTTGTCCTCACGGGCGTGGATATTTCCGACTATCACGACGGCGACTGCGATCTTGCGGGGCTTCTGCACCTTTTAAAGGACGTGCCTGCCCGCATCCGTCTGGGTTCGGTAGAGGAGAGCGCCGTCACGGACGAACTGCTTTCTGCCATGAAAGAGGGCAGCTTCATGCCCCACTTCCATCTCTCGCTGCAGAGCGGGTCGGACGCAGTGCTCCGTTCGATGAACCGCCGCTACACCCGCGCCGAATACCTTGCCGCCTGCCGTCAGATCTACAAGGCCTTCCCCGACGCCGCCATCACGACGGACATCATCGTCGGCTTTCCCGGCGAGAGCGAGGCGGACTTTGAAGATTCCCTCTCCATCGTGAAGGAGGCCGGCTTTTCGCGCGTGCACGTCTTTCCCTTCTCCCCGCGGGAGGGGACGGCTGCCTTCAAAAAGCCCGATCTTCCCGCCGCGCTCAAGCACGAGCGCGTGCAGCGGCTCATGGCGGCCGCCCGGGAGGCAGAGGAGGCGTATCTTGCCCGCTTCGTGGAGCGGGAGAGCGACGTGCTGTTTGAATCGGACGGCGGCTATACGCCCAACTATCTGCGCGTCTACGCCGAGGGCGCGGAAGAGGGCAGCCTGTGGCGGGTGAAACTTTTGGAGCGCGAAAAAGACGGGTTGAAAGCTCAGCTTCTTCATCCCCTTGCGTGAAAAGCATAAACGTCGCAATACGTTGTCGTGCTGCGGCACATCGGAGCAAGGCATGACGAAAGGAGCTGTCCACCTTATAGCCTCCCCTGTGCAAGGGGAGGTGGCTTGCCGAAGGCAAGACGGAGGGGTTGCGGAGCCCGCATGGCGCCTTTACAACCCTCCCGCCTCTCTTTGTTCGGCACCCTCCCTTACACAGGGAGGGCAAAATACAAGGCAACTTCCCTCAGTTACTTGCTCGTTTCTGCTTTTCATTGATTTATCTTAAATTTCCGAATAAAATCCGAACGGAGGTCAATCGATTATGGATAACTGCATTTTCTGCAAGATCGTTGCGGGGGAGATCCCCTCCGCCAAAGTGTACGAGGACGACAAGATGCTCGTCTTCAAGGACATCGAGCCCAAGGCCAAAGTACATCTTCTGTGCGTGCCGAAGGAGCACTTCGCCTTTCTCTCCGAAGCGGACGAGAAGCGCGCGGCGCTCATCGGGAGTATGCTCCGGACGGTGGGCGAACACTACAAGGAGTGGGGGCTCGAGGAGGGCTACCGCGTCGTCATCAATCAGGGCGAGAACGCCGGGCAGACGGTGATGCACCTGCATTTGCACCTTCTCGGCGGCGAGACGTTGGGCTGGTAACGGCGCTCGCTCCATCAACGTCGCAAAGCCTTACTTTAGCCTCCCCTGTGTAAGGGGAGGCGGCAGGCGAGGTACAAGCCTGACGGAGGGGTTGTTGCGTCCGTACGACGCCTGCCTTTACAACCCTCCCGCCTCACTTCGTTCGGCACCCTCCCTTGCACAGGGAGGGCAAAAGATAAGGTGACGGTTTCTCGCGCGGGTACTACCGCGCGAGACGGTGGCGGCCCGCAGGGCTGACGGAAGGAGTTTCTTCCCGCAGCGTATATTCCTCATCAAACTTGTCAAACATCTCCCCGAAGAAGTTCGGGGAGGTTTTTTATGCGGTCTCGGCACAGAAACATCGGGAAGGGCGGCCTTTGGGGGCGGATCGCACGGGCCGTGAGGCTTCTCTTCGTCCTCGCGGGGGCGGCGGCAGCGGTGGGGGTGCTCCTCTTCCTTTGGCACGCGCCCGCCTTCCGGGGCGGAGAGCGCTATACCCTGTATTTCGGCGAAACCTCCTCCGCCCGGATGCTCACGTTCGAGGGGGATGCGCTCCCGCTGCTTCTCCCGTCCGGGGTGCGGGGCGAGAGCGTCCTCTATGCGGGCGACTGCGCCGAGAAGCTGCTTTTTGCCTACGGCGCCCGCGTTCTCTTTACGGAGCGGACGGGGGAGACGGTCAGCTATTACTGCCGTTCCCCTCTGCTCGGCGAGGGCATCCTGCTGAACGGGGAGCACGTCAACCTGCACATCGCCGCGGGCGGCGGGCAGACGGCGGCGGGGACACCCCTCATCTTCGGCGGCTTTTAAATTTCTGGGCAGAATTTTTGCAAAGTGAGGTATAACTTCCCCGAAAAGGGGCAATCATCAGCGCAAACCGGAGGACATTATGAACGAAAAAGAGACGTCGATCCAAAAGAAGAAACTCATCTATTCCCTGCTTGCGGGGGCGGGCGTGCTGCTCCTCGCCGCGGCGATCGCGCTCACGGTGTATTTCACGACGAGAGGGGAGGACGTGCTGAACGAACCCCCCGTCACCGAACAGCCGGGCGGCGATACCGATGAACCCGACGAGCCCGACAAGCCCACGGGCGGCGAGGAAGTGCGCTTCGTGCTTCCCCTCGAGGGTACGCCCTCGGAGTACGGCGAAGTGTACTTCAACGAGACGCTCAACAAGATCTACCGCCACAAGGCCGTTGACTTTGCGGCGGCGGAGGGGACGGAGGTCGTCTGTATCGCGGACGGCACCGTGACGGACGTCAGCCTCTCCGAAGAGCTCGGAAACCTCATCACCGTCGATCACGGCGACGGGCTCGTGAGCTGTTACCGCTTTGTGGAGCCCCAAGACGGCCTCAAGGCGGGCGACAAGGTGGAGCAGGGCGGCGTGCTCGGCAAGGTCGCCTCTCCCTACGGCACGGAGGCACACGGCGGCGCGCATCTTCACTTCGAGCTTGCGCTCGACGGGGAGAGTGTCGATCCCGCCGATCACCTCGATCTCACCTACGAGGAAAAATAAGGCGCGAAAGAGAGCGTTTACCAAAGATCTCACCAAAGACGATCCCCCAAACGTGCGGCGTTCCCCTGCGGAATGCCGCATTTTTTTTGCATTTTCAAGAGAGCGCCGACCTTTCGGATGTATGAATTTCTCCCTGCCGCAGAAATTATCAAAGAGGCGATAACTTTTTTCCAAAAGGTATTGACATAACTGTCATTTTGTTGTAAAATTATGATAACCACGCAAAACAAGTGGAAAAAAATCTCTTATAGGGGGACAAGAACAACATGAAGAAGCTGAAAATAGCTTTGAGTCTGCTCTTTGCGCTGACCTTCTCGCTCTTCCTCGTTGCCTGCGGCGGCGGGAAAGAAGTGACCGAGATCCAGCTCGAAGGACAGAAAACGTCGTTCGTCGAAGGCGAAGCGTTCTCGACCGGCGATCTCACGGTTACGGTGTACTACCGTGGGTCGGACGAGCCCGTCGTCCTCGAGGCGGACCAATACGAGGTCGACTCTTCGGCCTATAATCCCAATCAGGCGGATGAATACAGCATCGTCATCACGCCCGAGCAGGAACCCGCGGAAGGCGCTCAGCCCGTTACGATGACGTACCTCGTCACGGTCGAGCACAACTGGCAGGATAACGGCGACGGCACGTTCTCGTGCGACTGCGGCGCATCCCGCACGTCGCTTTCGGGACTTACCGATACCGTCACGACGGTTGCCTGGGGCAATCAGGCCACGCTGACCGAGAAGTCGGAGAACTCTCCCGCAACGGCTCCCCGCGCAGGCGAGAACCACGTCAGCTACGGCGTGCTCGTCGCAGGTCAGTCGATGGAGCTCACCCTCAAGATCCTCGAGGTCGATACGGGCGCTACCTGGAACACTCCTCTGATGGGCGTCCGCAACGGTGCGGTCGGTATCCTTCCCCGTGAGGACAACTACGTCATCGGTACGGTCGCGGGCTTCACGACGCCCGACGGCGGCACGAAGGACGCAGCAGTTGCCGGCATCGGTACGGCGACGGCAGAATCCGGCGAGTGGGTCGTCTATTCGAGCGGTTCGACGTGGACGGCTGCCGATCTCGTCGGCGGTACCGACGTCATCTTCTACAACTACGGCATGGACGGCATCATGACCATCCGTCACACCCTCACCAAGGCCGACAACTCCACGATGACCCTCACCTATACCTTCGCGGTCCCCGACGCATCGTACGAGATCGTCGCTTACGGTGAGAAGGTCACCTATCAGGTCACCGCGATCGAGAGCGTGCAGAACCGCTATGTCACGGACTTCACGGCAGAGCTTCCCACGGCGACCGAGCAGGCTGAAGGCAAGATGTTCGATACGACGGGCATCCAGGCTACGGCAGAGATGAGCGCGGGCGATCCCGTCCTCAACTCCTACAATGCGTATGCGTACGTCGATGTCGCCAACGAGGACGGCACCACGACGCAGACGAGAGTCAACCTTGCGAGCGAGCCTCTGACGGCAGAGATGTACGCCTTCAACCTCGAGTTCGCAGGCAAGACCTACTTCTTCACGAGCGACAACACGATCGACGGTGAGGACCTCATCACGGTCGTTCCCTCCGAGTTCACGACCGCTGCGGGCGCCGCAGTCGTTGCGAACGGCTACACGTTCGACGCTCCCGACGCTACGTTCGACTATGCAGTCAACGCAGCAGGCGACGGCATCGATGTCGTCGGCGCAGGCAAGGCAGCCGTCCTCACGGCAGACCAGAAGGCCGCGCTCGACACCGAGGCATCCAACTTCGTTTCCCTCAAGCTCGGCAACCTTTCCGCAGACTTCGACGCAGTCGAGATCTCCGAAGGCTATGCTTCGCTTGCAAACGGCGTCATCTCCGTTGTCCTTCCCGTTACGGACAGCACGACGACCGTCACCCTCACCCTCAAGAAGGGCGATGCAACGGTCCAGACCGTTTCGATCGACGTTTCCGACGTCGAGAAGGCTCCCGAAGTCAGCGTCTATGTCGCAGGTTCTGACTTCACGCTCGATGCAGGCGGCACCTATACCGTGGTCTACACGGGCATCCCTGCCGGCGCAGACGACTACACGCTCGTCACGGGCGGTATGCGCAGCACCGTGGCCGATGTCAAGGCAGCCATCACGGCAGACGGCAAGTACACCGCACTTGCAAACCAGCTCTATATCAACTCCGTCGAGGAAGGCGAAGAGGGCCTGACGGTCGTTTACGAGATCGCGAAGCCCAACCTTGCAAACCTTTCCGCAACGAACGCAAATCGTCTTGTGGGCATCCGTAATGCCGATGGCGAGACGCTTGCAGAAGTCACGCTCCACTACAACATGGTATTCAGCGATGCACCCGAGCAGGGCGGCAACGTTGCGAAGGTCTCCGACGACGTGTACGTCTATGTCGCACGCGACAAGATGTTCGTCATGAAGGCGTTCTCCGCAGAGGAAGTCGAAGGCAAGCTCGAGTATGCAGACCTTGTTTTCAACGTCACGTTGAATATTCAGAATGAGCTCGGTCTGTCCTATGACCTTTCTGTTTCGTCGGCTTACGATGCAACGACTGCAACGAGCGTTGTTTCTGCAGTTGCGTCGAATGACATTACGTCTGACCTCGGTACGAAGGGCAAGCTTGTTGCTCTCGGCAATGTCGGCGATGCAAGCGATTACGACTACGGCGCGCTCCTTATGCTCGAGCTCTCCGTTACGACGCTCGGTCTCAGAACGGAAGATGTCGCTCAGACCTATTACTTCACCGCAAACGAAGATACCGAAAACGGTCAGGATACCTACACGGTGTTCACCGTGACGGGCGACGAGATCACTTCCGCAGAGGTCACTCCTGCAGGTGAGCGTACCGAGACGCAGGTTTGGAGCTGCGTGACCGATGGTATCGAGGCTTATGTCGATGAGACGACGGGCTTCAAGTATGGTGCTGTCATCACTCCTGCAAGCGGCGCACATGAATTTGGCGAGTATGTAGACAACAAGGCTACCTGCTCTGTCTGCGGCGCGTCGAGCGAGATCTTTGAGATCGATGAGAACTCCTTCTATGAAGTCGTTCTCCTGACGCCTAATGTTTCGGAAAGCATTCGCAATACCGCGACCGATCCGAACGGCTGGTGGTCGACCAGAGTTGGTGCAAAAGAACTTTCCGGTGATTTCGCCGTTAAGTACACCTGGACCAATACCGATCAGAATTATGTGGCGGACGGTGCGATCGTCCTCACGCAGGCTGATTATGAAGAGGGTACGACGCCTAACGGCTTGTTCAAGCGTTTCCTTGAGCCTGCGACCAATGAAGGCTGGTCTGCGATCGATTCTGTCGATAACAGTGCTCTTTGGGCTGCAGATTCCGTGGTTACCTACAACGTTTATAAGAACGGCGAAGCTTCGTCGTTTGCAGACGCTACGGCGGAAGCCGCTCCTTACTGGCTCGATGGTAAGTTTGAAGTTACGGCTGTGAGACTTGGCACGAACCTTACTGTGACCGAAACCGTTACGGCTTCCAACGGTGATGTTTGGACATCCGTTCTCACCGTTACCAACTTCACGAAGGCTAATCTTGTTTCCGAGATCGGCGGTAACGTTTATTGGCTTGCCGATATCACGGTCAACATCGGTACTGTTTCGCAGACGACGGATGTTGCAGTCGGTGATGGTTATACCATTAACGTTGAAACGATTAATATCACGAACAACGACACCTCTGGTGATTGGTGGACGGGCGGAACGTCTACGTTCGTTGTCGAGGGCGATTTTGCGATCATGTACACTTGGGATAACGTGAGAGATGTAACATGGGCGCAGGATGCTGTCATTGAGTTCATCGATAGCGAAAATGTTGCTCTGGATCTTAACTTCCTGCAGTGCAATGCTTGGACAAATCCCGGTGACGCATTAGCAGCTTTTGAGGTCACTTCGGAACGCTATATCAACGGTGAAGCGGCTGAGGCTTCTGACTTCCCTGTGCAGGGCGCCGCAGAAACCAATTATGGCGGTGAATATACTGTTTACGTTGTCAGAGACGGATCGACGTTAATGATCTATCAAACTTTGACGAATACGGACGGTGATGTTTACACCACGATTGATACGATTTCCGGGTACACGACTTCCGCTCTTACCGCAAGCATTACGGGTAATCCTTATTGGCTCGATAACATTGCTGCATGGGTAGGTACGTTTACGAAGTAACTTCGCATTACAACTTCATAAGTTGTGAACAAAAGGGGGCTCCCGCTCGCGCGGGGGCTCTCTTTTTTACGAGTTGAGGCAAATTTCTAAATTTAAGCCCTCCCTGTATAAGGGGCGAGCAAATGCTTTCTTGTCAACGCCACAGTGTGGCGTTGACCATTTGCGAGCTTGGAAACGGCGCATTGTACGCGCCGTTTCCTGACCGAGCGCGGGCACTACCGCGCGAGACGGTGCCGAACGGAGTGAGGCGGGAGGGTTGTAAAGGCAGGCGTTGTACGGACGCAACAACCCCTCCGTCTTGCCTTCGGCAATCCACCGTCTCGGCGGCGCAAGGGAGACGCCGCCTCGGTCGCGGTTTTTGCCCACAATGGCAAAAACCGCAGTTCGCCGTGCGCGCACGCCACACCGTGGCGTGCGCATAACGCGCGGCTCACCCCTTGCGCAGGGGAGGCTGTCATATAGAAAACTCCTCCCGCAAATTTCTCAAAAACTGCTAACTTCCTTTCAAAATCGGTTGACAAGCCCCTCAAAGTGTGATAAACTTCCGTTGTACACCCGAGAGGGGGTAATTTTTTTGTATGGAGTTTATTTCGCATGGCTACCAAATCGACGAGAATGAAGATCACGTTTGAATGTACGGAATGCAAGAACAGAAATTACGACAGCTTCAAGAATAAGCGCAACGATCCCGATCGTCTTGAGCTCAAAAAGTACTGCCCCGTCTGCAAGAAGCACACCGTCCATAAGGAATCCAAGTAAGGTCTCGCGCTCTTTCTGCGCATTGGAGTAAATGAGAATGCAAAAGTCCAACGAGAGCATCGAAAAGAACGACGTCAAAAAGCAGGACGTAAAGAAGCAGGACCAGCCCAAAAAGCCCGCAAAAAAGGGCGAAAAGAAGCCGAACATCTTCGTTCGCGCCGGCCGCAAGATCAAGGAGACCTTCTCCGAGCTCAAGCGCGTCACCTGGCCCACCCTTCCGCAGGCCCTCAAGGCAACGGGCGTCGTCATCGTCATCGTGCTCATCTTCCTTATCGTCGTCACGGCGATCAACTACGGTTTCTCTGCACTCTTGCAGCTTCTGACCGGTCTGGGGGAATGATCCATGGCAACAACGGACAGCGAGCCTAAGTGGTATATCCTTCATACCTACTCGGGCTATGAATCGATGGTAAAGGACAGCCTTCTTCGGCTGATCGAGAACAACAATTTAAGCGACAGCATCGTCGACGTCAAGATCCCCACCGAACAGACCATCGAAGAAAAGGCGAACGGCAAGAAGAAGGTCGTTGAGCGCAAGCTCCTGCCCTGCTATGTCTTTATCAAAATGGTCTATTCCAATCAGCTTTGGTATCTCGTCACCAACACGCGCGGTGTCACGGGGTTCTGCGGTCCGCAGGGCCGCCCCATCCCCATGCGCGAGGATGAGATCCGCCGTATGCGCCTTGAGGAGTACGTCTCCGACGCCGACTTCAAGGTGGGCGATCACGTCGCCATCGACAACGGGCCTTTGGAAGGATTTGAGGGCACGATCGTCGAACTCAACAACGAACAGCAGCACGCCAAAGTGAACATCCTCATGTTCGGCAGAGAGCAGGAAGTGGAGGTCGAGTACATCCAGATGCGCAAGATGCCGGAAGAGGCGCACGCGGCAGGCGAAGCGCACGAGGCAGACTGAGTTCTGCCCGCATCATTAGGCGAGAAAGCCCAAGCGGCTTTTCGATAACGTGGGAGAGACGGCAAATCTAAGTTTCAGCCGCCTTGCAAGTACCACGAATACGGAGGAACAATATGGCTAAAAAGATCACTGCGGTAGTCAAACTTCAGCTCCCTGCAGGAAAGGCGACTCCCGGTCCCCCTGTCGGTTCGACGCTCGGCCCGCACGGGATCAACATCCCCGGTTTCACCAAGGAATTTAACGCAAAGACCGCCGGTCAGGAGGGGCTCATCATCCCCGTCGTCATGACCATCTACCAGGACCGTTCGTTCACGTTCGTCCTCAAGACGCCTCCCGCTCCCGTCCTCATCAAGAAGGCGCTGGGGCTCGAGACTGCTTCGGCTACGCCCAACAAGGTGAAGGTCGGTAAGCTCACCAAGGCGCAGGTAGAAGAGATCGCAAAGACCAAGCTGCCCGATCTGAACTGCACGTCGCTCGAGAGCGCGATGAGCATGATCGCAGGTACGGCACGCAGCATGGGTGTTACGGTTGAGGACTGAATAAAGGAGAATGTGGGAGAAGGCAAAGCCTTCGCTGGACCACAAGGAGGTAATGATGAAATACGGTAAAAAATACGCCGAGAGCCTGAAGGCATACGACAAGACCCGCCCCTACGAGGCGGCCGAGGCCGTGAATATCGTGCTCGGAAACGCAAAGGCAAAGTTCGATGAGACCATCGAGCTCCATGTGAGACTGGGTATCGATCCCCGTCAGGCAGACCAGCAGGTCCGCGGCGTGCTCGTGCTCCCCAACGGTACGGGTAAGACCAAGAAAGTGCTCGTCGTCGCAAAGGGCGAGCGTGCAGACCAGGCAAAGGCTGCAGGCGCAGACTTTGTCGGCGCAGAGGAGATGATCCAGAAGATCCAGACGGAGAACTGGTTCGATTTCGACGTCATGATCACGACGCCCGACATGATGGGTGTGGTCGGCCGCATCGGCCGTATCCTCGGCCCCAAGGGCCTCATGCCCAACCCCAAGAGCGGTACGGTGACGATGGACGTCGCCCGCGCCGTGCAGGAAGTGAAGGCCGGTAAAGTCGAGTACCGTCTCGATAAGACGGCGATCATCCACTGCCCCATCGGCAAGAAGAGCTTCGGGAACGAGAAGATCCTCGAGAACTTCACGGCGCTGATGGACGCGATCGTCCGTGCCAAGCCCGCTGCCGCGAAGGGCCAGTATATCAAGAGCGTTTCGGTGTCCTCGACGATGGGCCCCGGCGTCAAAGTGGCCTACAACAAGGGCTAAATGAGGCAAAACCGCGCAAAATCGCTTGACGAGGGCGCGCGGATGTGCTATCATAGCAAAGTAAGATCGATACCGCAGACAACGGGTGCCCCATGGTTGGCTCAATATCCCGTCGAGGTAACGAATGAGCAATGGCTTTCCATGCGCTTCGTCCCCTGCGGTACGGAGCGCTTTTTTGTGGCTTTTCCCGCTTTTGCACGGGCGGGGGAAGCGGAGAACGGGCGCGCAAGCGTCCCAAGGAGGTAAACATGTCGGCAAATTTTGAAGCGAAAAAAGCGGTCGTCGAAGAGATCAAGGAAAAGATCCGTGCGAGCAAGTCCGTCGTCCTCGTTCAGTACGACAGGCTCACCGTGTCGGAAGTCACCGATCTTCGCAACCGGTTCCGCAACGCTTCGAGCGAGTATAAGGTGTACAAGAACACCCTCGTGAGAAAGGCGTTCGACGAGCTGGGCGTGAACGATTTCGACAACGACCTCAACGGCGCGACGGCATTCGTGTTCTGCCCGGACGAGACGAGCGGTTGCTCCGTCCTTGCCAAGGCAGTCAAGGATGTGCCTGCTCTTGAAAGCAAAGTCGTTCCCAAGAGCGCCTATGTCAACGGCGCCTATGTGGATGTGGCGGGCATCAAGAAGCTGGCTTCCATCCCCTCGAGAGAGGTGCTCATCGCCAAGATGCTCGGGTGCCTGCAGGCTCCCATCGCAAATCTCGCCTATGTGCTGGGCGCGATCGCGAAAAACAAGGAATAATTTTCTTAAAAAAACCGGAGGGTATTCAAAATGGATGTTCAGAAGCTGATCGAAGAAGTAAAAGCAATGAGCGTGGTCGAGCTCAACGACCTCGTCAAGGCACTCGAAGAGGAGTTCGGCGTGAGCGCTGCAGCTCCCGTGGCGGTTGCAGGCGCAGTTGCTGCCGAGGCAGCTCCCGCTGAAGAGGAAAAGACCGAGTTCAACATCGTCCTCAAGGACATCGGCGCCAACAAGATCGGCGTCATCAAGGTCGTCCGCGAGTTCACGGGTCTTGGCCTTGCAGAGGCAAAGAAGGCAGTCGAGGCTATGGGCGTGCTCAAGGAAGCAGTTCCCAAGGCAGATGCCGAGGCCGCTGTTGCAAAGCTCAAGGAAGCAGGCGCTACCGCAGAGCTTCAGTAACCAAGTCAAAAGAAAAGCCGTCTCCCCGTCGGGAGGCGGTTTTTTGCTGCCTGAAAGGATGCAGGCGGCGCCGCCCGTCGGGCGGCGCCGCGGTTTGATGCGGTCATTCCTGCGGAAGGACGGGGCCGTACTCGATGTCTCCGTCGGTGCAGTGCACGGTGAAGGAGAGCAGGCCGCGTTCCTCGCCCGGAAGGTTGTTGGAATTCCACGCATGGCCCTTGCCGATCATATCCCAATTCAACGTCGTGCTCTGATAGTAGATATCGCTGAGGGCGCGGCAGCCCGAGAAGGCCTCTTCGCCGATGTTCGTTACCGAGGAGGGTAGGGTGATCGACTTGAGCTGCATCATGTTGGTGAAGATAAAGGCGGGGATGGCGCTGACTCCGTCCGGCACGACGGGATCGGTAAACAGCTCGCCGTCCACATACAGCGCCTTGCAGGAGCCAAAGCCTCCCACCACGGAAAATTCCATGTTCATCATCTGCTCCACCGAGCCCTCGTAATACACGGTGAGGCCGCCGGTGCCGTTTTCGTTGTTATAGAACGTGCCGACCTTGCGGACGCTTGCCGGGATGGTGAGCTCGGTGAGTGCGGGAAGGCCGCTCAGGGAGGAGAGCTTCAAAAGACCGTCGTTGAGCTCGAGAAGACGGAGAGAGGGGCAGTTTTTGATCGAAAGCTCTCTGACCGAGGAGGGGAGATGCAGTTCTTCCAGGTCGGTGCCGTCCCAAAAATCGACCTTGACGACGGGTTCGCCGTCAAATTCCGCCAGCGGAGAGGCCTGCGTGATGGCGGGATCGTCGATCATCGCCATGATCCCCTCCGGGATCCGGGTGTACTCGATCCCGTCGATGACGTGGTCTGACTTTTCGCAGGCCGCCATCAGCCCGCAGGAGGAGAGCACAAGCCCTCCGAGCAACAAACAACATATCTTTTTCTTCATACGATACCCCCTGTTCGATTTGTCTGTCTATATTATACCACTTTTCGGGGGGGGGGTGTCAACCCCTTTATGAAAAATTTTTAGTGGCAATTTTGACTGCGGGGCGGGGGCAATTTTGACTGCGGGGCGGGAGTATTTGTCGGCCCGCTGCGGGCGCTCTTCCGCAAAAGGCGCTCTACACGCAATTTTCATGCTTTCCCGCCCAAAAGCACTTGACGAACGCACCAAATACGGGTAAAATATGGATAATACCGCACGGAGCGGGGTTCCCTGCGCCGTGTTCCGGAGGTCTTAACCGTGAAAAAACTTCACCGCATTCTTTCGATCGCTTCTGCGGCGGCGCTCTCTGTGGCGGCGTTCGCGATGTTTACCGCCTGCGACTCGGCCGAGCCCCAGGTCACGATCACCTATACCTTCCTCGGCGAGGACTACGAAGTCGAGTACAAGCTCTCCCGCAAGGGCGCGCCTCAGACGGTGCAGCACTTCATCGAGCTCGCAGACGCCGGCTATTACGACGGCACCTGCATCCATCACTATGTCGATTCCGCCTTCCTCTATGGCGGCGGCTATGTCTACAACGAGGCGACCGGCACCATCACCGAAAAGAACTACTACGAGGAAGTCAAGGGCCTCAACCTCACGCAGACCGTCTATACGCTTGGCGAGAACGGCCAGCGCGGCCAGCCCCTCTATACGGTGCGCGGCGAGTTCGAGAACAACGGCGTCGAGGGTAACACCAAGACGCTCACCCATCAGCAGGGCGCACTTGCCATGTTCTATACCGAAAAGGGCAACAGCTCCGTGCGCGTGGGCACCATCCGCGCCGACGGCGGCAGCGAGAACGAGGGCGACGAGTATCAGGAAGGCGACTACTACAAGTACAACTGCGCGACGTCCATGTTCTACACCTTCACGGGTTCCGGCACCCGTACCGACCTCGATGCCAAGTACACCGTGTTCGGCAAGGTGAGCGACTACACGCAGATGGAGGAACTGCTCGACGCCATCCAGGAGTACATCGATACGCTCGACAGCCCCGATGACTTCACGGAATCCACCGTCTGCTTCGTCAACGAGTACGACCCCTATGACGCCGTGACTGGGACGACGACCTTCTCGGGCGAGAACATCAAGGCAACGTACGATGTCCCCACCGAGCCCATCATCGTCAAGTCGGTCGAAGTCAATAAGTATTGATCGTTCGCAAACGAACGCGCCCCGCTGCTTAGCAGCGGGGCTGTTTTTGTATCCGGGGGGATCTATCCTGCGGGGATGATGTTGCACACGCGCCCGCCGTCCGTCTCGACGGAAAAATAGCGCACGTCGAACACGCGTTCGCGGCGGGGATAGACGAGCCCCACGCGGCTTTCCTCCTCCGTCAGCACGACGGAGCGGAAGTCGCCGAGGTATTCGCGGAGGGCGTCCGTCTCCAGCCCGGGGGAGAGGAAGGGGGAAGCGTCCAGCCCCAGGAGCACGCTCTCGAAGAAGGCGAGGGCAAAGGTGGCGGGCACGGGATCGCGCGCCGTGCGGAGCGTGCAGGAGACGAGCTCGCCGTTCTTCCATTCGCACAGGGCGGTGTGGCCGCGGCTGTCGTGAAAGGGGACCTCGGCGCGCAGGATATCCCCCGTCTCCACGATGCGCCCCTCCGCCTGTACCACGATCTCCCCCTGCCGCGTTAGGAGCGCAAAGGCGTTCGGCGCGCGCAGCAGGAAGCCGCTGTCCTGAATGAGAAAGGTGCTCTCCTCCAGTGCATCGGGCAGCTCGATGAGGCGGAAGCCCTCCTCTGTCTCGAGGTCGAGCAGCAGCTTCCCCTGCCGGAGCAGGGTGAGCCGTGCGCCGCCGAGCCGCTCCTGGCGGAGCACTTTGAGGCTCTGATCGGTGCGTGCGAAGCCGCCTGCAAACAGGGCGGCGCTGCGTTTTCCGTTGAGGTGATAGAGGGTGATGCCGGGCGGCGGGGCGAGGAGAAAGTCCTCGTCGATGCAAAAGCTGAAGGGGAGATATTCCCCGAGCGGGGAGAGCGTGCAGAGCGTGCGGTCGGCGGGATCGAGCTCGACGGAGCGCTCGAACGTGTCCACAACGCCGAGTGTTGCCCCGCCCAGCGTGAGGATGCACGGCCGCTCTGCCAAAAAAAACACCTGCATACCGTTATTAGATGTATAAACGCACAAAATTATGTCAAGAACAGAGGGGAAAGCGGGCGGGTGCCCGCACGGAGGCAGACCATGAACAAGATCAACGGTTATACGGAAGAGGAAGCGACGGGGCTCATCGAGTACATCTGTTCGGGCAGGAATGCGGGCAAGACGCTCTCCTATCTCTTCGAGACGTACGGAAAGGCGCACAGCCGCGCCAAGGGCAGCGTGCGCAATTATTACTATGCGCTCCTCAAAAAGCAGGACGACGCGCGCGTGAAGCGGATGCTCGAGGGCAAGGGCCTCAGCGCGGGCGTCGTGAAGCCCTTCACCGAGGAGGAGACGGACGAGATGCTTCGCCGCATCTTCCGGGAACGAGCCAAGGGGTATTCCGTGCGCCGCGCCATCATGAACGCCGCCGAGGGCGACGAAAAGAAGATGCTCCGGATGCAGAACAAGTACCGGAATCTCCTCAAAAAGCAGCCCGAGCGGCTGGAAAAGGCCGCGCGCGAGGCGGGGATGCCCCTGGGCAGCGAATTTCTGCAGCGCCGTCTGGAGCGGGAGATCGACGCCCTCTATTCCCGCATCGCCGAAGGGCTCCGCCGCGAGAATGAGGCCCTGCGCGCCGAATTGGAAAAATTGCGCAGGGAGCGCGGCGAATAAGGAGCGCGTCCTTTCACAAGCTAACAGAGGCGGAGCAAGGCTCTGCAAAGGAGAAAGGATGGAAAAGATGTTCTGTCTCGGTCTGGCGCTGGGGGCGCTCGGCGGCGCGCTTGCCGTTGCAAACAGCTGCAAGATGCGTTCGCTCGTCAAGCGCAGCCAGGAAGAGTTCATCGACAAGGTCAACGAGGCCGTCGATGCGCGCCTCGATGCGATGGAGAGATCGGATCGCAAACGAGAGCGCGATTGAAAGGGAGGAGCGGGGCAGTCGGCCCCGCTCCTTTTGCGTGCCGGCGCCGGACGGGCGGGGCAATGCAAGGCGGGGCGCCCTCATTCTTCCAAAAAGACTTGCCTTTGCGCGGGAAATGTGTTACAATCAAGGCATGACCCAGAGGATCGTCGCATTGGATATCGGAGATAAGCGCATCGGCGTCGCCTACAGCGACCCGTTCGGCGAGTACGCCGTGCCGGGGGATACCTACTTCCGCACGGGGGACTTGATGCGCGACGTCGCCGCCATGAAGGAGCTCGCCGAGCGCGAGAACGCCGGGGCAGTCGTCTGCGGACTGCCCCTCAACGCCGACGGCACCGAGAGCATCCAGACGCGCAAGACGGCGCGCTTCATCGCCGCCCTCCGCGACGTGCTCTCCATTCCCGTCTATGAAGAGGACGAGCGCTATACGACGCGCGAGGCGCGCCGCGATCTCGTCTTTTCGGGCATCAGTTCCAGGAAGGACAAGGGATCCAAGCACATCGATTCCCTTGCCGCGGCGTACATCCTCGAAGGGTATCTTGCAAAGAGCAAAAAGGAGAACAAAACGATGAGTCTGAAGGAAGAGCGCAACGATTACGAGAACGACGAGAACATCGTCGAACTCATTGACGAGGACGGCAACACGCTCCGTTACGAGCACGTCGGCACCATCGAATACAAGGGCGAGTGGTACTGCTTCTTCACGCCCATCCTCAATGTGGAGGAAGCGGACGAGGACGAGGGCGAGGAAGTCGCCGTGTTCCGCCTGGTAGGCGACGAGGACGACGAACGTCTCGAGACCATCGACGACGATGCGCTGCTCGACGAGGTGTTTGCCGAGTTCTGCAACCAGTACGAAGATTTCGAGGACGCCGACGAAGCGGCGCTGCTCGAACCCGACGAAGAGAACTGAACGGGCGGCTCCCGCACGCTGCGGGGGCGCACGGCAGGGAGGAGAGGATGACGCCACAGCGCCGCACGGCACAAAAACAGGCCGTTTACGAGGCACTCTGCGCGCTCAATCACCCTTCGGCAACGGAGGTGTATGCGTATTTGCAGGGGAAGGAGCCTGCGGTCAGCCGCGGGACGGTCTTTCGCGTCCTTTCGGGCTTTACCGAGAGCGGCAGGATCCGTCGTCTGCGCCTTCTGGGCGACGAAGCGCACTACGACTTCAACACCTCTCCCCATGCCCATGCGCGCTGCCGCATCTGCGGGCGGGTGTGGGATATCGAGGGCATCCCCGCGCCCCGCTCCCTTCCCGAGGGCTTTTCCTGGGAGGAGTGCGAGCTGGAAGTTTCGGGCGTCTGCGCGGCGTGCGCGGCAAAATGATGACGCTCTCCCTTCCGGAGAGGGTATCTTTTACAAAAAATCCCGAAAAATGCTTGCTTTTTTCGTATCTTCATGATATGATAGAACAAATATAACGCAAAGACGCGGAGCAGTACCCCCTTTTTCCTGCTTTCAGAGAGCCGCCGGACGGTGCGAGGCGGCAGAGGGGAGGGGTGAACTCGCCGCCGAGCGGTCTGCCCGAAGCAGAGTAAGGCAGAACGGATCCCTCCGTTACCGGGAGGGGATACGGTCGTATCCCGTGAGCGGCGGGCGTCTGCCCGCAACAAGAGTGGTACCGCGCGTGTTCCGCGTCTCTTCCTGGTCAAGAGGCGCGGTCTTATTTTATATTGTAAGTGAGGAGGGAGCTCATGGAGAGCAACAAGTATTGCAAACAATTCATCCTGCCGCCCGAGCGCTGCATGGATTGGGCGGAAAAGGACATGATCGAACAGGCGCCCGTCTGGTGCAGCGTCGATCTTCGCGACGGCAACCAGGCCCTCATTGAGCCCATGTCTTTGGAGACCAAGCTCGACTTTTTCAAACTGCTCCTCAGAGTCGGCTTCAAGGAGATCGAGGTGGGCTTCCCCGCCGCGAGCGAGACGGAGTATGCCTTCCTTCGCGCCCTCATCGAAAAGGATCTCATCCCCGATGACGTCACCATCCAGGTGCTGACGCAGGCGCGCGAGCACATCATCCGCCGCACCTTCGAGGCGGTCAAGGGTGCCAAGAACGTCATCGTCCACGTCTACAATTCGACCTCCGTCGCCCAGCGCGAGCAGGTGTTCAAAAAGTCCAAAGAGGAGATCAAGCAGATCGCCGTCGAAGGGGCAAAACTGTTAAAGCAGCTCACCGAGGAGGCGGGGGAGAAGTACCGCTTCGAGTATTCGCCCGAGAGCTTCACGGGCACCGAGCCCGAGTACGCGCTCGAGGTCGTCAACGCCGTCCTCGATGTCTGGCAGCCCACGGCGGACCGGAAGGCCATCATCAACCTTCCCTCCACGGTGGAAAACGCCATGCCGCACGTCTACGCGCAGCAGATCGAGTATCTCCACAAGCACATGAAGTACCGCGAGAACGTCGTTCTCTCCCTTCATCCCCACAACGACCGCGGCACGGGCGTCGCGACGGCGGAGTTCGGCATCCTTGCGGGCGCCGACCGCGTCGAGGGCACGCTCTTCGGCAACGGCGAGCGCACGGGCAACTGCGACGTCGTCACCCTCGCCATGAATATGTACTCGCAGGGCGTCGATCCCGGCCTGGATTTTTCCGATATGCCCGAGATCGCAGACGCCTACGAGCAGTTCACGACGCTCAAGATCTCTCCCCGTCAGCCCTATGCGGGCGAGCTCGTCTTTGCGGCATTCTCCGGCTCCCATCAGGACGCCATCGCCAAGGGGATGCACTGGCGCGCCGAGCACGGCGGCGGCATCTGGAACGTTCCCTATCTTCCCATCGACCCGCATGACGTCGGCCGCATCTACGATTCGGACGTCATCCGCATCAACTCGCAGTCGGGCAAGGGCGGTGTGGGGTACGTCCTCGAACAGTGTTACGACATCAAACTTCCCGCCAAGATGCGCGAGGCGATGAGCGCCCTTGCAAAGCACGTTTCGGACGAGCAGCACAAGGAGCTCAAGCCGCAGGAGCTGTTCAAGCTCTTCTGCGATCGATTCCTGAGCGCGCGCGGCCGCTTCGATCTCGGCGAGGTGCACTATAAACAGGAGAACGGCATCACCGCCATCGTGGAAGTGAAGGACGGCAGGGACGCCGTTACCGTCACCGCAACGGGCAACGGCCGCCTCGACGCCGTTTCAAACGCCCTCAAGCAGTACTTCGGCATCGATTACGTCCTCACGGGCTACGAGCAGCACGCGCTCGCGTCGGGCTCCTTCGCGCAGGCGCTCTCCTACGTCGCCGTCGAAAAGGACGGCCGCCTCTATTGGGGCGCGGGCGAGAACAGCGACATCATCCGTTCCTCGGTGTACGCGCTCGTCTCGGCACTCAACAACTATTTCTCCGACCGCAGCTGACCGGTCCGGGGCCCCGGCACCGCACGATCTCAGCGGTGCCAAAATTTTTTAAAACTATTTTTCCCGAATCCCTTGACAAACGGTCTGTGTCCGTGTACAATCATGACAGAGACCACAGATAAAACAATTCTTATGGTGCGCACATGGAAATTCATCTGACTGGTAAGAAAAGTATTTACGAGGAGATCATGGAGACGGTCGAGCGCTACATCGATCTCGGCGTCCTCAAGGACGGCGAACGTCTGCCCAGCGTCCGTACCCTTGCGATGCGGCTCGGGGTCAACCCGAACACCGTTGCACGGGCATATTACGAGCTGGAGGACAAGAACGTCATTCGTTCCATCCCCAAGAAGGGGGTGTTCGCCTGCGCGGCGGACAAGCGCTCTCCCATCAAGGAGGAGGCGCGCTCGCGCCTCATCATGCTCCGCGATGCCGGGCTCACGCGCGAGGAAGCGCTCGCCCTCATCGGGGAAGTGTACGACGGATAACATCCGTACGGGGTAAAGTATGATCGAGATCAAGGGATTAAGGAAAAGTTATGGGACGAAGGAGGTCTTGAGCGGCGTCTCCCTGACGGTGCCCGACGCTTCGGTGTTCGGGCTCGTCGGCATCAACGGCGCGGGCAAGACGACGCTCCTGCGCATGATGGCAGACGTCTTGCGCCCCGACGAAGGCACGGTCGAATACGACGGGGAAAACATCGCGGGCAACGCAAAAAAGCGCAAAGAGCTCTTCTTTCTGCCCGACGAGCCCTACTACACGGCGGGGACGACGGTGGAAAAGCTCGTCGCGCTCTACAAGAGCTTTTATGCCTTCGACGACGAGCTCTTTGCCCGTTACGAAAAGCTCTTTTCGCTCGAACGCCGCACGCCCATCCGCAATTTCTCCAAGGGCATGAAGCGGCAGGCATTCGCGGCGCTCGCGCTCGCGTGCAGGCCGAAGTATCTCCTCCTGGACGAGGCGTTCGACGGGCTCGACCCCTTGGCGCGCCTCGAACTCAAGCGCGGCATCATCTCGCTCGAGGGGACGACCGCCGTCATCTCCAGCCATTCGCTGCGCGAGCTCGAAGACATCTGCTCGGGCTTTGCGCTCCTCGACGGCGGCGCCGTCGCCGACGCGGGCGACCTTTCGGAAACGCTCGCTCAGGTGCATAAGTTCCAGGCGGCGTTCGAAGAGCCCGTCCCGCGCGAACGCTTCCCATTCGAGTGCCTCGCCTTCGAGAGCGAGGGGCGGGTGGTGCGCTTCGTCGTCCGCGGCGAGCGCGAGGAGATCGTCTCGGCGCTTAAGGCGCTTTCGCCCATCTTTGTGGAAGAGATCAAAGTTGACTTTGAGGAGCTCTTCCTCTGCGAAGTCAAGAGCAGGGGGTACTTGTCATGAAAAAGGCTCTTTGGTGCGAAGTCAAGCGCAATCTTCTGCCGCTCGTCATCTTTGCGGCGATCGCCCTCATCGTCGGGGTGAGCTATACCTCCACGATGGAGCTTCGCGTTGGCGCTTTTGCGTCCTTCCGCTACGATTCCGGCCTCGCGTGCTATGCCGTCCTTCTGTGCGTGCTCTGCACGGTGGCGCCCGTGCTGCAGTTTTCCTACCGCATGAAGCAGCGCAGCGTCGATCTGTGGTATTCCCTGCCCATCACAAGAAAGCAGCTCGTCCTCGTGCGCACGCTCGCGGGGCTCCTGCTCGTCTTTGTTCCCTTTACGATCGCCTATTGGCCGGGTGTCGCGATTGTGGCGATGCGCTGCAACGAGCTCGCTTCCTCCGTCCGCGGCTTTCACTTTCAGTATATCCATTATCTGAGCTGTTTCGCGCAGATGCTGCTGTTGGGGACCTGCCTCTTCGGGGTCAACGCCTTCCTCTTCACGCGCGGCAATTCCATGTTCGACGGCATCTTCTTCATCCTCGGCTGGGCGATCCTCGTGCCGCTGTTCGTGGTCGTCCTCAATGACGATTTTGCCTTCGATTTCTATTGGCAGGGCGCTTCGGGCAGACAGACGTGGGTCAATTCGTCGCTCTTCTTCACCTATTTCTTCACCTACAGCCCGGTCGCGTGGACGGGAGCCGCCTTTGAAAAGCTGATCACCGTGGGCGCGTTCTTCGACAACGAGTTCCACTTCATGGTGACGAGCATCCTCGGCGTCCTCGAAGGTGCTGCGGCCTATCTCGCTCTCTTCCTGCTTGCCGATAAGGACAAGTCGGAGAGCGTGGGGCAGATCTCCTCCTCCCGCATGGGGTACAAAGTGCTGCTGCCCGCCTTAGAGGCCGGTGTGATCGCACTCATCATCGTGTCGGTCGGGTGGGGCTGGTTCGATTGGAACACCGTCTTCTATCTGGTGCTGGTGGCGCTGTGCGCGCTGGCGTTCTACTTCGCCTATCGCCGTTCCTTCCGTCTGAAACTTTCGGATATCCTCTCCGTCATCCTCGCCCTTGTGGCGGGAGTGCTCCTCGAGCTGCTCCTGTCGGGGATCTCCTGGAGCGCAGACGAGATCGCTTACCTTACCTTGTTCTGATCATCCCATCCGCTATGAGCGCCGCCGCGGCAAAGCCGCGGCGGCGCTGCTTTTCTCTTTCTGCGCTGCAAATGGGCGCAATTTTCACACAACTTTTCCATTCAGGGGTTGACAATCGTCCGAAAAATGTGTTATGATGGTCCAAAATACCCTTTGCGGCGGCGGGCATTTTGCATCGGCGTGCGCAAAAAAAGGAGGCAAACTATGGCTTTGAACGCGGAATACATCCAAAGAGAAGTGGAAGAACTCACGCAGAAGTGCGCGACTTCCAGCCGCATCGATCCCGCCCTCTACACCAAGTACGATGTCAAAAAGGGCCTGCGCGATCTCAACGGGCGGGGCGTCCTCGCGGGGCTGACGGAGATCTCCGAGGTCAACGCGACGAAGGAGGTGGACGGCGTCACGGTGCCGGCGGAAGGCGAACTCTTCTACCGCGGCTACAACGTGAAGGATCTCGTGCGCGGCTCCTTCCGCGAGGGGCGCTTCGGCTTTGAAGAGGCGGCGTACCTCCTCATCATGGGCGAGCTTCCCACCGAGAAGGAGCTGAGCGACTTCTGCGAGCTGCTCGCAGAGTTCCACACGCTGCCCAAGAACTTCGTGCGCGACGTCATCATGAAGACGCCTTCCGAGGATATGATGAACACCCTCATGCGTTGCGTTCTCTCCCTCTTCCCCTACGATCCCTCCCCCAACGACACGTCGCTCCCCAACGTCATGCGGCAGTGTTTGCAGCTGCTTGCCGAATTTCCCATCTTTTCGGTGTACAGCTACGCGGCATCCAGCTTCTACAACAACGACGATTCCCTCGTCATCCACCGCCCGCGCGCCGACTATTCGACGGCGGAGAACATCCTGCACATGCTGCGGCAGGACATGAACTTCTCCCGCCTCGAAGCGAAGGTGCTTGATATGGCGCTCGTCCTGCACGCCGAGCACGGCGGCGGCAACAACTCGTCCTTCACGATGCACGTCGTCACCTCGTCGGGCACCGATACCTATTCCGCGATGGCGGCGGCGCTCGCCTCGCTGAAGGGTCCCCGCCACGGCGGCGCCAACATCCGCGTCGATCAGATGTTCGCCGACATGAAGAAGACCATCGACGTCTCGAGCGACAAGGCGATCGCGCAGTACCTTGAGGACCTTCTGGAAGGCAAGGCGTTCGACGGCGCGGGACTCATCTACGGCATGGGCCACGCGGTGTACAGCATCTCCGACCCGCGCGCCCGCATCTTCAAGGGCTCGGTCGAACAGCTCGCCCGCGAGAAGGGGCTCGAAAAGGAGTATGCCCTCTATGCGAAGGTAGAAGAGCTCGCGCCCGAGATCATCGCGAAACGCCGCAAGATCTATAAGGGCGTTTCGGCAAACGTCGACTTTTACAGCGGCTTTGCCTATCGGATGCTGGGCATCCCGACCGAACTCTTCACGCCCATCTTTGCGATCGCGCGCGTCGCGGGCTGGAGCGCCCACCGCATGGAGGAACTCGTGAGTGCGGGCAAGATCATCCGTCCCGCCTACAAGTCCGTCGCGCCCCGCCGCGAATACGTTCCCATGAAGGACCGCGGCTGATCGGCAAATATTTGTAAAACAGGATAAGAAGCGCCGCGGGGCTGCCATCCGGCAGCCCCGCGGCGCGGTTTTTTATTTGATCTCTTCTTTTTTGAATTGTCTCGTCATGTTGCGCTTCGCATAGACGACCCGTGCCACCGTGACGAGTGTTGCACGCTCGTCCACGCGGTAAAAGAGCAGATAATTTTCGATGGGCACCTTGCGGTATTCGTATTTCAACGGTCTGACGGGCAGATAGACGGGGTGAGCATAAGGAAATTTGCTCAGTTTTTCTGCTTCGCTGAAAAAGCGCTCGGCAAGCAGTTGTGCCGCCTGCGGATTCAGGAGTTCATCCGTTATGTAGCGTACGGCCTCCGCAATGTCGGTGAGGGCAGACTGCAGCAGCTCGACGCGGTAATTATCCACGGAGCATCTCTCCGAGCGTTTCTCTTGCTTCGGAGAGCGTATAGCGTTTTTGTTCACTCTCGCTGCGTTCCGATTCGGCAAGTTTCAGATAGATCTCACTGTCGAGCCGCAGCTCGTCATAACATTCCATGCTCAGAACGACCATATCCCCGAAGCCGTTCTTGGTCAGGAACACGGGCTGCTGCGTCTCGTGCACGGTGCGTGAAATATCTGCAAAATTGTTTCTGAGGTCGGATACCGGCCGTATCATCCGATGCGTCTGTTTCATGAGCCACCTCCTGTCGATTTGTATTTTAGCATAATTATGCTAATTTGTCAAGAGGGATCTCTCACAACATTATTTTTGCGAAGCAAAAGAAATGCGTGAACACAATTCATAAGCAATTCGTTCCGTGCCGTCGTCGACGATGACGGTGCCGCACGCCGTAAAGCCCAGCTTTTCGAGCGCCCCGCGCATGGGTGCGTTGTCGCGGTGGGTGTCGATGCGCAGATCCTCCGCCCGCGCCCCGCAAAATTCGACGACGCGCCGCAGAAAGCCGCCTCTCCCCGCCGACGCCACGCGGTGGATGACGCCATATTGCGTTTGGTCCGTCAGCCACTTGCCGCCGATGGCGCGGTAGGCGGGTTCCTCGCCCACGAAAAAGACGAAGGCGCCCAAGAGTTCGTCTCCGTCCTTCATGAGATACAGCCGCTCCTTTGCGATGTCCTCCAAAAGGAGCGCGCGGGAGGGGTAATGGTCGCCCCACTGCCCTCCGTTGCCGTGTTCCCGCATGAATGCCCGCGCGCCCGCATACAGCCCGTCGAGCATCTCCAGATCCGATTGCTTTGCCAAAATCACTTCCATAGCCGCCATTTTACGCGCTTTTTCCCAAAATGTCAAGCGCCGCGGCATCGTCACGAGCGGGCAGAGCGCGGCTCGAAGCCGAGGCTGATGAGGATGGCCCTGTCAACGCGGCTCATGGTTGCAGGAGGGAGTTCTCCGATGCGCGACATCAGCCGCTTCTTGTCGATGGTGCGGATCTGTTCGAGCAGGATGACGGAATCCTTCTGGAGGCCGAAGGCGTGGGGGAGCTCGATGTGCGTGGGGAGCCTTGCCTTGTGGATGCGGCTCGTCACCGCCGCCGCAATGACGGTGGGGGAATATTTGTTGCCCGTATCGTTCTGCACGACGAGCACCGGCCGCACGCCGCCCTGCTCGCTGCCCACCACGGGCGAAAGATCGGCATAATAAAGTTCACCGCGTTTCACGTTCATAGTGTCCCTCTTTTGCGTCGGACTGTCTCCGCTATCATTGTATGTAGCAGGCTCGCTCGGTGTCCGCCGCAGCAACGCAATGATTGCCCCGCTTCACAAAAAATATACGTCCCGGGCGGGATTTTGCCTGCCCCCCGGCGTGACAGAATGCGTTTTGCGTGTTATAATATGGAGTATGGAAACACAGAGCAAGGGCGCAGCAAGGGCAAAGCGGGGAACGGTCGCGAGCATCGTCGGGATGTTCCTCAATCTCCTCCTTGCGGGCGCCAAGATCGCCGCGGGGCTTGTGTTCGGGCTCGTGTCCGTGCTCGCCGACGGCATCAACAACTTAAGTGACTGCGGCAGCAGCGGGGTGGCGCTCGTCTCCTTCCGCATCGCGGCAAAGCCCGCGGATAAGGAGCACCCCTTCGGCCATCAGCGGGCGGAGTACGTCGCCTCCATGATCATCGGCTGCATCATCCTGGCGCTCGCCGTCGAACTTCTGCGCGAGTCCGTTGACCGCGTTATAGAGGGCGGCATCGCGTCGGCGTCGCCCCTCGTCTTTGCCGTCCTCGGGGCCTCCGTCGCCGTCAAGGGCGGGATGTTCTTCTTCTATCGCTTCATGTCGCGCTCGATGGGCGGTTCCGATCCCCTCCTCGGGGCGGCGAAGGACAGCGCCTGCGACTGCCTCGCCACCCTTGCCGCCATCGCGGGGACGCTCATCTCCATGTATGCACACGTTCCCTCGGCGGACGGCTGGGCAGGCGTCCTTGTGGCGCTCTTTATCGTGTGGCAGGGCGTGGGGGTGCTGCGAGAGGCGGGTTCCAAGCTCCTCGGGCAGGCGCCCGACCGCGCCCAGCTCGATGCGCTCCGCGCCTGCATCCTGAAGAGTGCGGGCGTGTTGGGGGTGCATGACGTGCGCCTCTTCAGTTACGGGCCGCAGCACCTGTTTGCGACCGCGCACGTCGAGCGGGACGCGAGCGAGCCCGCCATGCTCTCCCACGAGGCGCTCGACCGCCTCGAGCGGGAGGTGCGGAAAGAGCTGGGGATCGACCTTACGAGCCATCTCGATCCCGTCGACCTCAACGACGAGGAGGCCATCACCCTGGAGCGCGCCGTGCGCGAGCGCGTGCGGGGCATGATCGACGGGCTGGACCTGCACGATTTCCGCCTCGTGCGCGGGGCAAAAAAGACGCTCGTCTTTGAGGCCGCAGTTCCCTTTGCCTGCAAGCAGAAGGATAAGGAGATCGCCGCCGCGCTCGCCGAACGGGTAAAGTCGCTGGGCGATTACGACTGTTCCGTCTGGGTGGAGCGGCAGTGAATGCCCCTGCGGCGGCTCCCCGCCTGTGAAAACGTAAAAAACGCGCCGTTCTTTCGGGGAGCGGCGCGTTTTGTTTGTCTTTTCCGAAAAGAAATGGTATAATCATTTTGTATGACTTTCGCCCTGCGGGCGAGGGTAAAGGAGATGGATATGATCAAAGTCGTCGTAGATGCGATGGGCGGAGACAACGCCCCCGCGGAGATCGTAAAAGGCGCGCTGCTTGCGCTGAAGGAACGGGACAATTTCGGCATCCTCTTTACGGGGGACGAGGCGCGCATCCGTGCGGAACTTGCAAAGACCCCGCACGATGCTTCCCGCGTGGAAATAAGGCACTGCACCGAGGAGATCACCAACGACGACGTGCCCACGCACGCCATCCGTTCTAAGCGCGATTCCTCCCTCGTCGTGGGCATGAACATCTTAAAGGAGGATCCCGAGGCGGCGGCGTTCGTCTCGGCGGGCTCGACGGGCGCCGTGCTCACGGGCGGCATCATGCTCATCGGGCGCATCAAGGGGGTCTTGCGCCCCGCGCTCTGCCCGGGCATCCCCAACGTGCGCGGCGGGCGGACGCTCCTTTGCGACTGCGGCGCCAATGCCGAGTGCAAGCCGCAGTATCTCGAGCAGTTCGCCATCATGGCATCCGCCTACGGCAAGGCCGCCTTTCACATGGAACACCCCCGCGTGGGCTTGCTCACCAATGGCACCGAGGAGCACAAGGGCGATCCCCTGCATCAGGAGGCGCACCAGCTCTTAAAGACCAACCCCAACATTTCGTTTGCGGGCAACATCGAGGGGCGCGACATCATGTTCGGCGATGTGGACGTCGCCGTGGCCGATGGCTTCTCGGGCAACATTGCCTTAAAGTCGATGGAGGGCTGCGGCAAGACGGTTTCCCATATCTTAAAGAAGGAATTTAAGAAAAATCTTGCCTCCAAGCTCGCCTATCTGTGCGCAAGGAAGCAGATCGCGGGCCTTGCGAATATGCTCGACTATGCCAAGCT
This sequence comes from Bacillota bacterium, assembly GCA_003343805.1. Taxonomy (GTDB): domain Bacteria; phylum Bacillota; class Clostridia; order Christensenellales; family Borkfalkiaceae; genus Gallimonas; species Gallimonas intestinavium. Next base: position 6,032 of record QAKM01000045.1, on the reverse strand, counting down.
GGGCGGATCCGTCTTTCTGGGGCTCAAAAAGGTGGTCGTAAAGTCGCACGGCTCCTCCAAGGCGAATTCCATCTGCCCCTCCGTCATCCAGGCGCTCGACGCATATCAGAACCGCCTCGTCGAGACCATCGAAGAGATGCTCACCTCCGGCGCGCTTGAAAAGCAGGATGCGTAACGGCGAAGACTTCCGCGAGGAGGAACTGAAGGAGGCGGAGGCGGTGCTCGGCCATACCTTCCGCAACCGGGAGCTTTTAAAGGCGTGCTTCACGCACCGCTCCTATTCCAACGTCTTTGGCGGAAAGGACAACGAGCGGCTGGAATTTTTGGGCGACGCCGTTTTGGAGCTCGCCGTGACGGAGGAACTCTTCCGCTCCAGCGAAAACCGCGAGGGCGCACTCACGGAGATGCGCCAGCGCTATGTCTCGCAGTCCGCGCTCGAGGCAGCGTGCGCCCGGGCGGGGCTCATGCGCTTTCTGCGCCACTCGGGCGGGGAGCAGAACCTCGGCGGCAAGACGAGCTCCAACCTCTTTGAAGCGGCCATCGGGGGGCTCTACCTCGAGGGCGGCATGGAGCCCGTGCGCGCCTTTTTAAAGAAGTATCTCGTCCTCTGCCCGACGGAAAATTATAAGACGCTCCTGCAGGAATATGTGCAGGAGCGCGAAAAGAGGACGCCCGACTACCGGACGAAGGCCGTGGGGGACGGGTACGAATGCACCGTCACCGCCCTCGGCAAGAGCGCGGCGGGGTACGGCGAGAGCAAGAAGTCGGCAGAGACGGCTGCCGCCGAACAGCTTCTCAAAATTCTCAACGAGAGGGACAGCATTGAATTTTAAGGAAATACAGCTCGTGGGGTTCAAGTCGTTTGCCGACAAGACCTCCATCAAATTTGACGACGGTGTCACCTGCATCGTCGGTCCGAACGGCTGCGGAAAGAGCAACGTCGCAGACGCCGTGCGCTGGGTGCTCGGCGAGCAGTCGGCCAAGTCGCTGCGCGGCTCGAGTATGCAGGACGTCATCTTCAACGGCACCGAATCCCGCCGCGCCCTCTCCTACTGCGAGGTGACGCTCGTCTTTGACAACGCCTCGCGGATGTTCGACATCGACTACGAGGAAGTCGCCATGACGAGGCGGCTGTACCGCTCGGGCGAGAGCGAGTACCTTCTCAACAAGCAGCCCTGCCGCCTGAAAGACATCGTCGCGCTTCTGCACGGCGTCGGCATCGGCAAGGAGGGCTATTCCATCATCGGGCAGGGCAAGGTCGAGCAGATCATGAACGCCAAGCCCGAGGACCGCCGCGCCATCTTTGAAGAGGCGACGGGCGTCATGAAGTTCAAGGCGCAGAAGGGCGAGATCGAGCGCAAGCTCGAGAGCGCGAAGGACAACCTCACCGTCTTTGTCCAGCGCATGGACGAGGCGGAAAAACAGCTCCGCCCCCTCGAAAAGCAGGCGGAGACGGCGAAGAAGTACCGCGCCTATTCCGATCAGCTCAAGTACGAAGAGGTCAACACCTACCTCCTCCGCTGCGATAACTTTGCCTTCGAGACGGGCAAGCACCGCGAGCGCATCCAAAAGGCGGAAAAGCGGCTTGCCGCCATCCGCTCCGAGTCGGACGTTATCGACGAGGAGGACCGCCTCGCCCGCGAGGAGATCGCCCGTGCCGACGATACCCTGCGCGCCCTCAACGAGAAGCTGCGCGCCTTTGAAGTGGGATTCGAGCACAAGAGCGGCGAGGCGCGGCTCATCGGCGAGCGCATGGCTGCCGTCCGCCGCCGTGCCGAACAGGCCTCCCTCGACGAAGAGGCCTCTCTGGGCCGCATCGCGGAGATCGCACGCCTTTTGGAGGCGGGGCAGAAAAAGACGCAGGCGGGGACCGCGCGCGCCCGGGAGATCGAAAAGCAGTGCTCCGCGCTCATGGCAAAGGTGCACGAGGCGGAGGCGCATCTCGAGGCATACGAGCGCATCTCCGACGAAAAGCGCGCCAGCGAGCTCTCCTCCGTCGAGAACCTGGCGGACGTGCGCGCCAGCGCGGGGAGCCTCTCCGCACAGAAGACGGCGGCGAGCGAACGCATCGAAGAGGTGCGTACCGCCCTCGAGCGCGCGGGCGCAAGAAAGCGCGAATTTTCCGATCAGCTCGCCCTCTGCCGCACGGAGAAGGAGAAGGTCGAAGCCTTCTTTGCATCGCAGGCCGAGCGGGAGGAGGAGCTCACCGAGACCTTGCGCGAGCTCGCCCGGTCGGGGCAGAAGCTCTCGCAGGAGTACATCGACTGCAACACCTCCATCGCCAACTACACCAACAACCTCGAATTTTATAAGAACCTCAAAAACCGCTTCGACGGCTACCGCGATTCCGTCCGCAACCTGCAGTTGAAGGCGCAGAAGGATCCCGCGCTCGGGGACCGCATCAAGGGCGCCATTGCCGACATCGTCTCCACCGAGCAGAAGTATGAAGTCGCCATCGAGACGGCGTTCGGCGGGGCGATGCAGAACCTCGTCACCGCCACGGCGGACGATGCGCGCTATCTCATCGAATATCTGAAGCGCACGGGCGGCGGCGTCGTCACCTTCCTGCCCGTCGCAGCCATCCGCCCCCGCGCCAACAGCGGGGAGATCCGCCGTGCCCTCCGCGAAGAGGGGGCGCTGGGCCTTGCCGACGAGCTCGTCCGGTACGATCCCTACTACGGCAACGTCATCTGCAATCTGCTCGGCAATACCCTCGTGTGCGACACCATCGCGAGCGCCACGCAGATCGCCAAAAAATACCCGCGCGCCTTCCGCATCGTGACGCTGGACGGCGACATCATCGCAACGAGCGGCGCCATGACGGGCGGCTCCAAGCGCAAGGAGAGCGGCAACCTCCTCGCGGGGGAACGCCGCATCAAGGAGTGCGAGGACGCCATCGCCCGCAAGCGCATCACGGCGGAAAAGCTCAAGGCCGCGGCGGATGCCTGCGAGCAGGAGCGGGGCAAGGCGGAGGCGGCCATCGCCGCCTTCCGCACCGAAGTACAGAAGGAGACCGCCTCCCGCGCCGCTCTCGCCCAGAAGGAGCTCGCGCTCACCGACCTCATCTCGGATGCCGAGCGCGACATCGCCGAGTACGGCGCGCTCCTTCAGCAGCTCGAACAGAAGGTCGCGGGGCTGGAGAGCGAGGCTCTCTCCGCCGCCGAGAGCGAGGACGTTTTGAACCGCATCCGCACGGAGGCCGCCGCAGAAGCTGCCGCCCGCCAGGCCGAGAGCGGGAAACTCAGGCAGGAGCGCGACAAACTCAACGAAGAGATCGCTGCCCTCCGCGTGGAGAGCGCCGCCATCGTCTCGGCCCGCGCCGCCGAGGAGGAGAATGCCAAGCGCCTCACGGACGAGCGCGAGACCCTTTCGGCGCGCATCACCGCCGACCGTGAGGAGAAGGAGCGCACCGCGTCCGAACTTTCCGCCCTCAAAGAGCAGGCGGAAAAGGTGGCGCTTTCCGACGAGGACCGCGCCGCCATCAACGCCGTTCGCGCCGAGATCTCCCGCTCGGAGGAGGAAAAGCGCCAAAAGAGTGCCGAACAGGAAGCGCGTTCGGAGCGCAAGCGCGCCCTCCTCGAAGAACAGCAGCAGGAGGACGAGAAGCGGCACAGGAGCGAGCTGGAGATCAGCAAGGCGGAAGCCGCGCTCGAGAACATGAAACAGCGCATCGACGAGGCGTACGGCCTCTCCTACGAGAGCGCGCAGGAGCTGCGCGACGAGAATTACGACGTCTCGCAGTCCTACAACAACATCAATTCCCTAAAGCGCAAGATCTCCGCGCTCGGGCCCGTCAACATGAATGCGGAGGAGGACTACGAGCTCCTCTTCGGCCGCTATTCCGAGATGCAGACGCAGAAGGAGGACCTCGAAAAGGGCATCTTCGATCTCACCACCGTCCTCAACGATCTCCGCGACGCCATGCAGAAGCAGTTCGACGACGGTTTCAACGAGATCAATCAGAACTTCACCGTCATCTTCAAGGAACTCTTCGGCGGCGGCAAGGCGGAGATGCAGCTCGACTACACCGACTGCGACGACCCCCTGAATGCCGGCATCGAGATCGTCGCCTGCCCGCCCGGCAAAAAGCTGACGAAGATCTCCCTCCTTTCGGGCGGCGAGCGCGCGTTTACCGCCATCGCCATCCTCTTCGCTATCTTGAAGTCGCGTCCCATGCCCTTCTGTATCCTCGACGAGATCGAGGCGGCGCTCGACGAAGCCAACGTCGACCGCTTTGCAAAATACCTGCAGAAGTTCTCCAAGGAGACGCAGTTCATCGTCATCACCCACCGCAAGCCCACCATGAACCGCGCCGATACCCTCTTCGGCGTCACGATGGAGGAAAAGGGCGTTTCTAAGATCGTCTCCGTCAAACTGTCGGAGGTGGAGGAGCGCCTCGGCGGCGATACCGTCGTGGCATGACGGCAATTTCCGTGCCCTTGCCGATGCAGGGCGCACGGATCGCATACAGGAGTGTCGTTTATGAGTTTATTCGGAAAGATCAAAGACGCCTTAAAAAAGACGCGCGACGGCGTCTCGACCAAGCTGCGCCTGCTGTTTTCCAAAGACAAGCTGGGCGAAGAATTTTACGACGAGCTCGAGGAGATCCTCATCTCTGCCGACGTCTCCGTGCGCACGGCGGAGGAGGTCGTCGAAGAGGTCAGAGAGGAGGCGATCGGAAACAAGGTCAAGGACCAGGCGTTCGTCACCGACCTTTTGAAGGACATCCTCGAAGAAAAGCTCGAGGAAGCCCCCGTGCCCGAGATCAAATACCCCTGCGTCATCATGTTCGTGGGCGTCAACGGCGTCGGAAAGACGACGACCATCGGCAAGGTCGCCAACTATTTCGTCTCGCAGAAAAAGAGCGTCACCGTGGCGGCGGCGGATACCTTCCGCGCGGCGGCGAGCGATCAGCTCTCCGTCTGGGCAGAGCGCGCCAATGTGCGCATCGTCAAGCACGAGGAGGGGAGCGATCCCTCCGCGGTCATCTTCGATGCGCTCTCTTCCGCCAAGGCGAGAAAGACGGATGTCGTGCTCGTCGATACGGCGGGGCGGCTGCACGTCAAGGAAAACCTCATGAAGGAGCTCCGGAAGATGGACCGCGTGGTGACGCGCGAGTTCCCCGAGGCGCAGTTTTTGAAGTTTCTCGTGCTCGATGCGACGACGGGGCAGAATGCCGTCTCGCAGGCGCGTGTCTTTGACGAGGCGGTGGAGCTCGACGGCATCGTCCTCACCAAGCTCGACGGCACGGCAAAGGGCGGGTTCGTGTTCTCGCTGTGCAGCGAGCTCAATATCCCCGTCGTCTTTACGGGCGTGGGGGAGAAGATGGAGGACCTCGTCCCCTTCGACGCCGAGCAGTTTGTAGAGGGATTCATCTAAAAAGTTTCGCCGCAAATCTTTCCCTTTGGGAAATCTTCGCGGCGAGGGGTGAGCTGCCGCGATTTTAAGCGGCGTTATCGCCCGCGCGCGTTCATGTCCTTATTGGACAATAAGTGCCAGGTATGGCACAAATTGGGTCCCGCAGCGGAGGGCAATCCTCCTCGCGGGATTTTATTTTTAGAAGCAAAGCGTGGTTTTGCTCGCGGAAAAGATTTATAAGAAAGGGCTCCCGAAAAAGTCGCGCAGCGAGTTTTTTGGGAAGAGGAGCAGCGAGCATCGGAGCAAAGCCGCGAGGAACACAGCGGCTTGCGAAATTTGCTCCGCTGCGACGAGGCGTAGGGAAACCCTGCTTGCGCCATGATTTGAGAAGCGGTAATTCCCTTGGCGCCCTCTTGAGGGAGCTGTCGAGCGTAGCGAGACTGAGGGAGTCGCCTTATCATACCTCCCGCAGCGCAGGGCAACCCTCCTCGCGGGATTTTATTTTGGTTCACGAATTTCTTTTGCTTCGCAAAACAAATTCCGTGAGGGGTGGGGATGGTTGATTTTAACAAGCGTTATCGCCCGCGAACGCGTTTGTCATTCTAAGGGCAGCAAGCCCTAAGCATAGGGCAAATTGAGTGAGCCAGCGCAGGGGAACCCTGCTCGGCTCATTT
>QAKM01000086.1 GCA_003343805.1 Bacillota bacterium | reverse complement strand
GAAGGGAAAAAGGAGCAGAAAACAGCTTAGCCGAAGGAGTGCTCCCCAAAATCCAAACAAGGGGTTTTTGCGCCCTGAAATAAGGGTTACAAAAGGGAAGAGACAATCCACTGGAGAATTAGGGGCTTAAAAAAGCCCGAATTCTCTGGGATTGCCTCTTCCCTGCATGTCAGGGATTAAAAATCGGTATTAACCGACAGCCCCTTGTGCTTGCCGTGATAGTTACTTCCCGCTCTACGGTTGTAAATTCCGTACTCTTAAGCAATCCTGCTGGTGTTGTTGAGATTGATACCATAGTGCACTGCACTCTTGCTGTGCTCTCATATCCCGGCGCTGTGGCTGCCTTGTATCGCACTCTATAAGTTCCTGCTGGTAATACCCCTAGTTTGCAGCGTATATATGAGGATGTAGAAGAACTCTTTAAAATCCTTACGCATTTCCCAAGCGTTGCATCTGTCACAACGTAATTATTTGTTGAGTTATTCGTATACCATTCTTCTGTAAATCCGTCCGCAAAATCTCCGCCCACAACATAGTTGTGCATATTATGTTCTTCAATGGTTTTGCAGAGCAGCTTAATTTCTTCTGCTGTCGTTTCTATAATGCTCGTCATTTCCTGCGTGACTGTTTCGCCCATCTGCTCTGCCTTTTCCACGGCGTATGCGTTCGCTATCGCATCCGTTGCCGCTTCTACGGCTGTCTGGTAAGCTGCGACTGCCGCCCCATATTCTGTGTAAGCAGTCCTGTAAGCCTCCATCTTCTGCGTGACTGCTGCCGCCGTTGTCGCATTGATAACGGCATTTACGGCAGCGACCAGCTTATTATATTTTGACGTGCTGACTGTGCCGTATGCTGTGTTGTACGCGCTCTTTAAGTTCGTTTTTGGTGTTCCTGTAAGATAAGCGTTTCCGTATATCTCGTTATACTTCCCGTCAGCCTCTTTCTTCTCTTTTTCAATGATCTGTAATATCTTCTGTATTGCCGCCTTCTCTGACTTTGTTATAATTCCGTCTGCTACCGTTGTTTCCAGCTCTTTGTTGATATCATCAACGGCTTTATTTACGTCCTCTATCTCTTTATCGGTGTTCTTTTGCAAATTGTCGGCGTATTCTTTCGCCTCTTTTACTGCGCCGCTTGCCGCATCATCCGCGTACTTTGTAACGCTGTTTCTATATTCCACGTCCAATGCTTCTGCGTAGACCGTGCCCGCCTTTAATACCGCTCCTGTCAGTTCTCCTGCTGTGATAAAGTCAGCGACTATCTGACCGTCCGCTGTGATTGCCGTTGTAAATGTTCCGTTTATCCCGGTACTGCTATGCCCCAGCCCGGCTAAGTTCCAGCGCCACACATTTTTAGCAGTTGCCGTATCCGGTGTATCCATGATAAAAATTTCCTGTGGGTTCTGTTCTGGATGCAATACCACGTACCCGCCAGAATTTCCCGTGATCGCCGCTGTTACGTCCTTTATGGTCTGCTCAATCTGCGCTTTGATCTGCTCCGCCCGCGTCTGATTTCTTACTACAAGCTCCTGTATCTCCTTTTGTGCGGCTGTCATACTCTTTGTTAAGTTCGTCCGGGTATCCCCGATCTCCACGCTATCGTACCGCTCTTTGATACTGTCATATTTTACTTTTGTAACCTTTGCAGTAACATTGATGCCCAGCTTGTCGATCTTTACCGTTACAATGTCGCAGAGCTTCACGCTCTCCAGCGCTTTCAGATTTTTATAATCTTTCGTTTTTTTCAGACTGGCAAAAGAAAGCGTAATGCTGATTTTCGGCTCTGTGCTTAATTTGTTTAAATACTCTGTTGCCTTTTCCCGCAGCATATCCGCTGTAATGATCGTTCCACTTTCCCACTCTTTGGAAAAATCCACGATCTCACATTTTATATTCGCGTAAGCGTTGGCGTTTTCATGTATCAACGTCTTTTCCGGCAGGCTGATATATGTTTCCTCTTCCGCGCCCTCTGCCTTATACTTTGCCCATGGGAATATGGCTGTAACCACGTCCGCTATATTTTCCTCCTGCTTTGCGCTTATGAGGTTCTTTCCGTATTCGATTGTTACGCCATTGTCTGCGCCCCTCGCTTTCAGCAGTTCAATGTGGAAATTATCAAAGTGATACTCTCCGCCCCATACATCCAGTATGCTGCCTGTCGTTCCTCCCAGCGCGTTCCTTACGCTTACAACTCCGTCTATGCTTGTGCTGTTCGTTGTTGTAATATCACTGGATGCCGTAAAGCTATGCGGCAATGCTGCCGCATCTAAAAGCTCCTGCATTGCTCGCTGTGCATTTACTCCGCTGACCGTGAATTTCTCTACTGGGTTTCCGTTCGTCTCATAGCTGATATGCTCCGCGTTCCATGTCGTATTGCTCCCTATGGCTTTTCCGGCTTTGTATATTCTGAATAGCTGCGGCTCGTCCTCGTCATTCGCTTTTGCTTTTATGATCGCATCTCTCGTTATGTACTTTGCCAGATGCCCTTTTTCCGGGTATGTCAGCGTCAGCTCATATGTTCCGTTCCGCTCTTCCGTGACAGTGCAGCTTACCGCATCTGCCAGTAGTCCTATGCCGTTTGTCGTAAAATCCTTTTCAAACGCATCATACAGAATTGGTATCATAATCTGCACCACCTCGGTATAATCTCTACTTTGCTTACATTTCCTGCCCAGCTTATATTATTTTCCCCTGCTGTCAGCTTCGGGAATTTTGTAGTAAGCATTTTACTGTTTTGCAGCGTATCGCCTTTGTATGCGTTCATCAGTTCGCTGTCAATCTCTATATACTCGCTTACTTCCTTAAATCCGTATGCCCGTTCATTGATGTATAAAGTTATTCCCCCGTTCCCGGTAATCTTTATATATGGGCTTGCGGTAAAAAACTCTGTGTTGTATATAGTTTTCGCCTTTGTCAGCGTAATTGTCCGCTCTCCCTTAAGCGCTCTCTTGTACGCCTTACAGGTAAATTCTATCTCAATTTCTCCCAGCAGGCGCTTTGCCAGATCGCTTACCGTGGCTTTACTCGATATATACGCCATGCTGTAATATTCCCTGTCGTATGTGTCATAAAGCTGTCTGTACTCAATTCCCGGCGCATAGAGCCAGCCATAAAGCCTATGCGCCATATCTTCTAAATTGATATCCTCGTCAGCTACCACGCAGCACGTATATTTCTTTGCATAATCTTTAAACGGCTGGTTGTCCAGTTCGTCTGCCCGGCTGTCCTCGATCAGATCTCCCCGCGCTGGTATGCTGATTGTTTCTATTTCCGGCTCTGCGCCGTTATCAGCGGCGCTTACTTCTGTTATGAATAAGCCCATATCAAGCGAATTTCTGCCGTTATATGTAAAGCTGTTTGCGCTCTCGTAATATTCACTAAGCATACGCCGCCTCTTCCCTTTCCTTTATTTCCTCTGCGATTTCTAAAATCTCTTCTGTCAGTTCCCTTATATCCTGCTCCCGGTTGTTATAGAAGTTCTCTATTTTCATTTCTATTGCGTTTGTGATATTCTTTGTGGCTTTCCCGCCTGCTGCCTCCATTGCGGTATTTTTTGCCGTTGGTGTGAGCGGTGTTACTATCGCCTTTCCGTTTACCATCCGTATCAGCTCCGGTCCCGCCTCGGCTACCATAGCGTCTCCCTCCTGCAAAATACCGCCGTGCGCCAGCCTCGGCAGGCTCAAATAACCTAAACGCCCTATGCTTACGCCCGGTATTTTATTGATAAGCCCGATTGCTCCGTTAATCAGCCCAATACCACTATTGATGATATTTTCTATAGAGTTTATCACTCCGTTAATTCCGCCTCTTACCGCGCCACTAATTGCGTTCGCTATGTTCGTTCCTATCCTCGAAAATGTGCTGCTGATTGTATTCCACAATCCCGAAAAGAAACTTCCCCAGCTTGAAAACACATTCTTTACCGCGTTCCATGCTGCTTTAAAAGCTGTGCTAAAGAAGTTACCTACTCCGCTAAAAATATTCTTTACGCTATTCCATGCCGTTTGGAAAAAGTTAGCAAATCCTGACCAGATGCTTTTAATTCCCTCCCACGCACCTCTAAAGTTTCCGCTTAGTACATCTTTTACTACTGAGAAAATCGTTTTAATTGCGTTCCATACCGCCGAAAAGTATGATGCCACTACATCCCATACGGACTTTATTGTATTCCACGCCATTGAGAAGAAAGCTCCCAATACTTCTGCTACTGGTGTAAAAATTGTTTTTATCGCCTCCCATAATGCAGAAAAATATGGAGAAACTGCATCCCACACAATTTTTATAATTGCCCATGCGTCACTGAATATTTGTGCTATATCCATTACAATTTGGCTTACAAACTCCCATATTGCCATAATGTAAGGCTGTATAACTTCCCATATTTCTTGTATTTTTGTCCACGCATCACTCAAAATCTGCCCGATTGATGCTATGATATCCTGCGCCAGTTGCCATATTAATTCTATATACGGCTGAATATACGGCCATATTTCCTGTATTTTCTCCCATACAACAGAAATGACCTCCATTACCTGCGTTACTACTTCCCCGACAATTGCCATGAACTCGCTTACGAATTCTTTTATTGTTGGCAAGTTGTCTTTAATCGTTCCTATTACCTCTTCCGCTGCTGGCGCTAGTTCTTCTCCTAACGGCTGTACTACCTCTGTTTGTATATTTCTTCCGAGCTCTTCTAACTGGCTGCCAATATCGTCATACTTTTGTTCATTTATTTGTGCAAGCGCATCTTTTGTATTGCTAATTTCCCCCTGTGTCTGCAATAAAGCTGTACAAGCATCAAGCCCCATGTCCTCGTACATAGTGCCCATGATGCCCACACCTGCGGTATACTGCACGGTTTCATCATCACAGTTTTTCAGTGCGTCACTGATCTGCTGCATTGCTTCTTTCGCGCTGTCTCCGCCCTGCTGGAACTTCGCTACTACTTCGTCCGCGTTCAGCCCTAAACTCGTCAAATACTCGTTTGCCGTGCCGTCATTCATGCGGATATTAAATTCTTTAAAAGCGTCTCCCAGCTTATCTATTGACCATGTGCCCTGCTCCGCCCCGGATACCAGCATATTAAACATTTCTTCCGCTGATAGTCCTGCATTTGCATACTGCACAGAATATTCATTAATCACATCACACATATCTTGATTAGCATTTAAGCCGTTCTGCGCTCCCTGTGCCATCAAGTTATATGCTTCGTCCGCGCTTATGCCGAACTGGTTCATAAGAGAATTTGCCGCCCTTACACTCTCTTCTACTTCCATCCCGAATGTATCTCGTAATAGTAAGGCGTTTTGAGTGGTTTTCTCCAGTTCTTCCCCAGTTGCCCCGGTCTGCGTCTTTACGGTTGCCATTGCGTTTGCTATGTCATTCAAATCTTCGCCAAAATTATTGTTGTAGATATTACGCATAGCTGTTTCAAGGCTTTCTGTTTCTTCTGACGCCGCCCCCGTCTGTGTGATAACAGTGTTAAGTGCTCTGTCATATTCTGTATCAAATTCCAGTGCTTCTTTTGCCGCTGCCCCTGCTGCCGTTCCTATCGCAGCTATTCCTGCTGCCGCAACAGTTCCGGCGTTAATTGCAACATCTTTTAAGCCTCCCATTTTTGTCTGTGTATCCATTAAATCTTCAGACAAATTCCCTGCGCCGTCTCCTGCATTTTCCAACGCATCTCCGGCGCTCTCTGCGGTTGCTTTCAGATCATTTAACTTTTGTTCGGTTGTAATGATTTCCCGCTGTAATTCCCGGTACTGCTGCTCTGACACTTCGCCTTTTTCAAACTGTGCCTGTACCTGTTTTTCCGCCTCTTTCAGCACGTCCAGCTTGTTTGCTGTTTCCTGTATGCTTTCTTTGAGTATCTGCTGTTTCTGCGCCAGCAGCTCCGTGTTTGTGGGATCAAGTTCAAGCAGTTTATTTACAGTTTTAAGCTCTTTCTGTAAATTTACGCTTTCCCCGCTCGCATCAGAGAGGGCTTTGGACAGTTTTGTGGTATTTCCTCCGATTTCTATGGTAATTCCTTTTATACTTTTACTCCCTGCCATTTTTATCCCTCTCTTTTCTGCTCTTGTATCTTTTTTCTGATCTTCTTTCTGTCGGGCTTGGTCTGCTCCATCCTCCGGCAGTTCTCCAGATATTCTCTACCCTCTTTCGTTCTCATATTCCCGTGTATATATGCCTCACGCATAAAAAACAGGTATAAATCTATCGGCATTTCCTGTACGTCAAAAATGCTGATATTTAAGTAGTCCATTACCAGCTTTTCGCCTTTTGTCGCTAAATCATATGCCGCCTTTTCCGTTTCCCCTCCCGGATATGACGGCATTTTCAGTTTGGGTTATTCTTCAAAGAATTTACAAACTGCCCGTAATCTTTCAAGTATTCCACAAGCTCTTCAATATCGTACTTTTCACTTTCCAGATATTCTGCCGTGATCTCTTTTCCGGCTTTATTATTACTTAAGATTTCTGCCAGAAGAGTAAGCAGATCATTGTACTTTATATCTTCGTCCTCTTCCACTTCTGTAATGCTCTGCATCCGTTCAAATACTCTTTTTTCCGGCATATTTACCACAAGCACAGTTCCATCTTTCAGAGTAGTTGTATAGAAACTGCGCTTTAATTTTCCAAAATCAAACTTTCTGCTTGCCATTTTTTACCTCCATTTTCCGGGCTGCGGTATACGCAGCCCGATTGATCTCTTATGCTGTCTGCGGGATTTCTTCATCAAAGATTAAAAGCGTTCCCTCTTTGTCCATAGGGTGCGCCTTAAACTGCGGCTCTATTGTACTTTCCGCATCTTTTGCAAAGCTGAATGAAAATCCTGCTTCGTTCTTTCCTACGATTGTTACTCTGATATCTCCGTCCTCTTCGTCCTCATGCAGGAAACGGATAAGATATTTCTCGTCTGTCTGGTTTTTAATACCGCCGATCTTGACCGTCCTTTTCCTCGTGTCCTCTGTTACTCTCGCCGTTGAACTTAACTTTTTCAGCGTCTTTGCGCACCATGTCAGCAGCCCGGCTTTTAAGATAACGTCCTCATTTGTCAGCTTGGTTTTTGATACAACGCCTAAATCATCTTTTGCGGTGTATGTCTCTGCCGTGTACTCCACGGATGCCCCGCCTTTGATGTGTGCAAGCTGGTTATTTTCTGTCTCGATCTCTGCATCTTCCGGGATTTCTCCCGTGAATAACATACAATAGAGTTTTCCGCTGCCTAATGTAATTCTTTCACTGTCCATTCTGTGTATCCCCTTTCTTTCTTCTTACTTTTTCGTATATGGTAAATTCATACGCCGTTTGTACCATGTCCTCGTCCTCTATGGTGTCTTGATACTTCTGATAATCAGTATCAAAAAATACTTTTTCCTCTATCAGTTTTTCCAGTTCCCCGTCTGCCGCCTTGTCTGTATACAGTTCCAGCGCTGCAAATATCTCATGCACGAGTATTACATCATCCCCGCCGCGCCCATTGATCTGCGGCGTGATATATACCAGATATGGCGGCTCTGGTAACGGCGTTTCCCTCGTCTCCCGGAACGCATCTTTTGCAATCGGCAGCCCTAAACTCTCTGCCCTTTTTATGATCGTTTCAAACCTCATTATCCTTTTACCGCCTCTTCTATCTTGGTTTCCAGACTTTCTATCATGCTTTCCTCCACAGGCTTAATATGTACTTTGGGTTTTACCCTGCCTCCGTATCTGCTGGCGTGCCCGTATTCAAGCAAGTGCGTGAGCTGATAGTCTGTTTTGTTGTATACTGTGTTTCTCTTCGTCCGGCTGTCGCTGTATGACTGTTTTTTTCTCCAGCCTCTTCTGTAGCTCCCTGTCAGTTTCGGGCTTGTCTGCTTCAATTCGCTTACGCCCTCTGCCGCCACATCATCTACAATTTTCTTAATGTCATTCGCTACGCTCTGGTCATACTCTGCAAGCCCCCGCGCGATCTCTGCCGCAACATTGTTAATATCCGTGCTCAACGCCTGCCTAACCTCTTTTCTGCATACAGCTCTATTCTTTCCTCATTCGGGCGCTGGTACGTCCTGTAAATGGTCAGCCTTTGCCCGTAATACTCTACCTCTGTCTGACCGTTATACTCAAAGCTCCACACAGTAAATTTGTAGCTCGGCTTTATGTCTTTCTGCCCTGCTGCCTCAAACTCGCTTTGCGTAATACTGTCAACCTCGCAGAATATCGTTGTTTCCTCTGTTTCCGTGTTGTTGATCTGCTCTATTAAAGTGATTTCTCCCGGCATTTTATCCCTCTTCCGTGTTGTAATCTCCAGCCAGACACAAGGACTGTTTTTGCAGTTCATAGCTCTGTCTGTACTGCTCTCCCCGGTTCTGGTAGTTCATCTCTGACTTTACGAAAAGAGTAATTGCCCGGATAATAAGCGCGTCTGTTTCATCAATCTTTTTTACCCCTGCTACAGATAAATCCTGTTTTGCGGCGGCAATCATATTATTGATATCATTCTCGACTACAGCAGACTTGCCTAAAATCCTCATGCTGCCCTTTACGGTATCGGTCAGCACGGTTTCCATCCCGCTCATTTTGTTACGATCTCCGCAACTTTTGCCGCCTCCAGCTCCTTTGCTCTTTCCAGTGAAATGTTGAACTCAAAGCCCGGTCTGAATACCTGTTTTGCTTTTTTATCCTTATATGTCTGGATAACGCGCACTGTTACCTTTTTCTTATCTTCCTGTGCGGTGTCCGTTTCGGACACTTTCGGCGGTTCTTCCTCACCCGCCGCCTCTTCGTCTGCTACCTCTCTTACTGCTGCCTTTTCCTCTTCGGTCAGTTCGTCCTCTTCGGGTACTTCCACCTCTTCCGCTGCAATCCTTGCAGCCAGTTCTTTTACTGTGCCCTCGTCACTGATACCCATGTCCTTTGCCAACGCTTTCAGATCGTCCTTTTTCATTTTTTCCAGATTTTTAATACTTAAATGTCCTGTCATTTTTATCTTCCTTTCCGCGCGGCGCGTGAACGCCGCGCATTTTCTTATACGGATGCAATTTTTTTCAGTACAACTAAGCTGTTCTTGTCTACTACTTTCCCGTCTGCCAGCATGATGCCCTTTGTTACCTGATCGTCTGTGTCGTTGTCCTCATACTTCTTTACGCCCATAGCGTAGTTTGTATTGAGCACGTAATCTTTGAAATTGAACAGGAACGCAAACAGGCTGTTTGCTGCCAGTGATGCATCATAGCTTTTCACATAATCGCAGCACACCACAGGACGCCCCAGCAGTGTACGCTCCGGTTTACCTGCAATGCCGTAGTTTACGCGCCCGATCGGCTGCCCGTTTGCATCTACCAGCCCGTAATACTGCATGAATGTTTTTTTGCTCATGCACCATACCGCCCCGTTTTCATATGCCATCGGCAGCGCCGCCTCTGCCGCGATCAGATCAGCATAAGCGGGTTCTGATACCTCAATTGTCTGCCCTGTCTCCGGCGTTTCCGCAAGGATGCCTTTCGGCTTTCCTGCTCCGTCTCCGTCAACAATGGACTGCTCCAGCGCCTTTGTCATTGCCTCAACAATATTGCTGATAAGCAGCGTCTCAAATGCGCTGATTGCCATTGTATCCACTTCCAGAGATACGGCTACCGCACAGCGCAGCTTGTGGTAAGCGAATGTAATCATGCCATCCTTTGTGGCGCTGTGTTTCTGCTTGTCGCTGCCCTTGCTCTCCGCTACCCATGTAGCAGTAGGCTTAACAGTAGATACCGGGATACTTACGCCGCCCTTGTATGCCGTCCTTGTTACGAGAGCTAAGATCATGCCTGTGCTCTCCATTTTCTGCACGATCTGGTTCAGTACAGTTGTCGGAATTACCGCCCCTACATCCGTTGTGGTGCTTACTGCATCCGCGCGGTACTCTGCCGGAATTGCCGTTCCTCTGCACACATGCTGCATAAATGCTTTTCTGTAAGCCATAGAACTGTACTTGTCCTCTTTTTCCGGCTCTTCTCCTGCGCCGCCTGCTGCCCCTGCAAAATTCCGTAATACTGCGGGCGCTGCTCCAGCTCCGCCCTCTGCTCCGCTTACAGGCTCTCCGACTGCAATTCTCGCAAGCAGCTTTGTTCTTTTCTCCTGTGCATCCACAAGCCTTGTTCTTTCCTCCTGCAAATTGTCTACCTCTGTTTCCAGCGCGGTAATCTGTTCATCCGTCAGCGTTTCTGCGTTTTCCGTCAGCTCTTTTCTGATTTCTGCCAGCCTTGTCTCAATTTCTTTTAATCTCATTTTTTCTGTTCTCCTTTTATAAATTTGCTTTGATCTTTAGTATTGCTGCCCGTCTCTTAAGCATCTCCTGCCGCTCTGCCTCATACCTCCTATGGGCAAAATTCCGGGCGGCTATTTCAGTATCGCCGTTTGCCGGTATGCTCACGGCGGATACGTCATAAACTTTTTTTATCTTTAGTATTGTCCTTGTCCGTGTTGCCCTGTCATAGCTTTCTTCCTGCACGGTAAAAGCCCATGACATTTTTGTTATCATGCGTGCCTTAATATCCTCATACAGTCCTTTTGCAAGCTCTGTTTTTCCTAAATCTGCCGCAATCAGCAGCCCCTTGTGATCTGGCACTAATATCAGAGTTTTATTTGACTGCCTGGCAAATACGCGCCCCTCGTGATCGTACTGCATGATAACATCACTCATATCAGCACCATCCAGTGCGCGGCTGTCTATTTTTTCATAGTATTTTGTTCCTCCGATTTCGTAGAGCAGATATGGCTTGTCAAAAGTTGTTGCGTATCCCTCCACGTAATATTCTGTATCTATTCTCTTAGTTGCTGCATCCGCAGATAACGGCGCTGCAAGCGCCCTGTATTCCCGTTCTTTCTTTATCGGCATATTATTTACCCTCTTCCTCTCCCAGCTCGTTATTCGCGGGTTCTGGCGGCTCTGTGCCTGCCTGCTGCCCGTCTCCTTTTTCCTGCGGGTTCTGATTTATCGGTTCTGTTGTTTTCTCTGATTTCCCCAGCTCGCTTACCTCTGTGTATTCTTTGCGGATATAGTATTTTTCTCCGCCCTCTACGTGCGGCATATTCCAGATATCCATTACCCCGTTGCGGTTCAGAAGCGCCCGGTCAAAAAGCTGTGTGCTTACTTGCAGCTTTGTACTATTTGAGGCGTATTGTAAGCGGTTTGCGCTGAATGTAATCGCATTTCCGCAAGCAATTTCCCGCTGGGTAAACGTCATATTCGTCATAACAAGAGAAAGCTGAATTGCAAAAGGCTCTATCTTTCCCTCGTAATATGCGTTCCATGTATCCTCATTAAATTTGTTTTGTAAGATATCTAAATTTGTTCCGAAATGCGTACACACATTGTCCTGTATCTGCTGTGTCTGTAATGCGTTCGGCACAAACGGCTTACTTTCCACAGGTTTCAGATCAGTAAACTTGTTATCATAAATAATCATTCCGCTGTCATTGTCGGAACTTAAGTTTTCTTCTGTGAACCTCTGCCGCTCTTTTTTGATGTCCTCCGGCTTAATCATGTTCGCAATTTTTGCCAGAAAGCGGATATTTGCAGAATTTTTTACCGCGTTTATGATGCCCTCATTCTGCGTATGGATAAGCTGCATTGTCGGCTTTAAAGTTCGGTTGTCCTCTCCGAAAAGATCGTCTGTATATTCAAAGTCCGTCATTATCCCGACCTTTTCAAACTCTATTGCTGCGTGTTCTCCGTTCGCAAACAAATAACGCAGATATACTTGTCCTTCTGCCTCTACCACTTCGCAACGCTCCGCCCGCAGGGGATACCACCCGCACAGCCCGCCGTATTCATCCTCTATCGGTACAATAAAAGCGGTGTGCTCCGTGGCTACATATGTTGCCACTCTCTTTATAAATTTTGTGGTATCCATGAAATAGTTCGGCTTGTGCTGCAAAACCTTTTCAAGATTTTTGTGCGCACTGCCTGTGATCTCCGGCGTTAATTTGCTGCAATGTGTTGCGAAGCTGTTTATAGCCGTCCGCGTTAAGTCCATCTCATATACGCCGCCGTTGTAGCTCGTAAACGTAGGGCTGTACCCGTTCAGCATCTTAAAATAGCTGTCGATCACTCTTAGTTGTTTCCCGTGAAATAGATAATCTAAGAATTTGATGCCGTTCACTCTCCTTTCTAAGCGGCGTTCTTTAGCATTTCTCCCACTTCTGCATAGTATTTCTGTCTTACCGTCATAGCGTCTATGACAGATACGAAACCATCTATATGCGCCCGCTGTTCTATCTTTATTGGTCTGAATTTTCTTGTTTCCATGTTCTGCTTTAATGCAACATTTAAGAAATGCGATTTCAGCAGATTATTGTTTACAATCTTGAAATTTCCGTCTTTTATGATGCCCTCAAACTCTCTGATAACTGGCGTGAGGTTTTCCCCTTGGTGTACATCATCCGTATGGAAACCGTAGTTTTTCAGATCGTCAATAAGGTATTGTGCGCTGTATCTGTCGTAACCGATTTTCAAAACTCTTATGCCGTATTCATTCATCAGCCATACATACCAGTTAAATACGTCTTTATAGTCCACGTAATTTTCCCCGGATATTGTTATCAGTCCTTTTTTTACAAACAGATCATATGGAACGCCATCTGTAGCCTGTAAATATTCCACTTTGTTCTTTGGCATGAAAAACTGTGTAAAGGCGTATAATATGCCATCTTTTTCAATTACCACGCTTGCTGCTGTTAAGTCTGTTGTCTGGCTCAAATCAATGCCGCCCACTGCGTAGCACTCTCTAAAGTCCTCCAGCGTTAAATCTACCCCGGCGTTTTCTACTGTCTGATATTCAAGCCATGCAACGCTGCTGTTCTGTTTGATATTGCAGTATTTTGTTAAAAACTCTGCTTTCTTGCTTAAGCTGCCCTCTGCTACTGCGATCTCGT
This sequence comes from Bacillota bacterium, assembly GCA_003343805.1. Taxonomy (GTDB): domain Bacteria; phylum Bacillota; class Clostridia; order Christensenellales; family Borkfalkiaceae; genus Gallimonas; species Gallimonas intestinavium. The sequence goes on along the minus strand of QAKM01000086.1, from coordinate 2,010 downwards.
CTATAAAGAAACTTTCTTTGACAGATACGCCCATGTTCGGGTTTGCTTTCTTTAGTTCCTCTATGTCGTTCCATTTTTCGATATCGTCAATGATATACAGGAACGGTAAAAGCCTCCGCTCTTTGCTGTTTCCTTTCAAAAAGCTGGTGCTTCTCTTCATCAGCTCGTCATAGATGCTATCGTTAATGTATCCGGCTGTTGAAATGCTCAAAATCATAGGCTGCCTACGTGCGCCTAATGCAGACTTCATAACCTCGTACTGTTTAAGTCCACCGTCTCCTGCCCACGCTGCCATCTCGTCACAGACTACAAGCTGTGGGTTAAATCCGTCTGACTTTTTCGCATTAAATGCAATCGGCTTAATTATGGTGTTGCTTTCCTCAATGTAGATATCAGAACGCCGTTTCTTTGCCAGCTCTGCCAGCTCTTCATCCGCTTTTACCATCTGATAAAATCCATCATATACCTTTGCCGCCTGCTCCAGTTTTGGTGCAAGGCAGTATATTTCCTGCCCGTACTCCGGCTCTAAGTATGCCATGTATGCAATAATCGCAGATGCAAATAAACTTTTACCGTTTTTTCGTCCGATCACTATAAAAATTTCACGAAAAATACGTGTTTTTTCTTCGTCTACAATTCCGAAAATGGTGGATACAATAGCTTTTTGCCACAATTCCAGCTTTAAAAGATCGCTGCGCCCTGGCTATGGTGACAAAAATTTTCTATGAACTTTATGGCTCTGTTTGCCTCTTTTGCACTGAAATAATAGTCCTGCTTTTCCAGACTATCTATGATAATTTTGAATATGGCTTTTATCCACTTTCCTACCGTGATCTTGCCGCTACAAATCTTCTGGTAATACTCGTAGATATAATTTTTATACGGCACTTCCGTCTACTCTTCCCTCAATGCCGCAAGCCTGCTTTTCTTTCTCTCGGCTGGCGGTACAAGTTCCGTTAATTGCTTGATAATTGCCGCGTAGTTCTTGGATAATGCTATATAGGTTTCAGCCTCCGGGCTTTTCTTTGTGCCGTACTGGTTCGCGCCGTTCTTGTATTCGCTTGTCCATCCCTCGTTCTCTATGACTTCCTGCAATTCGTCAAGCTCAACGCTCATAAAAGCGGCTTTTTCGATCAGCGGCGTAACTAAACTTTTTTTATTTTCGTCTAAGTTCTTAAAAATCCGCTTTAGTCTGTTTTTTTCTGCCTTTGTTTTCTGTTCTTTCGTTTTTTCTTTCTTTTCCGCCATTTCTTTTTACCCCTTTTGGTACACCACACCCCCTCTACACCACGTATGCGCGACCTTGCAGGGTAAAATTATAGTCACCCCTCGGTCTATTCTTGGCTAAAATTTTTTCGTGGATAGGGGGGGGAGTTATGTTCCCGTCCTCTGTAAATCTATATCGCATTTTTCTTTCACTCTTTGCATGATGTTCTTTGTTGTGGCACTCTTGACACAATGCCTCTAAGTTATCCCAGCATAACGTTATGCTCTGATCGTTTATGTTTGCCTGTGTGATGTAGTCTCTATGATGCACGATCTTTGCAGGCGCTCCGCAGCGCTCACAAATATACTGCTGTGATATTAGATAAGCCTCTCTTGTCTCTGACCACACTTTAGATTTATAAAACCATTCCGCCCATGCTTTCACTGTACTACCTCCCTAGTATAATAATGGTGTAGTCAATAATGACTACGAGTTAATAGTTACAAAATCTAAATGAATAACTGAAGGAGGGATTCCCTCTCCATCAGAAGTTATTGTTTCCTTACTGTGTCTGTGGCTTCCATAATGCACCAGATCAGATCCTGAGGTATAATCACTGAGGCAGGGCGATTGACGACGCCTCCTTGGGACCCGGCCTTCCGCCGGGAAAACCTCTTAGAAAGTCTGTCTGTCCATTCGGTGGTGATTTATGGTTTGGCTGGTTGGGAAGCCTCAGGCTATACCTGTATAAGCCGCTAGGTTGTGTATCCGCCTTATGGAAATGGATGCCTGCCGGAAAGGAT
>QAKM01000057.1:42364-47718 GCA_003343805.1 Bacillota bacterium | reverse complement strand
TTCTGCATCCCCGGCTCCGTCGCCGAAAACCGCAAGGTCGGCCTCGGCCACGGGAACCTCGGCAAGATGCTCCTTTCCGAGGAGACGGACTGCTTCTGCTTCCTTGCAGGTCACGAGTCCTTCGCTGCGGCAGAGGGCGCCATCTCCATCGCCATGAACGCGAACAAGGTGCGTCAGAAGCCCCTCCGCGTCATCCTGAACGGCCTCGGCAAGGACGCGGCGTTCATCATCTCCCGCATCAACGGCTTCACCTACGTCGAGACGGAATTTGACAACAATACCGAGACGGTCAAAGTCGTCAAGGAAGTCCCCTATTCGGACGGCCCCCGCGCCAAGGTCAAGTGCTACGGCGTGGACAACGTTCCCGAAGGCGTTGCCGTCATGAAGCTCGAGAAGGTGGGCGTCTCCATCACGGGTAACTCCACCAACCCCACGAGATTCCAGCACCCCGTTGCCGGCACCTACAAGAAGTGGTGCGTCGAGAACGGCGTCAAGTACTTCTCCGTGGCATCGGGCGGCGGCACGGGCAGAACGCTCCACCCCGACAACATGGCAGCCGGCCCTTCCTCGTACGGCATGACGGATACGATGGGCAGGATGCACTCGGATGCACAGTTCGCAGGTTCCTCCTCCGTGCCCGCGCACGTCGAGATGATGGGCCTCATCGGCATGGGCAACAACCCCATGGTCGGTGCGACGGTCGCCGTCGCGGTCGCCGTGCAGGAAGGCATGACGAAGTAACTTCTCTTTATCACGATAAAAAACGGTTTCGGCACTCTGCCGGAACCGTTTTTTATTGTTTTCCGATCTCCGCGCCGCTTGGCTCGCTCCCCTCCCCGCCCTCCGGGCCGAGGAGGAGGACATAGTAGAGGTCCTCAAAGGCGATGCGCCCGTCCCCGATGCGAAGGATGCGGCGGACGAGATCGATATCCTCCACGACGCCCCGCGCCTGCAGATAGAACCCGCCCGCATAGAAGAGCGCCTCTGCCCGCTGCCCGCGGGTGAGCACCGCCAGCACGCGCTCCAGCGCTTCCGTCTCCTCCTCCGTGCGCATCCGCTGTTCCTGCCGCTCGTGCTCGAGCTCCTTCTTTTCGAGCGCTTCCCGCAGCCCCCGCAGGGCATCGAAGGGCGCAAACTGCTTCGCCCGTTCCGATCTATCCATCCGCGTTGTGTCCTCCGATGAGTTTGTTCCGTTCGAGGAGGGTCGCCCCCTCCTGCAGATCTGCCGCCGTGACGAGCGCGTTCTTGCCGAACTTCTTCTGGATCTCCAGCGCCGCCCGGTTGACGCGCTTTTCCTTTTCCACCTCCTCCCAATTCGTGAAGAGGTCATACCCCTCGCAGCTCTCGTCGCTCAGGAGTTCAAACCCGACGCCGAGACGGCGGATGGGCAGGTTCCTGAGGGTCGTCTCCTCAAAGAGCGCCAGAAGTGCGGGCACCAGCTTTTTGGGGAGATTGCTCGAAAAGGGCAGCTTGCGGGAGCCGCCCGTAGGCGCGTGCGCGTCCTTGGAATAGCCCACCGAGAGCGAGATGCGCCCCGCGATGACATTGCGCCGCATGAGCTCGAGACACCCCGTGCGCGCCATCTCCTCAAAGACGATCTTCGCCTTTTCGTAGGGGTAATCGGAAAAGAGCACCTGCGAATGGGAGACGGAGTGCGACTTTGCCCGATAGTTCTTGATGTCCTCCATCGTACAGGGCTCCCTGCCCCATGCGTGGTCGATGAGAAGCTCTGCATTGACGCCGAACTCCTTATAGAGCGTCTCCTCGGGGAGATGGGCGATGCCGCGCATGGTGTAGACGCCCTTGCGGTCGAGCCGCGCCGCAATGCCCCTTGCGATGCCCCAGAAGTCGGTGAGCGGCGTATGATCCCACAGCGTCTTTTGAAAGAGCGCCTCGTCAAGATACCCGATGCGGTCGGGCGACTTCTTCGCCGTGATGTCGAGTGCGATCTTGGCGAGGTACAGATTGGTGCCGATGCCTGCCGTGGCGGGGATATGCGTGCGCCGTGCGATCTCTTCGATGAGGAACTTCACGAACTCCTTGGGCGTCTTTTTGTAGACGGACAGATAGTCGGTGATATCGAGGAAGCTCTCGTCGATGGAATAGACGTAGATGTCGCCCTTGTGCATATAGTCGAGGTAGATGCCGTAGATCTCGGCGGCATAGTCGATGTACTTCTGCATCCGCGGCTTGGCGACGATGAATTGGAGATACTTCGGCACCTCGAACATCCGGCAGCGGTTTCTCACCCCCAACTGTTTGAGTTTGGGCGAGACGGCCAGGCAGATGGTCCCCTCGCCCCGGCTCTCGTCGGCGACGATGAGCTGCGCCTCCATCGGATTGAGCCCGCGTTCGGCACACTCCACGGACGCGAAGAAGGACTTCATGTCGATGCACGCATATACTCTCTGTTTTTCCATGATGCCCTCCTCCTCGCTCCCGACGATACCGCGCCGCCGCGCTCCCCGCAAGTACGGCCGTCTGTTTTTTATAAAACAAACGTTTGTTTGCAGTACTACTATACTCCAATTTGCGCCGTTTGTCAAGAGAAAATGCGCGGTCGGAGCATGGGAATTTTTTCCGCTGAAACACAGAGGGCGCCCGCCGCGGCATAAAGCCGCGGCGGGCGCCCTGTTCATTCGTTACGATGTGTGCGGGCCTTTCCGGGCAATGCCGGACGCGCTCAGAACTTGATGTGATCGAAGCCCTCGCGCGAGGAACGGCGGTACAGGACGGCGCGCCGGCCGATGACGATGACGACCTCGGCCTTGAGCGCGGAGGCGATCCCGGCGGCAAGCACATCCTCATCCTCGCCCGATGCAGGCAGAAGATTGATCTTGATGAGCTCGTGCGCCTCCAGGGCATCCGAAAGCCCCTTTAAGAGGTTGTCACTCACGCCCTCCTTTCCGACCTGTGCGATGGGCTTGAGGGTGGCGGCGATGGATTTTAAGTTGCTTCTCTGTTTGCTGGTCATGGTATTCTCCTCTTCGTTTGTATGCACGCTTTACGGTACGAAATCAAATTCGGTGTCCCCCACCATCACGGTGTCTCCCTCCTTGCAGCCCATGTTCTGGAGCGCACGGATGACGCCGCGCAGCTTCAAAACACGCTGGAAGTACGCCATCGATTCGGGGTTGTTCATCACGACGTTGCGGCAGAGCATATCGGCAAGCCCGCCCACAACGACGTACGCGCCCGTCTCGTCGCGGAAGATCTCGAACTGGGAATTGTCTCCCTCGTCGAGCTCGAACTCCTCGGCCGGGATGCGCTCGGCAGGCGGCAGTTCTTGGAGCATGGAAACGACTTCGGAGAGCAGCGCCTCCAGACCCTCGCTCTTCAGCGCCGTGATGGGGAAAATGCGGTATTTGTCGCCGTATGCTTCGCGGAAGCGGGCGAGGTTCTCCTCCGCGCCCATGCAGTCGCACTTGTTGCAGGCGACGATCTGTGGGAGGGAAGCGAGCTTCTCGGAATAGGCCTTCAGCTCCTCGTTGATGGCGGCAAAATCGGCGACGGGATCGCGCCCCTCCATGCCCGAGATGTCGACGATGTGCACGATCATGCGCGTGCGCTCGATGTGGCGCAGAAAGGCGTGCCCGAGGCCCGCTCCCTCTGCCGCACCCTCGATGAGCCCGGGGATATCGGCGCAGATAAAGCTCTCGTCAAAGACGCGCACCACGCCAAGGTTGGGCGAAAGCGTCGTAAAATGGTAATCGGCGATCTTGGGCTTCGCCGCAGAGATCTTGGAGAGCAGGGTGCTCTTGCCCACGTTGGGGAAACCGACGAGGCCGACGTCCGCAATGACCTTCATCTCGAGAATGAGCTCGTGCGGCTTGGTGAGGACGCCCTTCTGTGCAAAGTCGGGGGCATGGCGGCGCGCCGTCGTGAAGCGCACGTTGCCCTTGCCTCCCCTGCCGCCCGCAAGAAGGAGCAGCTTTTCGCCGTCCTCAAAGACGTCCATTAAGACTTTGCCCGTCTCGGCATCGCGCACGAGGGTGCCGAGCGGCACCTTGATGACCATGTCCTCCCCCTGCTTGCCCGTACAGCGGTTGGTGCCGCCGCGCGCGCCGTTGCCCGCAAAATACTTGGACGTATAACGGAAGGATAAGAGGTCGTGCATATTGCGGTCGCCGAGGAAATAGACGGAGCCGCCGTTGCCGCCGTCTCCGCCGTCCGGCCCGCAGGCAGGCTTACCCTTGAATGCCTGAAAACTGTTCATGCCGTCTCCGCCGTTTCCGGCCTTGACGGCGATCTTGACCCGATCGGTAAATGGTTTGTTGTCCATGCGGACAGTATAACAGAATTTTTTTGGAAAATCAAGCGAAACGCGGACGCCTCCCCGAGGGAACAGTCCTGCGTCCGGCCTTTGGCCGGACGCAGGACGAGGGAGAATTTCTCCCTCCGCCGCGGCGAAGCCGCGACGGATCCCTCGTGAAGGAAAGGCCATTAAGGGCGAGCTCTTCTCGAAGTGTCATAAGTAATGGTATGACCTCAATCTCGAAAAATATTTAAAGGAGAATCATTAATGTGACTCCCTCAAAGAGGGCGCCAAGAAAGCCGGCCGCGAAAAAAGGCTCGAAACAACGCAAAAGGAAAAGCCCGATGAGTTTCCTCATCGGGCCTTTCCTTGCTATTGGACTATCAATCAACCAGACTGTAGCTAGTATTTTGAACTAACTCTCAAACGGAGAATTGGTAGAAAGCAGGTTGCTGCGATCAGTCAGCGTTCACAAAACCGATCGTCTTGATGGTATCCATCACTGCATTGTAGCAGTAGGTGATCTCGCTTGCGTCGAGGCCCATGCCCGTTGCATCAACCGTGACCATCGTCTTGTAAGCCTTGGTCTCTTCGTTGTACATCGTTGCCTTGTTGTAGTAGGAAGCAACGACGAGCTTCGGCATATCCTTGTTGGCGATGTCGAAGGTGATACCGTTGAACTTCACGAACGTGGTGTTCTGGTATGCCTTCTCATTACCGTTGGAGTTACCGACGACGATCGCGCCGCGGGCAATACCGTTACCCTGATCCCAAACACCTGCAAGGCGGTAGGACTGGACATCGGTAATGCCTTCAAGAGCAGCGCTCCAGTTGCCGACAGGGGTCTCAGACTTGTTGAAGCCCTTGCCGCTGTTCAGGACATTATCATACGTATCCGTGGTAACGTCTGCATCTGCATAGTTATCAAGGAGGGTCAGCTTGGTGTTCGTCATGCTGAGGGTACCGCCGCGGACGACAACGACCTGATAGTTTGCAGTGAGCTCGGAATCTTCGACCTTTACATCGGAAGGAACGTTGATGAAGAGTGCCGTACCTGCAACGCCCTTCGTCGTGACCGTTTCGCCCGTGACCACATCAG
>QAKM01000057.1:0-39344 GCA_003343805.1 Bacillota bacterium | reverse complement strand
CGAAGTGTCATAAGTAATGGTATGACCTCAATCTCGAAAAATATTTAAAGGAGAATCATTAATGTGACTCCCTCAAAGAGGGCGCCAAGAAAGCCGGCCGCGAAAAAAGGCTCGAAACAACGCAAAAGGAAAAGCCCGATGAGTTTCCTCATCGGGCCTTTCCTTGCTATTGGACTATCAATCAACCAGACTGTAGCTAGTATTTTGAACTAACTCTCAAACGGAGAATTGGTAGAAAGCAGGTTGCTGCGATCAGTCAGCGTTCACAAAACCGATCGTCTTGATGGTATCCATCACTGCATTGTAGCAGTAGGTGATCTCGCTTGCGTCGAGGCCCATGCCCGTTGCATCAACCGTGACCATCGTCTTGTAAGCCTTGGTCTCTTCGTTGTACATCGTTGCCTTGTTGTAGTAGGAAGCAACGACGAGCTTCGGCATATCCTTGTTGGCGATGTCGAAGGTGATACCGTTGAACTTCACGAACGTGGTGTTCTGGTATGCCTTCTCATTACCGTTGGAGTTACCGACGACGATCGCGCCGCGGGCAATACCGTTACCCTGATCCCAAACACCTGCAAGGCGGTAGGACTGGACATCGGTAATGCCTTCAAGAGCAGCGCTCCAGTTGCCGACAGGGGTCTCAGACTTGTTGAAGCCCTTGCCGCTGTTCAGGACATTATCATACGTATCCGTGGTAACGTCTGCATCTGCATAGTTATCAAGGAGGGTCAGCTTGGTGTTCGTCATGCTGAGGGTACCGCCGCGGACGACAACGACCTGATAGTTTGCAGTGAGCTCGGAATCTTCGACCTTTACATCGGAAGGAACGTTGATGAAGAGTGCCGTACCTGCAACGCCCTTCGTCGTGACCGTTTCGCCCGTGACCACATCAGCCGTGCCGGCAGAGATCTTGGAATCGGTGATCGTGATGCTGAACTTCTCCCAATCTGCATCGGGAACATTGTTCTTCGCATTGGTAGCAACGCCGTAAGAGCCGCCTGCCGTGATCGTGGAGTCGTTGATGACGATCGTAGGATATTCGTGCGTCTCACCGCTGAGGGTATCCTCAGCATAGATCGCCGAACCGGACTTGGTCGTCAGCGTTACACCGTCAAGGGTGAGGGATGCAGCGCCCTCGGGGTTGATCATGGATGCCTCAGCTCCCTTGATAGTAGACGTGAACTCGATCGTACCGTTCGTAAACGTGAGATCCTTCGAGGTTGCGAGCTGGACATCTACAGACTGCGTGATCTTGTGACCATTGAGGTCGACCACATACTCATCTGCCACGGTGTTACCCGAAGCATCGATGATGCCGTCAAGGGATTCAGATGCCGTAAGCGTGAAGTCCTGAGCGACATTGACCGTGAGGACAGTCTTTGCATTGCTGCCGGTGCCAACGGTCTCGGCAACGCCGCCGAATGCCATACCAAGGGAGGTACCATTGACTGCTGCAACAGGAGCATCGGTTGCGGTACCTTCTGTGAACAAAACGAAGAAGATATCGTCCTGATTGACCTTTGTATTAGCGTTGACCTTGGTGCTATCAGTCTTGTTGCCGTCCTCGGTATAGAGCTCAAATGCCTTCAGGCCATAGACCGTGCCATCCTCTGCGACGAGAACGAGGTACTCGTCAGGCTTGTTGCCGCTCGTTGCGACCGTCTTAGGTGGTTCGTATGCGCTGTTGTTGTGGCAGACGGAGACCTTCGTCGTATCGGCAAGGGTAGCCTTGGAGAAGTCGATCTTGCCGTCCTTATCGATCGCGGATGCGGGAACCTCGGCAACCTTCAGGCTGTAACCGGTGTAATACTTCACATCGACGCTCAAACGGTACTCGACGCTGACCGATGCGTGCGCTGCGTCCTTCGTGCAATTTTCGGTGTTCGCGATGGCGCCATCCTTAACAGCGGAGGCGTTATCCTTCACGAGCTGACCGCAGATGTAGTTGCCGTTCGTATCCGTGACCTTGCAGTGGTCGTCGCAAGCGAACGCTGCGCCGGCATGGTTGTTAAGATCGACGTTTGCATCGGGATCTTCATCATCAAGCGTCGTCACGCACTCGGAAGCAACCAGATCAGCAGCCTTGTAGTCATCCGCCGTAGCATAAGCCCACTTGCCTGCTACTGCCGTCTCGTTGGCATCCATCACGAAGGTGGCGCCGCACTTGGTGCAGTAGAAGGGGATCTGAGCAACGGTCGTGCAGTTGGGAGCAACGTAACCGTTGGTCTCGTCGTAGTTCTTCACAGCATACAGCGCATGAACGCCCTTGTTCTCATCGACCTTGAGGTCTGCGACTTCCTTCTCGTCGAGATCCTTAAGTTTTGCGTCGTCGTCTTTGCTGGTAGCATACTTAGACACGTCAATGATGAAGCCGTTTGCATCGGTCACGCCCTTCTCGCCGAAGGTGTTGTCCTTAGCCTCGTCAGCTTCGGTCTTTTCGTTGTCGCCAACGATGGTGTTGATGTAAACTTTGCCGCAATCTGCGCACTTGTAAACGAGCTTGAAGCCAAATTCGCAGTTGGTCTGCTCTTTGACGATCTCGCCGCTCTCAAGGGAGGTTGCGTTCAGGCGATAGTAATGAGCCTGCCAATCGTGGGTCGCATCGGACTTGACGACGGATGCGCTGTATGCAGGATCAGGATCGTTGGTGTCGAGCTCCTTATCGGAGATGCTCCAGGTGAACTCTGCGCCGTTTGCAGCATCGAGGAGGCACTTCGTGCAGACCTGAACGGTCGTGCTTGCGGTGTCGCAGGAACCTTCGACGGGCTGCATCCAGGACTCGGTAGCGGAGACCTTGACGTATGCGTCGTAGAGGGCCTTCTGATCCTTATTCGTGGAATCCTTGTAACCAATGATGGTTGCAACGCCCACATAGCTGTGGTCGAGCTGAGCCGTGACCTGTTCGCCGCAGGTCTCGCAGTAACCGCCTGCACGGCAGGTAGCTGCAACGACATCGCCGTGCTGGCCCTTACCAAGGACCTTGCCGCAGCCGTTCTTGCAGACCTGAACGTAACGGCAATCCATCGTATCGACCGTGACGCCCTCTGCTTCAACGGGCTTGCCCTCTTCGTCCTTCTCGTAGTCGTTCAGGCCGTACTTGCCGTCCTGAAGCTTCGCGACGACGTATTCGTGACCGGTTGCCTCGTGAAGCTTGCCGCAGCGGGTGCAGAAGCAGGAGTAATCGGTGTTATCCTTATAGTTCTGAGCGAGGGTGCCTGCCATTTCAGCATACTTCTGAACGCCGAGGTAACCCTTCATTGCATCGAGATATTTCTCTCTCGAGAGATCTTTATCCTTCTCACAGACGACGACTTCCGTCTTGCCGTCCATACGGAGGGTGTTGTAGCTGTGGCCAAGTTTTTCGGTTTTGGTCTTCTGAATGTCGCCGCAGACTTCGCACTTCTGGACATCGGTACCGGGATTTTCGCAGGTAGCAGCAACATAGCCGTCAGCAGCATCGGTGGAAGCCTTGTAGGTGTGCTCGACTGCTTTGATGTAGTGCTTTTCGGTACCACGGGAATCGATCACGACATTCACAGGGCAGTTCTCGTTCTCGCACTCGTAAGCATAGATGGCGTTGCCGTCAACATCCACGAGGTCGGGATCGATCTTACAGACGTCCTTCGTCGTAGCCGTAACAGCCGTACCGTTCCACTTGTGACCGGTAGCCTGTGCGCCGATCTTGGAATCAACGTAGTCGCAGCCCTCGCGGGTGCACTTACGTTCGATGACGCCGTTGGTGGTGCAGTTTGCAACGGAAACGGTCGTCCAACCGTCAGCCTTCATGGCTTCCTTGGTTGCATAACCGAAATCGCTGGGATCGACCCCTTCGAGGGTATCTTCTGCATCGGTGTTCGCTGCGAACTCGTGGCCCAAAGCGGGATGTTCGGCAGTATACTGAGAATCGGTATAGCGATCGCCGCAGAAGGAGCACTCGAAGATCTGATAGCCGTCGGTGGTGCAGGTAGCCTCGTGGGTTTCAGCGACCTCATACTTGTGGGTGAGTTTGGGAGTCCAGTTATCCTGTTTCTGGGTACCGCAGACGGAGCAAGTGAAGACGGTCCAGCCTTCGGACTCACAGGAAGCGGGATAGACTTTGGTCTCTTCCCAGGTGTGCTGCCCGGTCGCGGGGACGACGTTGACATAGATGTCGCCGCATTCGGGGCAAACGAAAGTCTGAGAGCCGGCCTGATTGCAGGTAGCGTTGGTAGACTTGTCTTGATCGAGCTCATACTGATGGACGTGTTCCTTACAGGAGGCGAGCATCAGAGCGGAGGCAGCGAGCAAAAACAAGGCGACCAGAGCAATCAAGAGCTTCAAAAACTTTCTGGTTGATTGTTTTTCCATAATGATTCTCCTTTAAATATTTTTCGAGATTGAGGTCATACCATTACTTATGACACTTCGGAGCATATTCTATCACGGTGTTTGGGGCTTGTCAAGCGTTTCGCCGTAAAATATGACAGGATTTCGCGAAAATCGCAAAACCAGTCCCGAACGGCCCCGGCTTTTCTGCCGAGGTCCTTCCGGAAACTTTTTCCGCCATCTTACGAGGCTCCCGCACACCTTCCCCGCAGGCCTTCTCCCCTTCCGTTGCCCGGGCGCCGAAGCCCCTGGCCGCAAGAGAGGAAAAAACACCGCGGAGCACAGCACGCACCTGCCCCTGCGCCTGTTCCGACGCAAAACGCAGATCCGCTGCACGGCGCTTTCGCGCCCGGCATGCCTTGCACCCGCCGATCGAATTATTCCTATGCGCCATATCGTTCTGATATGATCTGTCTGTATTTTATCAAACTTCTCCCCGATTGTCAAGCCTTTTCTTAAATTTTCTTGGCGATGAAGCAGGAATATCCTGCTTAGAACGGAAAAATCCCCCTTTTTTGCCTGTTTTTGCGGGAAAAATGTGGATAACTTTTTATTCCCTGTGGATATCCACCGCTGTTTGCAGTACAGTTTGTGCAGGCGCTTATCGGACGAAAACAGGAGTTATGCACAATGGAACGGGCAAAAAGGCGGGGAACGGACGCCGCCGCAGGCGGAGCAGCAGCGGACTTTGGGACAAGTTTTTTAGAAGGACGGCGCGGCGCGCTGCCCCTTGGCAGCGCGCCGCGCATTCCGATCGGTGTTGTCCGCACGCTTCCCCGGGAGCTTTAAAGCCGCGAGGCGATCGCGCGGAGAAATTCCTCCGAATTGAGTTTTTTGGGAGTGATGCCCTCCTTGCGGAAGAGCGGGATGAGATCGCCCGTCATTTCGCCCGCCTCGATGGTATCCTTGGTGGCCTTCTCGAGCTTCTCCGCAAAGGCGACGAGCTCGGGCGTTTGATCGAGCTCCCCTCTCTTTCTGAGCGCGCCCGTCCAGGCGAAGATGGTCGCGACGGAGTTCGTCGAGGTCTCCTCCCCCTTGAGGTGCTTGTAGTAGTGGCGGGTGACGGTGCCGTGCGCCGCCTCGTACTCGTACTTGCCGTCGGGCGAGACGAGCACGGAGCTCATCATACCGAGAGAGCCGTAGGCGGTCGCGACCATGTCGCTCATGACGTCGCCGTCGTAGTTCTTGCACGCCCAGAGGAGGCCGCCCTCGCTGCGCACCACGCGCGCCACGGCGTCGTCGATGAGCGTGTAGAGATACCAGATGCCCTTCTCTTCAAAGGAGGCACGGTATTCTTCGTAAACTTCCTCGAAGATCTTCTTGAAGCGGCCGTCGTACTGCTTGGAGATGGTGTCCTTGGTGGAGAAGATCATGGGGATGCCGTTCTCGACGGCATAGCGGAAGCAGGAGTGCGCAAAGGAACGGATGGAGGCATCCGTATTGTGCATTCCCTGCACGACGCCCGCGCCGTCAAAATCGTGGATGAGCCGACGGCGCACCTCGCCCTTCTCGTTTTCGATGACAAGGTATGCCTTTTCGCCCGCCTCGAGCTCTTCATCCACGGCGGAGTAGACGTCGCCGTAGGCATGACGGGCGAGCACGATGGGCTGCTTCCAGCCGGGGATGTAGGGCACGATGCCCTCGCACAGGATGGGCGCGCGGAACACGGTGCCGTCCAGGATGCGGCGGATGGTGCCGTTGGGGCTCTTCCACATCTTCTTGAGGTGGTATTCGCTCATGCGCTGCACGTTGGGGGTGATGGTCGCGCACTTGACGGCGACCCCCAGCCGCTTGGTCGCCTCGGCAGACTCGACGGTGACCTGATCGTCCGTCTCGTCGCGGTGCGGAAGGCCGAGGTCGTAGTACTCCGTCTTGAGGTCGATATAGGGGGTGAGCAGGATGTCCTTGATCTCCTGCCACAGGATGCGCGTCATCTCGTCGCCGTCCATCTCGACGAGCGGCGTCTTCATTTGGATCTTTGTCATAAACTTGCTCCCTTTCGGTCGATGTATTATAATATGGGTATTATAGCACGGAAGCGCGGTTTTTGCAACCTTTTGAGCCCGCAAATCGCGTGCGGGACAAAAGCCCCGTGCAGACCGGCCTCTTTTCGGGCGGGAGGGCCGCCTCCTCAACGAGAGCGGACAGGAAATCGCGCGCATCGAGGAGCGTATCGCCGAAGAGATAGAAGGCGAGCGAGCCCGGCACGGCGTTGAGTTCGTTGAAATACACGCTCCCGTCCTTGGTAAGGAAGAAATCTCCCCGGATGACACCGCAGAGCCCGAATGCCTCCGCGATCGCACGCATCGACTCACGCACCGTATGCGCCGCCCCTTCGGGAATGTCGGCGGGAAGGAGACTGCGGCGCTCCGCGCCCTCGTACTTTTCGCCGAAAGTGAGGATGGGCGAAGAGGAAAGCACCTCCTCGATGGGCGAGAGGACGATCTCCCCTCCCCGCTTCACGGCCGCGCAGTTGAGGTCGCGGCGGCCGGGAAGATAGGGCTCGAGCAGGGCGGAGCGGTCGAGGCGGAAGGCAAGGGCGAGCGCGACGAGGAGCTCGCGTTCCTCTTTGACGACGGTGATGCCGATGCTCGAGCCGAGGCGGCAGGGCTTGACGACGAGCGGATAGCCGAGGCGGTCCGCCTCCCGTCCGGCGCGCTCCGTCTCCCCCTCCCTCACGCACACGGAGGGAAGTACGGGCAGGCCCAGGCCCTTCGCGGCGAGCTTGCAAAGCGACTTATCCATGAACGCCACCGAAAGTTCCGCAGAGGGAGAGGCCGAAGGGACTTTATTCCAAGCAAGGAGCGCCGCAAGCGTGCCGTCCTCCCCCATGCCGCCGTGGCAGCAGTTGAGCGCGACGTCAAAGGGCTGCCTCTTTCGGAAGATGCCCCTCTTCCGCTCGAGCGCGGGACCGTTGAGCTGCACGGCGGGAAACCTGCTTTCCCCCGCAACGTCCTCGGCGCGCGAAGCGTTCTTTGCGAGCGTCATCCCACCCGAAGGGGGCAGAAAGACGGGCAGCACCTCATAGCCCGCGCTCTTGAGTAAGTTTACCGCCATCATGCCCGTGAGCACGGAGATCTCGTGCTCGTTGGACGCGCCCCCGAAAAAGACTGCAACGCGCTTCATATCGCCCTCCAAAACAAAAAATAAGGCCCGTGACCCAAGAGTTTCTTCGGTGCGGGCCGGCATACAGTGCCGTTTCTTCGTTGTGTCGTTGGGCCGGAGGCCGTTTTTCAATAGCTGTCGGGCAGATCGTTGAGGAAGAGGACGGTGTCGCCCGGCTTCAGTTCGTTCTTCAAGACGAGCTGCGCTTCGGCAAGCGTGGGGAGCGTGCGCAGCTTTCCGCCGTCGCCGCCCGCATTCAGATACCCCGCGCTCACCGCGGAGACACGGGTCTCCCCCACGAGGAGGATGCCGTCCAGCCCCACGAGTGCGGCGCCCAATTCGCCGTTGCGCTTCTCTTCGAGCTCGCCGAGCTCCACGAGCCCGGGCGTCACCACGAACTTGCGCCCCTTGAAGAGCCTGAGCGTCTCCACCGCCGAGAGCGCGCCCGACGTGTTCGCGTTGTAGGAATCGTCGAGGATGTTCACCCCGCCCATGACGCGCTTTTCGAGGCGGTGCGGCACAGCCGTGAGAAGGCTTGCCGCCGCCGCGATCTCGGGAAGACTCATCCCGAGCAGGGAACACAGCGCCGCCGCAAAGGCAACGTCCTCTGCGCTGTGACGGCCGAGCAGCTTTGTCTCGATCCTTCCCTGCTCGCGCCCGAGGCGCAGGGTGAAGGAAGTCCCCTCCTCCGTGCAGATAATGTCCTCTGCCGCAAAGTCGCGTCCCTCCTTGAGCGCACCCGCCTTGTCGAAGCGGACGCTCGCGCCGAGCACGACCTTCTGCGCGCACTCCGCAAGCACCCTCTTTTCGGCGGCGATGGCATCCGGCGAGCCGAACGTCTCGAGATGCTGATCGCCTACGCCCGTGACGATGCCGTACTCGGGGCGCACGAGCTCGCACAGCTCCCGGATGTCCCCTTCCCGACGGGCACCCATCTCCGCGAGGAAGATGTCGCAGTCGAGCCCGCCCCGCACCGTCCGCGCGATGCCCATCGGCGTGTTGTAGGACTGCGGCGTCGCCAGGACGCGGAACTTTTCCGCGAGCATCTCCGCCGCATAGTGCTTGACGCTCGTCTTGCCGAAGCTCCCCGTGATGCCCACCTTGATGCAGGGGCTCGCCGCGAGCAGCTTCTTTGCCCTTGCGATGTAGCGGCGATTGTGCGGGAGCTCATAGCCCTTCATGAGGACGCTAGCAAGCGCCGCGACGAAGGGAAAGAGGAGCGGGAAGAGGGTGACGGGCAAAAAGCGGAAGAGACGGAAAAGGTCGCTGTCCACAGCTTCCGCGGCAAACCACATCCCGCAGCTCACCCCGAAGATGAGAGCGGCAAGCAGCACAAAGCAGCATCCCCCGAGGCGCATCATGCGCGCCGAACGGCGGAGCGGCACCTTGAGCGCATGGCGGGAGGAGAGGATATACAAAATGCCCAGCCCCACGAAGGGGACGGCCGAAACAAGGCAGGCAAGCGCGCTCCCCAGAAAGGAGAAGCAGAGCGCAAAGAGGGCGACGAGCAGGACCTCGCAGAGGGCGAGGAGGGCGTGGCGCCGCCGCAGCATATTGTGCTCCCGGAAGTACCAGCGGAAGAGCCCGCGCTCCCCGTAGCCGCACTGCTGCAGCACTCCGAGGACGGGCGCCATGCAGAAACTCAGCACGAGCGCCGCGGCGGCCGAACCCGCCGCAAGGCAAACGATCACTTCAAGCGTCATCCAAAAACTCCTCTGCCGCCAGGTTGAACAGAAGCGGCTCCTCAAGGTGGGCAAAGTGTCCGCACCCCTTGAAAACGGCGAGCTTGCTCCCCGCCGTACATTCGTGCAGGATCCTGCCGGAGGAGAGCGGCGTCTCTTTGTCCCGCTCCCCGTAGAGATAGAGCACGGGCCGCGCGATGCGCCCTGCCTCCTCTCTGAGATCCTCGTTGACGATCTTTTTATAGCTCTCCCGCATGAGCGGGGACAGCGAACGGTATTCCCGGCTCCCGAAGTGCGCCTCCGCAAAGCGCGGGGACACCCGTTTTACGAGACGGTATCCCCCCACCCGGATCCGATAGGCCATCGTCCGCTTTTTGACGATGCCCGCACAGCCCGTGAGCACCGCCCGGTCGATGAGCCCCCTTGCAAGGCACTTCAGAGCCACCCTCCCCCCGAAGGAATGCGCGATGACATAGGGAAAGACGATGCCCTGCTCTTTGAAGAACCCTTCGAGCCAATCGGCATAGTCCCCCACCGACCACGCGGCGGGGAGCCGATCGCTCTTGCCGAACCCCGGGAAGTCGGGCGCCGTCACGCGGAAGTGCCGCGAGAAGTACCCGATCTGGGGATAAAAACTTTCTTTGCAGCTCAGATATCCGTGCAGGAACACGAGATCTTTTCCTTCGCCCCGCCGCAGATAGGCGACGTTCAAGCGAGCTCCTTCTTCATGACGAGGGCGTCCTCGCCGTCGCGGTAATAGCGCGGACGGGTATAGATGCCCCGGAAGCCCGCCCTCAGATACATCATGAGCGCGGAGGAATTGGAGACGCGCACTTCGAGAAACATCTTCTTCGCACCGCGCTTCTTCGCTTCCTCTTCGAGGCGGGCAAGGACGAGCTTTCCCCTGCCGCAGCGGCGGTACATCTCCGCCGTCGCAATGAGCTGGAGCTCCGCCTCGTCCTCGACGACGCCGATGCCGCCGTATGCCGTGACGGCGCCGTCCTCCTCCAGGAGCACCCCCACGAAATGGGGCGAAAGGAAGGACTCCGCCAGCATCCGCACATTCCACGGATCCTGCGAAAAGCACTCGCTCTCGAGCGAGGCGATCTCGTTGAGATCCTCATACCGCCAGGGCCGCACGTTCATTTCCGTTTCTCCTCCGCCGACGATCTCCTCAGATACAGCGCCGCGAGCCGGGCTGCCGGGACGAGGGCGTCCTTCTTTGCCTCGACGGCGCGCTCGAGCCCCAAGCATACGTCGGCCGTCTTTGCCTCTTTTCCGCCGAAAGTGAGCGGCTTTTCGGCATAGGGCGCGAAGCGTTCCGCAAGTTTTGCCGCCTCCTCCCCCGTCCTGTAGGCGGGCGGAACGGCAACGGTCTTATCCTTTTCATAGCCGCAGGCATACACCGCGCCGTGGCCCGCATCCACGAGGGCAAGAACGGGCGCATCTTCTACACTATATGCGATGCAGTCGAGCGAGGTGACGGGGAGCACCGGCTTTGCGCAGGCAAAGGCGAGGCCCTTGACGGTCGCGATGCCGATGCGGATGCCCGTAAAGGACCCCGGCCCCACGACGACCGCGAAAAAATCGCACTCCGCCGCCGTCATCTGCGCGCGCGAGAGCGCCCCGTCGATCTCCTCCATGAGGACGACGGAATGCTTTGCGAGGCAGTCGGGACGGAACACGCGCTCCGTCCTCTCCCCGTGCTTTGCGATGACGGTCAGATATTCGCCGCTCGTATCGATGGCAAGATAGTTCAAAATTCGATCTCCCGCTGCGTGTCGCCGCATTTGCGGATGCGCACGCGCTTGACTTGTTCGGGCAGCAGCTCCGCGATGTTTTCGCTCCATTCCACGAGGCAGATGCCGCCGAGGTCAAAATAATCAGCAAAGCCCAGCTCCTCCGCCTGCCGCTCGCTCGTGATGCGGTAGCAGTCGAAGTGAAAGAGCCTGTCCTCATAACTGTTGATATAGGCATAGGTCGGGCTCGTGACCTCTTCTGAGATGCCGAGGCCCTTTGCGATGCCCTTGGCGACCGCCGTCTTACCCGCGCCCATCTCCCCGTCTAAAAGGACGGTATCCCCGGGGTGCAGCGTCTTTGCGTACTCTTCCGCCCAGCGGAAGGTCTCCCCTTCCGAGGAGGAAATAAAAACTGCCATACGCACATTATAGCGCAAACGGCAGTTTTTGGCAAGAATTTTTTCTCAATCGGTTAAAAAGTAATGCAGGAGCGCCAGCCCGACGAGCACGAGCGCGACGGCGACGAAGGAGAGCACGGTGATCATCCTCCGCTTCTTTACGTCCGCTTCCGTGAGCTCGTACTTGGGCACCAGCCGCTCGTTGAGGCGGTTGATGGCGCGCGAAATGCGCTTATAGACGAGCAGGGTAAGAAGAGACGCGACAAGACAGCGCAGGAGATTGAAGGGAAGCACGGACACCCAGAGATAGAGCGAATAGAAATTCTCCTCGGTGCAGTTCGGGAAGAGCGGCGTCATCATGCCGAGGATGGGCTCCCAGCTTCCGCCGAACATGAGCGCAACGTAGGCGGGCACGAGCAGGATGCGGTTCAAAAGTACGGCAAGCGCCGTCGAAATGAGCGAGCCCGCTCCGAGCCCCAGGAGCGCCCCCTTGAAGGTGCGGTTCTTATTGTAGATGAGCCCCACGGGGATGACGAGCGCGAACCCCACGAGGATATCGGCAAGATCGCCCACAAAGTAGGTGCTCGTCGAAACGATGACGAGCTTTATAAGCACCATAAAGACGACGATGATGCACCCCGCGACAGGCCCCAACGCGAACGTTCCGATGAGCACGGGGACATCGGAAAAGCGGAACTCCAGAAACCCGGGGAAGGCGAAGGGAATGGAGAAGTTGAGGATATACAATACCCCCGCGAGCGCCGAAAAGAGCGCGATCATGGCGATGCGCGTCGCCGAAAAATAGTTTTTTGCTGCCATAAAGACACCTCTTATAAAATTTCGGATATCCTTTGCAACAAAAAGCGCCCTTTCTGATAAGAAGGGGCGCGAAAAAAGCCTGTTTCTCTTTTCTCATCCGGACTATACCGTCGGTACGGGAATTTCACCCGTTCGGGGGCCTACGGCCCTTCGCAGACTTTACTGCCGGTGGAGACTTGCACTCCGCCCCAAAGAATATTCGATGGATCTATTCTATCACGTCCCCCGCGCGCTGTCAAGGATTTTTTGTCTCCTTCCACAGCGTGAGGGCAAACCGCTCCCCGCCCGCGCTTCCGTATTCTGCTTTACTTGGAATAAGTTTATAACTTAGTTTTCTACATCTTACAGTTTGAAACTGTATCATGTCAAGTAATTGGAGGTGCATCTTGCAGGAATTATATAAATTGCCCGAAAATCTCAAGGCGCTTCGGCGGCAGTACGGCTACACGCAGCAATATGTCGCAGAACAACTCGGCATCACGCCGCAGTCCTACCACGCCTATGAGGCGGGCATCACCATTCCCACGCTCCCGAACTTCATCAAGCTCGCACGGCTGTATGACGTCTCGCTGGACGACCTTTTGGAATGACATGAACGACCTTTACAACTTGGCAAAAAATTTAAAGGCACTGCGCCTGCAATACGGCTATACGCAGAAACAGGTGGCAGAAAAGCTGGGGATCGCCACGCAGTCCTATCAGGCATACGAATGGGGCGTCAACGTGCCGTCTTTGCAAAACTTCATCAAGCTTGCGCGGCTGTATGACGTCTCGCTGGACGACCTTCTCGAGTGACGGTCCCCGCCGCTTGACAAATCGTGCGCGGCGTGATAATATAATGGTATCACAAAGGGAGGATATGTTATGTATTGCAGAAATTGCGGAAAACAGATCGACAATCAGGCGACCGTCTGCCCCGAATGCGGAGCGCAAACGGGAACGGCACAGGCCCGGCCCGCCCCCTCGGCCTCGCATACCTATTGTAAGAACTGCGGGAAGGAGGTCGACCCCAAGGCCGTCGTCTGCCCCTACTGCGGCGCACAGATCGTCACGGAAAAGAAGCCCGTCAACGGCCTGGGCATCGCGGGATTCATCGTCTCCATCGTCTCGCTCTGGTCGGGCGCGTTTTTCGGCATCGTGCCGCTCGTCGGGCTCATCCTGAGCGCCATCGGCGTTGCACAGCGCGACAAGTACTCCTCGAGCGGCTTTGCGACCGCCGGGCTCATCATCAGCATCGTCACGCTCGTGTTCTGGATCCTCATGCTCATCCTCGTCGCCGTCGGCCTCGTCAGCGGATTCTTCGATTCCTTCTTCGCCTCTATCCGGATACACTTCCCCTCCATCTTCTGATCGTTCCGAACCGAACGGACCCCGCGCGGGTCCGTTTTTTTGCTCCGGAGCGCGTTCCCCCAAACTTCCCGCGCTTTCGCCCCCTCGGGCATGGGCGAACGCCCCTCGAAACATTTGACACCGGGCGCACAAAAAAGTATAATAAAGAAAATATCGACATTCCCCCTGCGGGAGACAAGGAGCGACATGAGCAGACAGAAAGAGACCAGTCACGGAAAGCGGCAGGAACACACGGCGGAGGGCATGGATCTTCGCTATAAAGACGGGAAAGAGGTCGCAAAGGGCGGCATCCTCGGGGCGTTCATCGGACTTGCCATCATCGTCCCGGGCGTGAGCGGCTCAGCCGTCGCCATCATCTTCCGTCTCTACGAAAAACTCCTCTATGCCCTCGGCGGGCTCTTCCGCCGCTTTAAGGAGAGCGCGCGCTTCCTCCTGCCCATTGTCCTCGGCGGCCTTGTGGGGCTCGTCGTCGGCTTCTTCGGCGTGAGGGCGCTTTTGAACCTCCTCCCCTTCGCCATCGTGGCGCTCTTCGCGGGCCTCATGCTGGGCGCCTTCCCCGCCGTCACCGACGAGATCAAGGGAGAAAAGCCCACCCCCGTCCGCATCCTCCTCTTCCTCCTCGGCCTCGCGTTCCCGCTCGGCCTTTCGGCGCTGTCCATCTTCGGCACGCCCGATATGCTCTCGCTCGAAGAGCTCTCGTGGTATCACTACATCCTCTTCCTCCTCGTGGGATATGCGATCGCCATCACCCAGCTCGTACCGGGTCTGAGCGCGACCGCGCTCCTCATGACCTTCGGCTGCTTCACGCCGCTCATGAACTCGGTGAGCCTCACCTATTGGAGGGAGAACCCGATGGTGCTCCTCGTCTATGTGTGCCTCGTCGTCGGCTTTGTGCTGGGGCTTCTGACCGTCTCGAACGGCCTGAGCCGCCTCCTCGAAAAGAAGCGAGCACCCGCCTTTTATACCATTGCGGGGCTTTCCCTCGGCTCCATCGTGACGATGTTCTTCAACCCCGAGATCATGGAGGTGTACGAAAGCTGGACTTTGAACGCCGCCATGTGGCGGGAACTCGGCATCGGCATGGCGCTGTTTGCCGTTGGCATCATCGCCGCTCACTTCTTCGTGCGGCACGAGAGGAACCGCGTGATGAAGGATCAGTAAAACGCATCCGAACTTAAAAGCGCCCGCCGCGGCGAAAAAGCCGCGGCGGGCGCTTCCTTTTGTGCGGCGGCGCCTGCGTTTGCAGGCGCCGCCGCCCCGCTCCGATCAGATCGGCATCCCCGCATCGAACTGCGCGCGGTAGAGCTCGGCATACTTGCCGCCGCGGGCGAGCAGCTCCTCGTGCGTGCCCTGTTCGACGACGTCGCCGTGGTCCATGACGAGGATGTTCTTCGCATGGCGGATGGTGGAGAGCCGATGGGCGATGACAAAGCACGTCCGCCCCTGCATCAGCCGCTCCATCGCCGCCCGGATGTCCTCCTCCGTGCGCGTATCGACGTTGCTCGTCGCCTCGTCCAGAATGAGCATGGGCGCATCGGAGAGCATGGCGCGGGCGATGGTGATGAGCTGTTTCTGCCCCTTGGAGATGTTGACGGCGTTGTCCGTGAGGATGGTATCGTACCCCGCGGGCAGCTTCTCGACGAAGGAGGCGACCTTCGCCTCGCGGCAGACGCGCTCCACATCCTCCCGTGAGGCGTCCTCGCTGCCGTAGCGCACGTTTTCGAGCACGCTGCCCGAGAACAGCCAGGTATCCTGCAAGACCATCGCAAAGGAGCAGCGCAAGGAGGCGCGCGTCACCCCGGTGATGTCCTTCCCGTCGATGAGGATGCGCCCCGCCTGCGCATCGTAGAAGCGCATCAGAAGGTTGACGAGCGTCGTCTTGCCCGCGCCCGTATGCCCCACGATGGCGATGAGCTCGCCGCGCTCCGCGTGCAGCGAAAGGTCGTGCAGCACGGGCTCCTCCGGATGATATCCGAAGCGGACGTGCTCGATGTCCACCCGCCCCTGCACGTCGGTAAGCTCCACGGCGTCGTCGGCGTCCGCGGGCTCGGAGGGCTCCTCAAAGACACGGAACACCCGCTCGGCAGCGGCGAGCGCGGACTGGAACTCGCTCAGAACGTTTGCGATCTCGTTGATGGGACCGGAGAACTTGCGCGAATACAGCACGAAGGAGGCGATGCCGCCCACGCTCGTGATGACGCCGTTCATGTACAGGATCGCACCGAACACGCTGACAAGGGAGAGCGAGAGATTGTTCATGAAGTTGACGGAAGGCCCCGTGATCGTGCCGTAGCTCTCCGCCTCGGTGTAGGCATCCGCCGCCGCGACGTTCTTCTCCTCGAACCGCTCGAGAAACGCCTCCTCGCAGCAGTAGGCTTTCGTCGTCTTTTGCCCCGAGACGACCTCCTCGACGAAGCCGTTGAGCTCGCCCAGCTTTTTGGAGCGGGCGCGGAAGAGCGGCTGCACCTTGTGCGTCAGCCAGCGCGTAAAGAATGCCGAGAGCGGCACCGTGACCGCGAATACCGTGACAAGCAGCGGCGCCGTGATGAGCATCATCACAAGGGAACCGACGATGGTGACGACGCTGGTGAGGACCATCATGACATCGTTTGCGAGCGATTCCCCCAGCGTATCGAGATCGTAGGAGAGCACAGAGATGATGTCGCCCGCCTGCCGCGCATCGAAGTAGGAGACGGGCAGCGTCATGAGCTTGGAAAAGAGCTCGGTACGGATGCGCTTGATGCAGCGCGAAAAGTAGCTCAGCCCGATCGCCGAGAGGTACGAGAGAGCGCCCGAGGCAACATACACCCCCGCAAGCACGGCCGCGTACCGCCCGATGGCCGAAAGGTCGGTGCCGCCATCCGGCTTGATCTCATTGATGGCATAGCCGCATACCTGCGGGCCGAGCAGCGAGAGAGCCGTCCCTGAAAGAGAAGCGAGAAAGACGAGAAAAAAGAGGGGCAGATAGGGCCGCGCATAGCGGATGAGGCTGCGCGCCACATACTTGACGTCCGCGCGCTTTCTCCCCTCGCGCACGGGCTTGAGATCGTTTTTAGAAAGATTCATTGGCATAGTTTGATATCCGTTTGAAACGCGAAAAAGCATTAGCCGATGAATGCGCTTCAAACAGCCTCCCCCATCTGCGTCTCGGCAATGGCGCGGTACTCCGCGCACGTTCTCATGAGTTCCTCGTGCGTACCGGCGCCCGTCACGCAGCCGTCGTCGAGCACCAGGATGAGATCGCAGTTTTTCACCGAGCTCACCCGCTGCGCCACGACGATGCGCGTCGCCCCCGCATACTCGCGCTGCAAGGCCCGGCGGAGCGCCGCATCCGTCGCATAGTCGAGCGCGGAGGAACTATCGTCCAGCACGATGACCGCGGGAGAGGCCGCGAGCGCCCGCGCGATGAGCAGCCGCTGTTTCTGCCCGCCCGACAGATTGCCCGCCTTCTGCGCGAGGTCGTGATCGTACCCATCGGGGAGCGCCGCAATAAACTCCTCCGCCTGCGCGCAGCGCGCCGCCCGGAAGATGGCCTCTTCGGGGAGATCTCTGCCGTAGTCGATGTTTTCGCGGATGCTTGCCGCCATCAGATAACCGTTCTGAAAGACGACGCCGAACTTTTTGCGGAGCATATCCGGAGGAAAGGAGCGCACGTCCTGCCCGTCCACATACACCGCCCCGCTGTCCGCATCGTAGAGGCGAAGAAGCAGATTGACGATGGTGGATTTGCCGCAGCCCGTCGGCCCGATGATGCCGAGGGCGGCACCCCGTTTCAGCGCAAAGGAGATGTCCGTCAGATGCTCCTTCTGCCCGCCGTAGGAAAAGGAGACGTCTTTGAACTCCACGGCATACGCGGGATCGCCCGCGGGATGCTCCTCCACCTGCTCGCGCTCGTCGAGCGCAAGTACCTTTTCGATGCGCTCGGCCGAGGCCGTCCCGCGCGAGAGGATGACGAAGATGCGCGAAATACCCAGCATGGCGTTGAGCACGATGATGAAGTAAGTGAGGAAGCCCGTGATGTCGCCCGCCTCGGCGGAGAGGAACGCGCCCGCGACGATGACGGCGACGAGCCCCAGATTGAGGATGAGCGACGTCAGGGGATTGGTGAGCGACATGACCCGCTGGGCGCGGAATTCGGAGGAAGCGAGATCGGAGGCGACGCCGCCGAACTTTTCGCTCTCGTGCTCCGTCCGCGAGAGTGCCTTGATAACGCGGATGCCCGTGATGTCCTCCTGCACGGTGCGCACCATGCGGTCGCCGTTCCTCTGCACGGCAAGGTACATGGGAACGCTCTTCCTCGTGATGAAAAAGAGCGGCACCGCAACGACGGGGATGACTGCGACGAGCACGAGCGCGAGCTTCGCATTGAGCAGGAAGCAGAACAGGAGCCCGCCCGCGAGCAGGATGGGCGCACGCACTCCCATACGCATGGTGCGCGCCACCATCTGATTGACGTAGTAGGTATCCGACGTGAGGCGGGAGATAAGCGAAGGAACGGTGAGCTCGTCCACCTGCCGGCACTTGAGATAGCTCGTCTTGCGGAAGAGGTCGTGCCTCAGCGCCCGCGTCATCGACCCCGCGACGACCGCCGAGAGGCGGTTTGCGACGATGTTCCCGAAGAGCGCCAGGAGGGAAAAGAAGAGCATCGCGGCGCCCGTGATCCAGATGGCGGTCACATCCTTCCGGGGCGTGAGCTCATCGATGATATAGGAGAGAAGATAGGGAAGGACGAGCTCGGAGATGCTCCCGGCCGTCTTGGTGACAAGGGCAAGCGCCGTCCGTCCCGCATACGGCTTCAAATAGCCCAGCGTACGCTTCACTTCCGGCCCTCCATATAGCGACGGGCGTTTTCGACCAGCTTGCCCGTCAGGCGGGCGAGCATTTCCCGCTCCTCCTCCGTGAGGCCCTCCGTGACGAGCGCGCGCCAGGCGGCGAACACGTCGCGGATGCGCGGGAGCGCCTCTTTGAGTTTGTCTGTGGGATAGACGAGCACCGCCCTCCGATCGCGCTCGTTCTCCTCCCGCCGCACGAAGCCCGCCCTTTCCAGCGCTTCGATCTGCCGCGCCACGTTGCTCTTGTTGACAAAGAGCGAACGCGCGAGCTCCTCCTGCGAGATGCCGGGCTCCCGCGCGACCGCCAGAAGATACTTCGCCTGACAGCCGCCGATGTTCAGATTTTTCAGCTCCTCTTCACGAAAAAGGTCTGCGCTCCGCGCGATGAGCTGGATGTTCTTCATGAATTTTTCCATTGTCCCTCCCCTGCCGCCCTTTGGGTCGGCAGGAAAAACTGCTTGCGTCCGCAACGGTTGCGCGCGCAACGATAAAGCATTATAACACGCCCCGAAGAAATTGTCAACGGGACGTGCAAGTTTATCCCACAAATCTTTTTGCTGCGCAATGATCTTTGCGGGAACCCTATTTTTTCCCCAAAAACTCGCTAAAGCGACTTTTGCGGGAGCCCTACAACTCCTTCCGCCCCTTCGGGGCACCTCCCTCAAAGAGGGAGGCAAGGAAAAGAATGAGGCAGAAGGCGCCCTGCAAAAACTCAGAGGATATCGTTCTCGTAGATGGGGAACTTGGCGCAGAGGGCGGCGACGCGCTCCGAAACGGAGGGCACGGCCTCTTCTCGGCGGCGGATGACTTCGGTGACGAGGTCGGCGATCTCCACGGCCTCCCCTTCCTTCATCCCGCGCGAGGTGATGGCGGGCGTTCCGATGCGCACGCCGCTCGTGATGAAGGGCGACGTCGTCTCGAAGGGGATGGTGTTCTTGTTGGCGGTGATGTGCGCCTCATCGAGGAGCTTTTCGAGCTCCTTGCCCGTCATGTTCTCCTTCCTGAGATCGACGAGCATGAGGTGGTTGTCCGTGCCGCCCGAAACGAGGCGCACGCCGTTTTCCGTAAAGCGCTTTGCCATCGCGGCGGCGTTTTTGACGATCTGCGTCTGATATTCCTTGAACTCGGGGGAGAGCGCCTCCTTGAAGGCGACGGCCTTTGCGGCGATGACGTGCATCAGGGGCCCGCCCTGCGTGCCGGGGAATACCGCCTTATCGATAGCCTTAGCGTACTGCTCCTTGCACATGATGACGCCCCCGCGCGGGCCGCGCAGCGTCTTGTGCGTGGTCGTCGTCACGAAGTCGGCATAGGGCACAGGGTTGGGATGCAGACCCGCGGCAACGAGCCCCGCAATGTGGGCGATGTCCACCATCATCAGAGCCCCCACCTTGTCGCAGATCTCGCGGATGCGCGCAAAGTCGATGATGCGGGGATAGGCGCTCGCACCCGAGACGATCATCTTCGGCTTGCACTCGAGAGCGATCTTCTCCATCTCATCGTAGTCGAGGACTTCCGTCTCTGCCGAGACACCGTAAGGGACGATGTTAAAGTACGTCCCCGAGATGTTGGCGGGCGAACCGTGCGTCAAGTGCCCGCCGTGGGAGAGGTTCATGCCCATGATGGTATCGCCGGGCTTTAACATCGCGAAATAGACGGCGAAGTTGGCCTGCGCGCCGCTGTGCGGCTGCACGTTGCAATGGTCGCAGCCGAAGATCTGCTTCAGGCGATCGCGCGCGAGGTCCTCGGCGATGTCGACGAACTGACAGCCGCCGTAGTAGCGCTTGCCGGGATAGCCTTCGGCATACTTGTTGGTGAGATGGCTCCCCATCGCTGCCATGACGGCGGGCGAGACGATGTTCTCGCTGGCGATGAGTTCGAGGTTGCCCCGCTGACGGGCAAGTTCCTGCTCCATGGCGGCGCAAAGCTCGGGGTCGGCATTGCGGATACAGCTCAGATCGATCATAGACTTCTCCTTGGCGTAAAAATTAGTTTTATTGTACCACACCCCGCACCAAAATGCAACCGTTTAAACGGAACCGCTCCGCCGCTCGGAAAGCTAATAAAAAATCCCGCGAGGAGGGTTTCCCTCCGCTGCGGGACTCAATTTGTGCCATACTTGGCACTTATTGTTCTTAGAATGACAGACGGGTGCGTGGGCGAACAAGCAATTTAGATGCTCAACATCCACCCCTCACGGCATTTGTTTTGCGAAGCAAAAGAAATGCGTGAACTTTATTTCAAATTTTCCGAAAGGAACGCTCTCATCGCACTCTCGGGAACATAACCGAGCTGATGCGTCTTGACTTTGCCGTCCTCAAAGATATACACGTCGGGGATGGACATGATGCCCATCTTCTGCGCAACTTCGCCGCTCTCGTCGACATCCACCTTGACGAACTCGGCTCTTCCTGCAAATTCTTCCGCGACCTTATCGAGCACGGGCGCAAGCATCCGGCAGGGGCCGCACCAGGTCGCCCAGAAGTCACACACGACCGTCTTTCCTTCCTTGACGAGCGCTGCAAGCTCCTCGCCCTTCACTTCTCTTACGTTCTTCGACATTTTGTTATTCCTCCGTTTTTTTCTTTAAGTATGTGCAGAGATCCTCGAATTTCACCCGTTCGGATGAGGAATCTCTCATATCCTTGACCTGCGCTTCGCCCGCCGCGAGCTCGTCCGCGCCGATGACGGCGACAAAGCGCGCGCCCTTCTTGTCGGCATACTTGAACTGCGCCTTTACGGAGCGCTCCATGAGGTCGGTCTCCGCGGAGATGCCCGCCCTTCTCAGCCCGGAGGCGAGGGCAAACGCCCTTTCGCGGCAGGCCTTGTCCATGCCCGCGAGATAGCAGGTGACCCCCTTTTCTTCGGGAACGGGCGCCTGTTCCGCCGCGATGACCATGAGGAGCCGCTCCATGCCCACGGCAAAACCCACCGCGGGAAGGGGCTTGGAGCCCATCTGCTCGAGCAGGGTATCGTATCTTCCGCCGCCGAGCACCGTGCCCTGCGCGCCCGCCGCCTTCGTCACAAATTCAAAGACCGTGCGGCTGTAATAGTCGAGCCCGCGCACGATGGAGGGATCGACCGTATATTCGACGCCCGTCTCGTTGAGAAGGCGCTTGACCTCTTCAAAGTGCGCCCTGCAGTCGTCGCAGAGGTAGTCCAAGATCTTGGGCGCGCCCGCCGTGACCGCACGGCATTTTTCCTCCTTGCAGTCGAGCATCCGCATGGGGTTCTTTTCAAAGCGGGCGTTGCAGTCGGCGCACATCTCCGAAAGATGCAGGCGGAAATACTCCTTCAGGGCCGCATGGTAGGCAGCGCGGCAGCTCTTGCAACCGATGGAATTGAGGCGGAGCGACACTTCCCTGAGCCCCAGCGACTTTAAAAAGCCGTCGGCAAGCGAGATGACTTCGGCATCCGCCTCGGGCGAGGCCGCCCCGTAGAGCTCGCACCCGAACTGATGGAACTCGCGCAGCCGTCCTGCCTGCGGGCGCTCGTAACGGAACGCCGAGATGAAATAGTACATCTTGGCGGGGAGCGCCTCGCTCACGAGGCCGTTCTCGATGAAGGCGCGCGCGACGCCCGCCGTGCCCTCGGGGCGCAGGGTGATGCTCCTGCCGCCCTTATCGAGGAAGGTGTACATCTCCTTGTTGACGATGTCCGTCGTATCGCCCACGCCGCGCACGAAGAGCTCGGTGTGTTCAAAGACGGGCGTTCGGATCTCCTTGAAGGCGTAGGCCTCGGCGGTCTTTCTCGCCGCGTCCTCGATGTGGTGCCAAAGATATACGTCGCGGGGCAAAATATCCTTTGTCCCCTTGGGTGCCTGGATCATGATCTCTGCTCCTTTTTGCTCTGTTCTTTTCTCTCTTCTTCCTGCTGCATGAGGCGGGCGGCAAACTGTCCGATGGCCTCCCCCGCCTTGCGGAATCCGTGTGCAAGCGCACTGTTCCACCAATAGAGGGCGCGCTTGGGATCGCGCTCCACCCCGTACCCGTTGAGATAGCAGAAGCCGAGGTTGTACTCTGCCGGCCCGAAGTGCTTCTCTGCGGCGCTCGTATAGAGCTCCACGGCGCGCTTTTGATCCTGCTTTGTCCCCAGCCCCCGCTGATAGGCGATGGCAAGGTTGTACTCGGCAAGGCCGTACCCCTTTTCCGCCGACTTCTTCCACCAGAAAACGGCGCGCTTCAGGTCGGCCTTCACCCCGTCGCCGCGCTGATAGGCAACGCCGAGATCGTACTCCGCCACGGGATCGCCCGACTTGGCGCGGGTTTCGAGCGCTTTACACTGTTCCTTTGTCATATTCTCCCCCTTCCGCGCCCTTACAGGACGTACTTCTTGAGATCGCGGTTCTTGGTGATCCTGGCAAGATGCTCTTCAACATACTTGCGGTCGATCTCCACCGTGACGAGGGGATAGTCCCCGCCGCCCGCGTTGAAGGAGATATCTTCGAGCAGATACTCCATCACCGTGTGGAGGCGGCGCGCGCCGATGTCCTCGCTCGTCATGTTGATCTCCTCGGAGATCTCGGCGATCGCCTCGATGGCGTCGGGCGTGAACTTCAAATCGATGTTGTCGACGGCGAGAAGCACGGCGTACTGCCGCGTCAGGGAATGCTCCGTGCTCGTGAGGATATTGACAAAGTCCTCCTTCGTGAGAGGGGTGAGCTCGACGGAGACGGGGAAACGGCCCTGAAGTTCGGGGATGAGGTCCTCGACGCGGGCGACGTGGAAGGCGCCCGCCGCGATGAAGAGCATATAGTCCGTCTTGACGGGCCCGTACTTGGTCATCACCGTGCTGCCTTCGACGATGGGCAGGATGTCGCGCTGGACACCCTCGCGCGAGACGTCCGCCCCGCCCGTGTTGCCTTTTGCTGCGATCTTGTCGATCTCGTCGATGAAGATGATGCCGTCGTTCTCGGCGCGGCGCACCGCCTCTTCCTCGACGGCGTCGTTGTCGATGAGCTTGTCGCTCTCCTCGGCGAGGAAGAGCTTCATGAGCTCCTTGACGGCGATCTTGCGGCGCTTTTTCTTGGGCGGGAGCATCTCGCCGAAGATGGAGCCGAGGTTGATGGCGGCGCCCCCGGGGACGAGTTCCATCGTCTTGGGCTCATCTCTGACGTCCGCCTCGACGACGAGATTGTCAAAGACGCCCTTTCTCAACGATTCGAGGAGATTTGCCTCGAACACTTCGCGCGGGGTTTCGCCGCGGTCGGCCTTTTTGAGTTCGGAAAGGATCTTGACGACGCGCTGTTCGGCGGCTGCCGTGGCCTTGACGGAGACTTCCGCCGCCTTCTCGTCCTTGACAAGGCGCACGGCGCTCTCCACAAGGTCGCGCACCATGCCCTCGACGTCCTTGCCCACATACCCCACTTCGGTGTACTTGGTAGCCTCCACCTTGATGAAGGGAGCTTTGACGAGCTTTGCGAGCCTTCTTGCGATCTCCGTCTTGCCGACGCCCGTGGGGCCCTTCATGATGATGTTCTTGGGCGTGATCTCCTCGCGCATCTCGGGGGAGAGCTGCGAGCGGCGGTAGCGGTTGCGAAGGGCGATGGCGACGGCTTTTTTTGCCTCGTCCTGCCCCACGATATGTTTATTGAGTTCGTTTACGATCTGTTTGGGAGAAAGATCCATGCTTGTTCCTCCATTGATTCAAAATTGCTGCCCTATGTTTGGAAAGAAGATGCGAGCAAGACAAGGAGCGCGAGGAAAACTTGAGCGAGCTTACTAAACCGTAAGTGACCGAAAGTTGCCGCAGCGCGACACCGTATTGCGAAGCATATCCTTTTCAAACCGTTTCACAGATGATGTGGTCGTTCGTATAGACACAGATCTCACTTGCGATCTTGAGCGCCTTTCTTGCGATCTCCTCGGCGGAAAAATCGGTGTTCTGCGCAAGGGCGCGCGCCGCCGCCAAGGCATAGTTGCCGCCCGAGCCGATGGCGCAGATGCCCTCGTCGGGTTCGATGACTTCGCCCGTGCCCGACAGGATGAGGAGGGTATCCTTATCCGCCGTGATCATCATGGCGTCGAGCTTTCTTCCGATCTTGTCGCTCCGCCAGAGGTCTGCAAGCTCCACCGCCGAACGCATGAGGTTGCCCGCAAACTTGTTGAGCATCCCTTCAAAGCGCTCCGAGAGCGAGAAGGCGTCCGTCACCGAGCCCGCAAAGCCCAGAATGACCTTGCCGCCGTAGATGCGGCGCACCTTGATAGCCGTATTCTTGAACACGACCGACTCGCCGAGGGTGACCTGTCCGTCCCCCGCGATGGCCGTAACGCCGTCCCGTTTGACGGCGCAGATGGTCGTTCCGCGAAATTCCATTTATCTTCCTCCTTCGCCACAGATCGTCGCTTTGAAGCGTTCGATCTCTTCGAGCGCAAGCGCTCCGAGGCGTCTCTTCTTTTCCTTTTTGTCGCGCACACAAACGCTCTGTCTGAGAATGCCGTAGTTGGCGTTCATGGGCTGAAAATCTTTGTTCTCCGTGGAGATATAGCGGGCGAGCGCCCCCGAAACGCAGGTATCTTCGGGCGCTTCGCTCAACTTTCCGTGCAGGCGGTTCCAGATGTGGATGCCGACGAACAGCCCGCTCATCGCGCTCTCAACGTATCCCTCGACGCCCGTGATCTGCCCCGCAAAAAAGAGATCAGGGTTACTTTTGAGCGAAAAATCGTTGTTTAAGAGCCGGTCCGCGGGGAGATAGGTGTTGCGGTGCATGACGCCGTAGCGCTCGAACTCCGCGTGAGCGAGGGCGGGGATGAGGGAAAACACCCGCTTCTGTTCGCCGAATTTGAGATTGGTCTGACAGCCGACGAGGTTATAGCTCGTGCCCGCCTCATTCTCCTTGCGGAGCTGCAATACGGCATAGGGGCGAGCGCCGCTCTCATCCGCGAGCCCCACGGGCTTGAACGTGCCGAAGCGGAGCGTATCCTTCCCGCGGGAGGCCATCACTTCGAGGGGCATACAGCCCTCGAAGATCTCCCCCTTCTCGAACTCGTGCAGCGTTGCCCGTTCGGCGGAGGTGAGCGCCTCCACAAAGGCGTAATATTCTTCCTTCGTGAGCGGGCAGTTGATGTAATCGCCCGTGCCCTTCCCGTATCGGTCGCCCGTAAAGGTGTGGTCAAGATCGATGCTGTCCGCCGCGACGATGGGCGCGGAAGCGTCATAGAAGTGCAGCGAGGCGCCGAGTTTTTCCTCAATGTCCTTGTAGAGCGCCCCGCCCGTCAGCGGGCCCGTCGCGATGACGCCCCGTTCGGGCAGCGACGTCACTTCCTCGCAGACGATATGGATGTGCGGGCAGGCGCGCAGTTGTTCGGTGATATAGGCGGAGAACTTCTCCCGATCGACGGCGAGCGCCCCGCCCGCCGGCACGCGGGAAACTTCCGCTGCCGCCATCGTGAGCGAGCCCAACCGCCGCATCTCCTCTTTCAGGAGCCCGCAGGCGTTGCCCCAGACATCGTCACTCTTTAGGGAATTGGAGCAGACGAGCTCGCCGAAGTTTGCGCTCTCGTGCGCGGGGGTGAACTTTTTCGGCTTCATGTCGACGAGTTCGACTTCGACGCCGCGGCTGCCCAGATAATACGCCGCCTCGCTCCCCGCAAGGCCCGCGCCGATGATGCGGATCATGCGTTGCCCTCTGCCGCTTGGGGAGCGTCGGGCGTCTGTGCCTTTGCTTCGGCTTCGGGCGCCTTTTCGGGCTGAGGCGGGCGGTAGGAGCAGTCCTTATTACTGCATTTCAAGACGCCCTTCTTGGTCTTGACGATTGCCTCGCCGCAGACGGGGCACTTTTCGCCCGTTGGCTCGTCCCAGCTCATGAACTTGCAGGCAGGATACCCGCTGCAGCCGTAATACATTCTGCCCGTGCGGGTATAGAGGACCTTTGCGGGCTTGCCGCAGACGGGGCAGGTGCCCTCGAGCTTTTCCTCCCGCTTCTTCTCCTCGCCGTAAGGGAGCGTCGATTTGCACTTGGGGTAATTGGGGCAGGCGAGGAACTTGCCGAACCTGCCGTTCCGCACGATCATCATCGCGCCGCACTTGGGGCAGGGCGTATCGGAGACGGGCGCCGTATCCTCGGAGATGATGTTCGAGCAGGCGGGATAGTTGGAGCAGGCAAGGAACTTGCCGTATTTTCCCGTCTTGCGCACCATGGGATGCCCGCACTTTTCGCAGAGGATGTCCGTCATCTCATCGCCGTCCGTCGAGGCAAAGCGGAGCTTTTCCGCAAAGGGCGGATAAAAGGCGGAGATGATCTCGTGCCAGTCCTTGCCGCCCTCCTCGATGTCGTCGAGCTTTTCCTCCATGTCTGCCGTGAAGCCGACGTCCATGATGTCGGTAAAGTACTTGCACAGCATATCGGTGATGCGGTAGGCGATGTCGGTGGGCACCATGTACTTGCCCTCTTTGGTCACATACTTGCGCTTGTTGAGGACGGAGATGATGGAGGCGTACGTCGAAGGACGGCCGATGCCCTTATCTTCCATCGCCTTGACGAGGGAGGCGTCCGTGTACCGGACGGGGGGCTTGGTGAACTTCTGCTCGGACTTCACGCCGAGCGCATCGAGCGCGTCCCCTTCGGAAAGCGGGGGCAGGAGCTTGCCGCTCCCCTCCTCTTCCCCGTCTTCCTTCTTTGCCTCCTGATAGACGGCGGTGAAGCCTGCAAACTTCAGGCTTCTTCCCGTCGCCTTGAAGGAATAACCGCTGTTGTCGATGACGATCTGCATCGCATCATAGAGAGCTTCCGCCATCTGCGAGGCGATGAAACGCTCGTAGATGAGCTTATAGACCTGATAATGCTTCTTGTCGAGCATCTTTTTGGCGCGCTCGGGGGTGAGCGTCACGTCGATGGGACGGATGGCCTCGTGCGCGTCCTGCGCCCCCTTCTTGGAGGCGTAATGATTGGGCTTTGCGGGGCAGTACTCCTTGCCGAAGCGCTCCCCGATGTAGGAGAGCGCCGCCGCCTGCGCCTCGTCGGAGATGCGCGTCGAGTCGGTACGGATATAGGTGACGAAGGCGATATGCCCCTCCCCTTCGACGTCCATACCCTCGTAGAGGTGCTGCGCCATGAGCATGGTCTCGGGCGCGGTGTAGCCGAGCTTGTTGGAGGCATCCTGCTGCAGGGTGCTCGTCGTGAAGGGCGCGGGGGCGTGCGAGCGCGCCACGCTCTTCTTGACGGAAGAAACGGTATATTCGCCCGCCGCGAGCGCGCCAAGGACGGCGTCCGCCTGCTCCTTGCTGCCCACTTTGAGCTTTTTATTGTTAAACTTTTCAAGCGCCGCCTTGAAGGGGGAGAATTTCTTCTCCTTATCCTGCAATTCTGCGGTGATCGTCCAGTATTCTTCGGGTTTGAACGCCTGGATCTCGCGCTCGCGGTCGACGACGAGCCTCAGCGCCACCGACTGCACGCGCCCCGCCGAGAGGCCGCTCTGCAATTTGTTGTTGAGGAGCGGCGAAAGTTTATAGCCCACGAGGCGGTCCAGGACGCGGCGTGCCTGCTGCGCATCCACGAGGTTGTAGTTGATCTTGCGCGGGTGCTCCAACGCCTTTGTGACGGCCTTGGGGGAAATTTCGTTAAATTCGATGCGGTTCTCGCCGTTCTGATCGAGCCCCAGCACCGTCTGCAAGTGCCACGAGATGGCCTCGCCCTCACGGTCGGGGTCGGTCGCGAGATAGATGCGGTCGGCCCTCTTTGCCTCGTCCATGAGGCGCCGGACCGTCTCTTCCTTGCCCGCCGAGACGACATAGCGCGGCTCGAAGTTCTTATCAATGGAAACGCCCAACGTCTTTTGAGGGAGGTCGCGGATGTGTCCGCCCGAGGCGTCCACGCGGTACTTCCCCTTGAGATATTTGGAAATGGTCTTTGCCTTGGAGGGCGACTCTACGATGATGAGATCCATAAAAGCTCCTTGAGATTCGGATGGCGCGGTCACCGCGCGATCGAGTATCGGTTGCCGCCCGCTTTGACGGCCAACCCCTTGAGTTCCAGCGAAGAGAGGACGGCCGCGACCTCAAAGACGCGCAGGCCCGCCTTCTCCGCAAGAACGGATGTATGCAATTCTCCCCCGTCGCGCAAGACTTCATACACGCGCGCCTCTTCGGGGGTGAGGGAGGGGCCCTTTTCTTTCGTCCTCTCCTCTCTGACCGGCGCCTCCTCCAGCCCGTAGAAGGAGAGGATGTCCTCTGTCTCCGTCACGAGGGAAGCGCCCTTTTTGATGAGATCGTTGCAGCCCGCGCCGCGCGCCTCGTTTGGGCGGTAGGGAAGTGCGAACACGTCCCGGCCGAACTCCGCCGCGCAGTTCGCGGTAATGAGTGCGCCGCTCTTTGCCCCTGCCGAGAGGACGAGCACGCCCTCCGAAAGGCCCGCAAGCAGGCGGTTGCGCTCGTGAAAGCTGTATTTTTTCACGGGCTCGCCGAGGGGATATTCGCTGAGCAGCAGCCCGCTTCCCGCGATGCGCTCCTTCAGGCCCGCGTGCGAGGCGGGATAGCACTCTTTCAGCCCGCACGGCAGCACGGAGATGACCCTCCCCGCAGGGAGCGCGCCCTGGATGGCGGCGCTGTCTCCCCCTTCCGCAAGGCCCGTGACGATGCAGAAGCGGGAGGAAAGTTCAGCCGAGATCGCTCTGCCGAGGCTCTCCGCCCACGGCGGCGTCACGCGCGAACCGACGATGCAGAACTTGCGTTCCTTAAGAAGCGCCCGATCCCCCTTCCCGTACAAAAGGAGGGGCGGCGAGGCGATGTTTTTGAGCGCTTCGGGATAGTCCTCATCGAGCACGGTGATCGGGAAAACGTCCTCCCGTTCCAGCTCCCGAAGCAGCTTTTCGACCCCGTCAAGGCGCAAGCCTCTCTCTTTATATAACCCCGATTTGGGCGAACGTATCACGGACGGAGCAATTTTTTCGTAGTCGTCGAGGAGACGGGCAGGAGATCCGGCCGCGCGCAGAAGAGCGGCGCACTCGCGCTTGTCCAGCTCCGTGCATCCGCACAGCCATACGATCCCCAGCTCTTCGCGTGTCATATCCGCCTCCTTGTTTTATTCCAAAAAACTCGCTGACGCGACTTTTTCGGGAGCCCTTTTCTCTAAATCTCCTTCTGCAAGCAAGGTTGCCTTGCGCAGCAGGACCCAATTTGCGCCATACTTGGCGCTTATTGTCCAATAAGGACAAAATCGTGGGCGGGCGAAAAGTAAGTTAAAATCAAATAACTTTGCCCCTCACGGAATTTGTTTCGCGCAGCAAAAGAAATGCGTGAACTAAATTCCTTCCGCGAGGAGGGTTCCCCTCCGCTGCGGGACCCAATTTGCGCCATACTTGGCGCTTAGTGCCCAATAAGGACAGCAAAGCGCGCGGGCGAAAAAGCAATTTAGATGCCAACAGCCCGCTCCTCGTTGATTTTTAGCCTGCTAAAAATCAACGAAATGAAATGCGATACGACACCGCCTCGAACATATGCCGGGGCATGATGTCCTCGCTCTGGTCGAGGTCGGCGATCGTGCGCGCCACCTTGATGATGCGCGCCCTCGCCCGTGCCGAGAGCTGCATCCGCTCGAACGCATCGCGCAAAATGCGTTCGCACTCGGGCGAGAGCGTGCAGTATTCCCGCAGTTCCCGCTCTCCCATCTCGGCATTCGTGTGAAGGGGCGTCTTCTCGAAGCGGTTGCGCTGGATGCGCCTTGCCCCGTTCACCCGCTCGCGCACGGAGGCGGAACTTTCCTGCGCCTCCTCCGCTGCGAGATCGTCGTAGGCGATGGCATCCACCTCCACCTGCAGATCGATGCGGTCGAGGAGCGGCCCGGAGACCTTGCGGCGGTAGCTGCGGATCTCCGCGGGCGTACAGGTGCAGGTGAGCTTCTCCGACCCGTAATTGCCGCACGGGCAGGGGTTCATACTCGCGCAGAGCATAAAGCGCGCAGGATAGGTGCAACTCCCACCCGAACGGGAGATGGTGATCTTCCCGTCCTCGAGGGGCTGGCGCAGCGCCTCCAGTGTCGAGCGCTTGTATTCGGGCAGCTCATCGAGAAAGAG
Organism: Bacillota bacterium; assembly: GCA_003343805.1. Taxonomy (GTDB): domain Bacteria; phylum Bacillota; class Clostridia; order Christensenellales; family Borkfalkiaceae; genus Gallimonas; species Gallimonas intestinavium. The sequence continues at coordinate 9,049 of QAKM01000057.1, read as the reverse complement.
CACGCCGCCGTGCGCAAGGGAAATTTCGCCGGGATGCACCACGCGGTTGCCGCCGCCGCACATGGAGACGGTGGTCGCCGTGTGATGGGGCGTGCGGAAGGGCCGCTCGGTGACGATGCCCTCCTCGCCCAAAATACCCGCGACGGAGTGGATCTTGGTGATCTCCAGCGCCTCGTCGAAGGAAAGGTCGGGCATGATGGTGGGGATGCAGCGGGCGATCATCGTCTTGCCCGTGCCGGGCGGGCCGACCAGAAGAAGGTTATGCCCGCCCGCGACGGCGATCTCCACCGCGCGCCGCGCCATCGGCTGGCCCTTGACGAACTTGAGATCGGCGGAACTTCCTCCGCGCATCCCCGGAACGTATTTGACGGGCCGCACGGGCTCGGGATGATCCGCCCCGACGAGGAAGCGGACGGCCTCGGCGAGCGTCCGGAAGGGATAACAGCGCACGCCGTCCAGAAAGCGCGCCTCTCCCGCATTCTCGGCGGGGATCACAAAGGTCGTGAACCCGCGCGCCTTGGCGGAAATGAGGACGGGCAGAAGGCCGCGGACGGGGCGCAGGCTGCCGTCGAGGGAGAGCTCGCCCAGAAACACGATGCCCTTGAGATCGGCCCCCACGAGCTGTTCGCTCGCCTTCAGAAGGCCGACGGCAACGGCAAGATCGAAGGAGGCGCCCTCCTTCCTGAGATCGGCGGGAGCAAAGTTGACCGTCACCTTGACGACGGGGAAGGAGAACCCGCTGTTCTTGAGTGCAGAGCGCACGCGCTCCTTGGATTCTTTGACGGCGGCATCGGGCAGACCCACCATCTCAAAGGCGGGCACGCCCTTGTTGACGTCCGTCTCTACCGTGACGGGCACCCCTTCGAGCCCCGCCAGCGCAAAACACGTCACATTCGAGATCATACTTTCCCCCTCCTCTTCGGTTTCTTTCCGCAAAGCCTTGCGGGAGCAGTTTTTTCAGACGATCGTCCGCAAGCGAAACGATCTTTGCATCAAAAAAGATCTTCGCGGAATAAGACAAGAACGAAACGCAGGGCGCGTTCCGTTCTTTGAAAGCATCATTCAGGCAAAGAGCGCCGTCTGCAGCCCTGCGGGAAGGGGCACCGAGAAGGTGAACGGGATGAGCAGCACAAACGAGAGGATGAGCAGCACTGCAATCACCCACATCGCGACCTTGGCCGCCCTGCCGCCCTCGGCAAGGACCTGATCGCCCGCGAAACCGCCGATCGCAAACAGGAAGATGAGCGCGGTCAGCGCGAAGCCGAACGAACCGCCCCCGAAGAAGGAGCTTACAAGCGCAAGCACGAGCCCCACAGCCGCGATGACGAGCGCGCGCAGTGCCGGCTTTTCGCATTGCTTTTTGCCGACGAGGAACCACACGAGCGCCGCGATGCTCGCCGCAGCGGCGACGGCCGCGGTGAGAAGGCCCGCGCAGGTCACGGCGAAGAGTTCGCCCGTGCCCGCAAAAATGGTGTGGAGCGACCAACTCTGCGCATAGGAGGTGGCGTTCACCCCCGTGAACCCGCCCGCAAACAGCTTCCATGCGACGGCGAACACGCCCATCGGAGCGGCGGGATCGCCGAACACGCGCACATAGGGAAGGTAAACGGGGATGACGGCGAGCAGCGAAAGGACGAGCGAGCCGATGAGGAACACGACCGCAAAGGAGGCGATCGCCGCACGATCCTTGCGGCGGTACTCCCGCTCGACGTGCTCTTTCGGGGAAGGAACGGGCGTTTCTTCCGCCGCTGCGGGCGCTTCGGGCATCGCTTCCGCCTTGGCAAGATAATAGGCCTTTGCCTTTCTCTGGCGCACCATGCCGACGACAAAGAGCGCGATGACCCCGAACATGGGGATGACCCACACGCCGTTGGTGCAGACGGCAAGCGCCCCGAAGAGCGCACTCAGGATGACGGGGAGCGCTCCCTTGAAGTCGGCCGTTTTCATTCCCTTTGCATAGAACTTGTGGCAGAAGTAAACGGATGCCGTGAAGAAGAGCACGCCGAGCATCAGGGGGGTACCCAGATGGCCCGCGGCAAAGAATGCTGCGGAAAGCGCATAGAGCACGGCGAAGATGAAGCCCGCACGTTCGCTCTTGGAAAGATCCCGGACGAGGAAATACCCCAAAACGAGCACGCCGAAGGCGGCAAGGAAGGGGAAGATGCGCAGGCCGAAGGGGCTCATGCCGAAGATGAGCGTGCCGAGGGCGAGGATGTCCGTTCCCAGCGCGTTGTAAACGGTATCTGCAAGATAGGTATCGCCCTTAACGTAAGAACCGCCCGCGCGCATCTCCGCAATGGTCATCATGGAGTAGGCCTCCTCCTCCGAATAGCAGTAGAAGGACGAGGACGAGAGCGTGGGAAGATACTGGCTGTCGAGCACGGCCGAAGCGCGCTCGAGCGCTTCCTCCTTGGTCTCCCCTTCCGCACGGCGGATGATGGAGGCGTCGTCGAGCTCGGCTGCGAGCACGACGGGCTTGCGCTCCTCTTCGGGAAGGTCGTTGTTTTCGGCGACGAACACCACTTCGTTGATGCGCACGCTGTTGCTGCGCGCAAAGAAGCAGTAGTAGGCATAGTCACGCAGGCGCCAACCCTTCTCCGTGACGGACGTCACATCGAACACGGCCCAGTTGTAGGGACCGTTGGAGAGCGCCTCGTCGCTGCCGTTCTCCGCACGGTACACGGAGGGAACGGTGAGCGGATAGGTGAGGCTGTAGATGAGGTCGGGCGACGTGCCGCGGCCGATGCGGATATCGGTGTCCTCGCCGGCAGGCGCATACACCGCGCCCACGTTGACGAGCACCTTCTTGACATAGAGGTTATACTCGTCCGTATCCTCGTCCAGCCCCTCGGGGAGCATGATGTGGAACATGAGGGAAGGCTCCTTCTCGTCCCCGCTCTGTTTGGAGGTGAGCACGAAGGAGTCCCCCGTGGACATGACGCTGCCCAGCGTCCCCAGCCCGATGACGAGGAACGCAAGCGCTGTAATGAGAAAGGCGCGGAAATACTTCGAGGCGCTCTTCCAGAAATTCTTCTTCATAAATGCTTTCCTTATTATAAAAAGAATATTGCCTTCGGATTCTATTCTAACCGATTGCGCGGGAATTGTAAACGATTTTCAGCGGATTTTCCAAAAAAATCGGCGGCGCCGTAAGCGCCGCCTTTCGATCGTTGCTTGTTCAGATATCTTCCTTGACCTTGGCTGCCTTGCCCGTGCGGCCGCGGAGATAGTAGAGCTTTGCCCTTCTCACCTTGCCCGCGCGAACGACGGTGACATAGGCGACCTTGGGCGAGTGCAGGGGGAAGCAGCGCTCCACACCGACGCCGAAGGAAAGACGGCGCACCGTAAAGCTCTCGCGGATGCCGCCGTGCTTCTTGGCGATGACGACGCCCTCGAAATTCTGGATCCTTTCCTTGCCGCCCTCGATGATGCGGTAGCCCACCTTGACGGTGTCGCCGACATTGAACTGGGGCACGTTCTCTTTGAGCCCCTCGCGCTCGATCGCTTCGATCAGACCTTTCATTGACTTAACCTCCATTCGATCACAAAGCGTTCATTCCCGGTTTGGTATTTACCCGCGTCTTTGGCAGGCTCGCGGCAGCGGAACGCCCGAAGTCACTTGATGATTATACCCGAAAGCCGCACAAAAATCAACTGATTTTGCGCCGTTTTTTTGTCTTTCCGCGCTCATTCCGGCTTTTTTTGCAGCAGATCGCCCTCCCGCGGGCGGATGCCCTGCACGGGCGCGTAGCGATCGCGACGGATGCGCGTGCGGGAGATGAGCTCCCCACCCTCCCCATACACACAGAGAAAACTCTCGCTCACGAGTCCCTCTCTGCCCGGACGCAGGACATCCCCTTCCCGTGCGGGCGGCGCTTCCAGGCGGGCGAGCGTCACGCTCTCCGTCCGGTACACAAGCCCGTCCTTCACGCCGTACACCCCGACGGTGAGCACACCGTCCTCCGCCTGCGCTTCGATGCGCACGGGGGCAGAGCGGGGATTGAAGAGCTTCAGATCGCTCCCCGAAGAGACCATCGCATCGAGGGAGGGCGGGATGTAGGAGACGGGCAGAGAATGGGGATGACTCTCCGAAATGCGCAGCCCCGCCTCGAGCGCGGCACAGAAGAGTGTGCTGCTCACCTGGCACACGCCCCCGCCCACGCCCGGGACATACTCCCCGTTCTCGATGACGGGCGCCTCGAAAAAGCCGTTCTCTCTCGTCCTCTCCCCCACCGCATCGTTGAAGGAGAAGCTCTCCCGCGCATCCAGCGTGATGCCCGAGATGCGCTCTGCCGCCAGCCGGATGTTGCAGGCGCGGCCCGCGTTCTCCTCGCTGTAGCGGGTCGTGACGCGCGAGAGCAACTCTTCCGCCTCGGGAACGCCCGCGGCAGCCCCCGCAAAAACAAAACAGGCGCTCCCCCAAAGGAGCGCCGCCAAGATCATTCCGATGCCTTTTTTTCCTCGTCCGGTCAAAGCTCCACCCCGCCAGGACGCAGCGCCTCCTGGAGCGCGCCGTCGGGCTCAAAGACGGGCCTTCCCACAGCGTGGATGCCGTCCTCCATGTGGAAATCCGATCCGCCGCTCACGAGCAGCCCGTGCTCCCGCGCATAGGAGCAGAACGCCTGCGTCTCCTCCTCAGTATGCGTCGTGTAGACGCACTCTATCCCGTCGAGCCCCGCCCGGACAAGGCGGTCGAGGAGGGCGCACTTTTCGGCATTTTCCAGACGAATGCGGCCGGGGTGCGCGAGCACGGCGATGCCGCCCGAGGCGTGGATGACCTCGATCGCATCCTCGGGCGAAGGGCGGCCGAGCCCGGAATAGGCGGGCTTCCCGCGGTCGAAGAGCTCCAGATAGAGCTTCCCCGCCATCTCGCGGTAAGCATCCCCCTCCACGGCACCGAGAGCCCGCGCGAACGCACGCACGACGTGCATGGTATGCAGGGGCGCATCGGGGCGGGCGCGCAGGGCAAGGGCGTCTTTGAGCGAGACGCTGAGCCCGAGAGATTCGTTCCCCTTCCCGATCATATCCTCCGCGCGGACGAGCGCGCTCTCCTTGCGCTCCTGCAAAAAGCGGAAGTACGCCTCCTCGCGCGCACAGCCGTAGCCGAGGACGTGCACTTTGACGTCCTCGTAGGCGGAAACTTCCCAGCCGGGAACGCACGAGATGCCCAGCTCCTTCGCGGCAGAGAGCGCCTCGGGCACGCCCTCCATGCTGTCGTGATCGGTGAGGGAAAAGAGGGAAAGTCCCGCCTCTTTGCACTTTGCGGCGACCGCCGCGGGCGTATATTTTCCGTCCGAACAGAGGGAATGAAGATGAAGATCGGCTCTCATGACACGATCTTCCCCCCGTGGATGCGGATCTTGTTGGTCTCCTTGCCGTAGAGGACGCGCTCGGCGTGCGTGCAGGTGAGGATGCATTGCAGCCCCTCCGTGCGTGCGACGAGCTTCTTCCTTCGCGGCAGGTCGAGCTCGCTCATCACGTCGTCGAGAACGAGCACGGGCGGCTCCCCCGCAAGGCGGGTGAAGATTTCCACTTCGGCGAGCTTTAACGAGAGCGCCGCCGTGCGCGCCTGTCCCTGCGAGGCAAAGGCGCGGGCATCCGCCCCCCCGATGGAGATCTTGACGTCGTCGCGGTGCGGACCAACCGTCGTGAAGCCGAGACGAAGGTCGCGCTCACCGGCGGCCGCAAGCTCCTTCTTAAGTTCCTCCGCGATCGCCTCCTCCCCCTCGGGATAGTCGGCGTCAAAGGAGAGGGAAAGCTCCTCCGCCCCGTCCGTGAGGAAGGAATGCGCCTCGGCGGCAAGGGGAGAGAGCTCTTTGAGGTACGCCGCGCGGTGCCGCACGATGACGGCCGCATAGTGCGCGAGCTGTTCGTCCCACACGGGGAGGGTGTCGAGGACGAGAGAGACATCGCGGTTCTTCAGAAGGTTGTTGCGCTGATCGAGGATCTTGTTGTAGCGCAGCAGCGCCTGCGCATAGGAACGGGAGGTCTGCGAGATGGACAGGTTGAGAAAGCGGCGGCGCTCGTCGGGGCCGTCCTGGATGAGACGCAGCTCCCCCGGGGAAAAGAACACGCTGTTGATGTTGCCCAAAAAGTCGGCGCTCTTCTTCACGCGGATGCCGTTGACGCGCAGTTCGCGCTTGTTCTCAAAGATATCCGCCTCCAGCGTGAGCGTGCCGAAGCGGCTCTCCCCCTCGGCGCGGAGGGAGGCGCAGCTCTCCCCGCGGCGGATGAGCTGGCGGTCGTGACGGATGCGGAGCGAAGAACCCGTGCAGAGATAAAAGACGGCCTCGGCACAGTTGGTCTTGCCCTGCGCGTTGCGGCCCGTGAGGACATTGAGCCCGTCCGAAAAGGCGAACGTCTCGTCTTCGTAATTCCTGAAATTGTGAAGGGTGAGCTTTTTTATGCGCATGAGGAGAACTTTCTTTTGAAAAACACTTTTCTTTCGGCGGGATTTGTATTATAATTGAATAAAATCGGTTTTTCTATCCCTATTATAACAAAACGGCGGAAAAAGGAAAAGCATTTCAGAGGATAAAATGGCGGAAATCACCCAGTTGGAAGTTATATGGAACCAGATCGAAGAGCGGGCAAGGCAGTTATTTACGCCCATCTCCTTCAGCGCGTTCATCGAGCCGCTCGTTCCCCAGGATATCGTCAACCGCAAGGTCGTCCTCAAAGCGGAGACCGACCTGGTGGCGAGCGTCATCACGACGAGCCATGCCGACAAACTGCGCGAAGCCATCCAGAAATCGGAAACGGGGCTGACCGACTTCATCATCGTCGTCGACGGGAGCGAGACATACACGCTCACCGAGATGCCGGATGCCCTCGAAGAGACGACCGTCACGCTCGACAAGCGCTTCACCTTCGATTCCTTCGTGGTGGGCCCTTCCAACAAGTTCGTCTATGCCGCGGCCAAGTCGGTGGCGGAGGCCCCCGGCGAAAACTTCAACCCCCTCTACATCTACGGCGGCACGGGCCTCGGCAAGACGCACCTCATGCAGGCCATCGCCAACGAGATCGCCGAGAAAAAGCCCTCCCTCCACGTCATCTATACGACGAGCGAAAAGTTCCTCAACGAATATGTGGACAGTATGTACTCAAAGCGCGGGCCGGGACGGGACAGCGAGACGCGCTTCCGCAACCGCTACCGCAACGTGGATGTGCTCATCATCGACGACATCCAGTTCTGGGCGAACAAGCACGGCGTGCAGGAGGCGTTCTTCCACACCTTCAACGAGCTCTTCTCGCAGCACAAACAGATCGTCATCTCGTCCGACTGCCCCGCCAAGGAGCTGACGACGCTCGAAGAGCGCTTAAGGACGCGCTTTGAGGGCGGCCTCATCGCCGACATCCAGCCGCCCGATCTCGAAATGAAGATCGCCATCTTAAAGCGAAAGGCCCTCGAAAAGAAGTACATCATCCCCGATGACGTGCTCGCCTTCCTCGTGCGCAACACAGACAACAACGTGCGCACCCTTGAAGGGCGGCTGAATACCGTCATCTTTGCGAGCAAACTGCACGAGGAGCCCATCTCGCTCACGCTGGCGGCGCAGGCTCTCCAAGAGAGCGTGGGCGACCAGTCCACGCAGGAAGAGGTGACGCCCGAAGTCATCCTCCGCGCGGCTTCCCACTATTTCTCTCTGAAGGAGGGCGACATCACGGGCAAGAGCAAGCGGCAGGACCTCGTCCGCGCCCGCCAGATCTGCATCTATCTGATGTGCGATATGCTCTCCGTTCCCCTCATCTCCATCGGCAAAGTGATGGGCGGGAGGGATCACTCCACCGTCATCTACGCGCGCGACAAGATCGCCGAACTCATCCGCCTCAACGACAGCGTCGCGAAGGCCGTCTCCGACATCAAGAGCGCCGTCTTAAAGCAATAACCTATGCACGAATTTTCGGAAGGGACGTACGACGCCGTCGTCATCGGCGCGGGGCACGCGGGCTGCGAAGCCGCCCTCGCCCTCGCCCGCACGGGGCAGAGAACCGTCCTTTTGACACTCAACTTAGACAGCATCGGCTTTCTCCCCTGCAACCCCTCCGTCGGCGGCACGGCGAAGGGGCATCTGGTGCGCGAGATCGACGCCCTGGGCGGGGAGATGGGCCTCAATGCCGACCGCTGCACGCTGCAGATCCGGATGCTCAACACGGGCAAGGGGGCGGCCGTGCAGTCCCTCCGCGCCCAGACGGACAAGAACGCCTATCACCGCGAGATGAAGCGCGTTTTAGAGCACACGGAAAACCTGCGCATCGTGCAGGCGGAGGCGGCGCGCATCCTCACCGAAAACGGGAAAGTTTCGGGCGTCGTGACCCACTACGGCGGCGTCTTTTCCTGCCGTGCTGCCGTCATCGCGACGGGCGTTTACCTCCATGCCCGCACGATCACGGGGGAAGTCGTCAAAGAGAGCGGCCCCAACGGGTTCGCCCCCGCCACCCTCCTCACCCAAAACCTCATCGAGCTCGGATATTCGGTGCGCCGCTTCAAGACGGGCACCCCCGCCCGCCTCGACGGCCGCACAATCGACTTTGAAAAGCTCACCGCCCAGGAGGGCGACACTCTCCTCTTCCCCTTCTCCTTCCTGAATGACCGCGTGCCCAAGACGCAGGTGCCGTGCTATCTCACCTACACCAACCAAAAGACGCACGAGCTCATCTTAAACAATCTCGACCGCGCGCCCCTCTATAACGGCACCATCTCCTCGACGGGCCCCCGCTACTGCCCCTCCATCGAGACGAAGGTCGTGCGCTTTTCCGACAAGGAGCGCCATCAGCTCTTTCTGGAGCCCGAGGGCGCCGACACCACCGAGATCTATGTGCAGGGGCTTTCGACCTCCCTCCCCCACGATCTCCAGAAGGAGATGTACCGCACGGTCGAAGGCCTCGAACGGTGCGAGATCGTGCGCTATGCCTATGCCATCGAGTACGACTGCATCGACACTCTCGACGTTCTTCCCACCCTCGAATTTAAAAAGGTGGAGGGTCTCTACACCGCGGGGCAGATCAACGGCACGAGCGGCTACGAAGAGGCCGCGGCGCAGGGGCT
>QAKM01000048.1 GCA_003343805.1 Bacillota bacterium | reverse complement strand
ATCCGCGACCGCGCGGTGCTCGACCGCATCTTTGAGGAGCATCCCATCGACGCCGTCATCCACTTCGCGGGGCTCAAGGCCGTGGGCGAGAGTGTCGCAAAACCCATCGAATACTACGACAACAACCTCGTGGGTACGCTCGTGCTGCTCGAGGCGATGCGCGATCACGGGGTCAAGAAGCTCATCTTCTCCTCGTCCGCGACTGTCTACGGCACGCCCGAACAGCTCCCCCTGACGGAGACGTGCATGGTGGGCGGTACGACCAACCCCTACGGCACGAGCAAGTACTTTCAGGAGCGGATGCTGGAGGACGTGTGCGTCTCGGACAAGGAGTGGAGCGTCATCCTCCTTCGGTACTTCAACCCGGTGGGAGCGCATCCTTCGGGGCGCATCGGCGAGGACCCGAAGGGCATCCCCAACAACCTGATGCCTTATGTGGCGCAGGTGGCGAGCGGGAAGCTGGAGCGCATCGGAGTGTTCGGGAACGACTATCCGACGCCGGACGGAACGGGGGTGAGAGATTACATCCACGTCGTCGACCTTGCGCGCGGACACCTCGCCGCGATGAAGAAGCTGGAAGAGCCGGGCGTGCACATCTATAACCTCGGGACGGGGGTTGGCTACAGCGTGCTCGACATGATCCATGCGTTCGAGAAGGCGTGCGGGAAGACGCTGCCTTACGCGATCCTGCCCCGCCGCGCGGGAGACATCGCTTCGTGCTATGCCTCGAGCGAGAAGGCGGAACGGGAGCTCGGCTGGAAGGCGGAGTACGGCATCGAGGAGATGTGCCGCGACCAGTGGAACTGGCAGAAGAACAACCCCGAAGGCTATCAAGATTGATTATATCCTGAAACATCCAAAGAGAGGGCGTCTCCGCAATGGAGGCGCCCTCTCTTTCCGTTTGTTTTAAACTTCGTAGTGCATGGGATAGGTCAGATACGTGAATTCCCCCAGCTCATCCGCCGTGACGTATCCCGCAGGTGCACGCAGCACGGACGGGATGCGGTTGACGATGGTCGCGCAGGTATGTTCGACCGTAGCCGGCTTCACGACATGATACTCGGTGTTCGGTTCTCCCGTGATCCACCAATCGCACAGATCGCCGTCCTCCGGGCCGTACACCTTGCCGATGGTCTCCTCCTCCACCGTGATGCCCTGATAGGTCTCGATGGTGACGACTGCCGACATCCCGATGCAGCGCCCCGCCTCAATCGTCTTGCCGAGCGTCGCGCTGTAGAGATCGTGATCGATGATATAGGGCACATTCTCCTGTCGGATGGACTTGATCGTCAGGCCCAGCTTGTTGCAGATGGCCTCTGCCGCATTCCAGGCATAGGAGGGAACGACTTCTTCAGGATGAGCGAGCGTCGCTTCAAACTCCTCTTTTGTGAGATCGCACCCGTGCGCCTTGGCGAGCGCAAGGCCGTAATCTTCCACGTTATAGCTGTAGGCGCCCTTGATCTTCTCGATCTTATGACACCCGGCCGCCGCAAGGGAGACCATGTTGATCCAGAAGATATCCTGCATCCCGCTGCCCACGACCGTGCAGCCATGCTCTTTGGCGAGAGCATCGAGTTTGTTGGTGAGCGCTGCCGCCGTGGTCCAGGGATAGATGGCCTCTTCGCACGTCGTGATGACGTTGATACCGCGGACGACACACTTCTCCACGCAGTCATAGATATCCGAGACAAAGCTGAACAGCGTGACGATCGCAATGTCGGCATCGCACTCGTCGAGCACCTTATCGGCATCGTCCGAGATGACGACGCCCGTCTTGACGCCGAGCTCCGCAAAGTCGCCCACATCCATCCCGACCACATTGGGATCGACATCGATCGCACCGACGATCTCTGCGCCCTTCTCGTGCAGATAGCGCAGGATGTACTTACTCATCTTGCCGCAGCCGTACTGAACCACTCTGATCCGTTTCATAAAACACCTCTTATCATGATTTGCAGGGGAGCACGGGTTTCCCCTTGTCCCCTGCCGCCATGATTATACTCCCTCAAACGGAAAATTTCAATACCCCTTTCGCCGAAAAAGGCGTGAAATCCGCGTGAAATCGATGCCCGATCAGGCCAAAGCGAGCTTTCCCTCACGGATCGTCACTTTGACGGAGAGCCGGATATCGCGCGAAGAGGCGCCGATGCAGACCTCGTACACGCCGTCGTCCACCTTCCAGCCGTCCGTCGCCGTGGACCAGTAGGAAAACGCCGAGCGATCGAGACGGACGTACACGGAAGCGCTCTCATGCGCGTTGACAAACACCTTCTCGTACGCCTTGAGTTCCTTCTCGGGGCGATAGACAAAGCCCCCGAGGGGACGCACATAGATCTGGGCGATCTCCTTTCCGCCCACGTCCGACTCATTCCCGATCGCAAACTGCAGTGTGAGGGAATCGCCGTCAACGGAGGCCGCAAGACCGGAATAAACGAACCGTGCGTAGCTCAGACCGTGGCCGAAGGGAAAGGCAACGGGGATGTTATAGGTATCGTAGTAGCGGTAGCCAACGTCCAGGCCCTCTTCATAGCGGGCGACGAGCGCATCGCAGTAGCTGCCGTAAGCGGGCGTTGACTCCAAAGAGAGCGGCATGGTCTCCGAAAGCTTTCCCGAAGGCGAGACGAGCCCCGCAAGAATGTCGGCAAGCGCTTCGCCGCCTCCCTCGCCGCCCGCAAAAAGAGCGGGCGTATCTGCGCTTCCTCCAGGCGTTCCAGGATTCGCAGGTGCATCGTTCGGTCATTCCCGCCGATGAGCGGCGTCGTCAGATGGGCAATCCCTATTTTCCGCCACGGGAGCGGCATCTTCAGGAGCGCATCGAGCCGCTCCACCCAAAGGCGGGCGCGGTCGGCTTCGGAGGCGCCCTCTTGGATGGTAAACCCACTCATCTGCAGATGCGTCGTGGGAATGATGACAAAGTCAAAGGCATCAAACGTCTGCGGCGCAATGCCGAGGCGGAAAGAGCGATCCATCTCGGTCTCCGCTCCGAAACAGAAGCGGATCTCCCCTTCGGGCAGCGGAAGGATGCTCCGAAGATGATCAAGATCCTGCCCCCGATACCAGGCACTCGCCCCGGGGATCCGAGCATCCCAGAAATGGTCGGTGACGCAGATCTTCTTCAGGCCGAAACGCGCGGCATAGGAGAGCATGGCTTCCGGCGTCTGCGCCGCATCGCCCGAACACCGCGAGAGGAAGGAATGGATGTGAAAGTCGTGATCGACAGAAAATCTCATGCCTTTTCCGTGTCCGAAAGCTCGCGTTCGATGGTCTTGACGAGCTCTAAGGCGTTGGCGGTGTAATAGTCGGCGCCGATCTCTTTGGCGATCTCGGCGTTGAGCACCGCGCCGCCCGCAAAGACGGGCGTTTGACAGCCCGCCGCACGGAGCGCTTCGATGGTCGAACGCATGGAGGGCACCGTCGTCGTCATGAGCGCCGAAAGCCCCACGCAGAGCGGCTGTTCGCGCTGCACCGCCTGAACGACGCACTCGATGGGCACATCCTTGCCGAGATCGATCACTTCAAAACCGTACGATTCGAGCACCACCTTGCAGATGTTCTTGCCGATGTCGTGCACGTCCCCTTTGACGGTCGCGAGCACCACCTTGCCGCGGCCCGCGCCCTTGCGCTCAAACTTCTCCCCGAGCACCGCAAACGCCTCTTTGGCGGCCTCCGCTGCCGCGATGAGTTGGGGGAGATAGAGCGTACCTTGATCGTACAGCCGCCCCACCTCCTCGAGCGCAGGGATGAGGATGCCGTTCACAACATCCATCGGCGCTTTTTCTTGGAGTTCTTGCTCGGTGAGGGTGCGCGCCTCCCCCTTTCTTCCGCGGCGGACGGCCTCGGAGAGCGAACTCACCGCCGAGGCATGGTTATTCGCGGGAGCGGGAGCCGCAGCGGCCGCCGAAGAGACCGCGCCCGCATAGCGCGCAATGTAATCTTGTGCTCCCTCGTCCTCGCCCGAGAGCACGCGGAAGGCATACACCGTGCCCGCCATCTCGCCGTCAAGGGGATTCATGATGGGCATCGTGAGCCCCGCCTGAAGAGCCGCCGCAAGAAAGGCACGGTTGAGGCGCGGGCGATCCGGAAGGCCGAAGGAGACGTTGGAGACACCGAGCGCCGTCTGAACGCCCAGGTTTCTGACAAGGGTGAGTGCCTTCAATGTCTCTTTGACGAGGGGCTGTTCGGCGGACGCCGTTAAAACGAGGGTATCGATCATCACCCGGTGGCGGGGAATGCCATATTCTTCGGCGCGCGTGATGATGCGTTCGGCGATCGCAAGGCGCTCCTCGGCCGTCCGCGGTACCCCCTTCCCGTCCATCGTGAGCCCCAGGACGACGGCACCGTACTTCTTTGCAATGGGAAAGACGGCGTCCATCACCGCGCCCTCGCCGTTGACACTGTTGATGAGCGGCACGCCGCTGTATTTGCGCACGCCCGCTTCGATGGCTTTGGGGTCGGAGGAGTCGATCTGCAGCGGAAGATCGGTCGCCTCCTGCACGCACGCGACGGCGCGCCCCATGACGGCGGGCTCGTCCAGCCCGGGAACGCCGACGTTGAGATCGAGCAATTCCGCCCCCGCCTCCTCCTGCGCGATCGCCTCGCGCGCGAGATAGTCCATATCCCCGCTCAGGAGTGCCTCCTTCAGCTTCTTTTTACCCGTGGGATTGAGCCGTTCCCCGCAGATGCGCGCCCCCTTCAAAACGACACGGCGCGTTCCGGAGGTAACGACGGTCTCATATTCCGGTTCGGGCTGTTCGACTTCCCTGCCCGAGAACGCTGCAAGCCGCGCAATAAATTCGGGCGTCGTCCCACAGCAACCGCCGACGATCGAGACGCCCATCCCGATGAACTCCTCCATGGGCGCCATGAAGTCATCGGCGCTCAGAGAATAGACGGTTTTCCCATCCACGAGCGACGGGATGCCGCGGTTGGGCTGCACGATGACGGGAAGATGCGAGACGGACAAGAAGCGCTCGACGACGGGCTTCAATTCCTTCGGCCCCAAAGAACAGTTGACGCCGAGCGCGGAAACGCCCAGATTTTCAAGGAGCGCCGCCGCGATCTCGGGCGTGGTGCCGTTCAGTGTGCGGCAGGACTGATCGAAGGTCATCGTGGCGAAGATGGGCTTGTCCGTCTGTTCTTTGAGCGCCAGAATACACGCTTTCAGCTCTAAAAGATCGGAAAAGGTCTCGACGATGTACCCGTCCACACTTTCTTTCGTCAAGGAGGCGATCTCGGAAAACGCCCCGAACGCCTCCTCAAAGGTGAGCGTACCGAGTGGCTGCATCATGCCGCCCGTGGGGCCGATGTCGAAAAAGACTTTTTTCCCCGCCGCCCGCGCGTTTTCGATCGCCGCTTCGGCGACCTCTTGAATGGAGAACTTCCCGCGGTACTTGATGCGGTTGAGCCCGAAGGTATTGGTCGTGATGATGTCCGCCATGGAATAGGCGCGGTGGATGGCGCGGACGGTCTCCCCATCCGTCAGGTTGAGATCTTCGGGAACGGGCGCCAAAATGCCGCGGCGCTCGAGCTCGCTGCCGAAGCCCCCGTCCATGACCACTACGTTGCGTAACATACTCTTCCCTCCCGTTGATAGGCGCAGTGCGCGCGCAGGATGCAGCCGGAGCACGACTTTTTCGCCTTTTTCCCGATGCCGACAAACCCCGCCATCGATTTTAAGGGCAGCATCAATCCGCTCTGCTGCAAGGTGATGCCGATGCGGTCTGCCCGCACGGTCTCCAAAATATAACTCACGTCCGAAAGCTCGCTCCCGCCGTAGCCGGGGCAGAAGCGATAGGTGCGCTCTTCACCCAAAGCCTCTTCCGCCTCATCGGCAAGCGCCTCGAGGAGCGCACTCGCACAGGCATCCGCAACAAAGCTCTTCAAGACATCCTCTTTGGCGAGCCGCCGCACAAAGAGATCGACTTCCCCGCCCAGGGTCACGGCCTCCAGGACGACGGCAGAACAGCCCGAAAGAAAACTCAAATAGGGCTCCTTCTGCAAAAACAAAGGGAGCGCCGTAAAGCGCCCCTCTGCGCGGCGGAAGCGGGAGAGCTCCTGCACGCGCGGCAGAAGTTCCTCCATGAGCCCCTCCGTCCGCGCGTCTCCCTCCGCCCCGTGAAAGCCGAGATAGGTGAGGATGGAAGCACGGAGCTCAGAACAGTTCACGAAACACCTTCTCGAGACGGGAATAAATGGCGTGCGCCGCCCCCGCGTTGTTCATGATGTAGAGGTGGATGCCGGGCGCGCCCTTTGCGATGAGGTCGATGATCTGATAGACGGCGTAGTTGAGCCCGATCTCCTCCATGACGGCGGGACGGTCGGAGTACACCTCGATCATGTTGCGGAACTCAAGGGGTACGGCGCTGCCGCACATCTCCTTGACGCGCTTGATGTTCTGCACCTTCAGAAGGGGCATGATGCCCGGGATGATGGGCGACGTGATGCCGATGCGCCTTGCCTCGTTGACGAGACGATAGTAGTAGGAATTATCGTAAAAGAGCTGCGTGACGAAGAATTTCGCCCCGCATTCCTCCTTGCGCTTCATGGCCTCAAGATCCTTATAGAGGGTATCGCACTCGGGATGCCCTTCGGGATAGCACGCCCCCGCGAGCGAGAAAGGATACTTTTTAAGATATTCCATGAGATCGGTCGCGTGCGGGAAGTACTTGCAGTACTCCGCCTCGTAATCGACGGGCTTGTCCCCGCGGAGCGCTAAAACGTTCTCAACGCCGAGCGACAAGAACTCCTGTGCCGTGCGGTCGATATCCTGCGGCGAGGAAGGCCCGCCCGTGAGGTGAGCAAGGGGCTCTATCCCGCTCTTTTTGATGTAGCCCGCGATCTCCGCGGCGTTGCGGCTGTTGCTGCCGCTCGCCCCGTAAGTGACGCTGATATAGTCGGGCGAGAGCTCTTTTAAGGCGTCGATGGTCGCAAAGACCCCCTTCGTGCCGACGTCCGCGCGCTTGGGCGGGAACACCTCGAAGGAGAGGGTGCGTTTCTTTTGCAGTACTTCAAAGATCTTCATGCTCCGATTATAGCACGCCCGCCTGCAAAATGTCAAACGCCTTGCAAAATTCGTCGGAAATTTGTAAGAATAACTGGAGGCGAGTAAAAACATCGTCGTTTTCTTGCTCCATCCGCATTCTAAGCCACCAGGACCATAAAAAACTTTTCGTGTGGATAATATATGTCCTGCCGACACCTCCTTCCCGAACAAGAAAAACACTACACTTGCCGAAAGCTCTTGACACGCGCATCATTTTCGGCTATAATAATCCTGCATATTAAATCAGCCGATATGGGGGCCTCTTATGTATATCAGAAGACACGCGGAAAAAACCGTTGCAACGCTTTCACGTATGTTCGGCGCCGTACTTGTCGCGGGGCCGAGGCAAGTTGGTAAAACGACCATGCTCCATAAAATTACCGATGGATTCAGCCATGCCACTCTGGACGATCCCATCATGCGCGCCACCGCCGAGGAACAAAGCGGCACCTTCTTTTTGGATAATCCTCCTCCCGTATTTGTTGACGAGATACAAAAAGCCCCCGCCCTGTTTGAACAGATAAAACTTTATCTGGACAGAGACAGAAAAAAAGGGCAATTCTATCTGTGCGGCTCTCAGCAGTTCCGAATGATGAAAGGAGTAAGCGAATCGCTCGCCGGTCGCATCGGACTTGTTACGCTGTTGGGCCTCTCTATGCGAGAGCGGCAGGGTATCGCCTTCGATCTCCCCTTCCTTCCGACGGAGGAATATTTTACCGCACGGAAAGACAATAAAACCGAAGTCGGATATAACGATGTATGGAACATGATCCACCGCGGCAGTATGCCCGAGCTTGCGGATAACCCCGACTATGATTGGCGGCTGTTTTACAGCGCCTATGTGAATACCTATATCGAGCGAGACGTCAAAGAGCTGTCCGAGATCGGCGATACAGTTAAATTTACAAATTTTATGATCGCCGCAGCCGCCTCGATCGGGCAGTTGCTCAACCTGACGTCGCTCGCAAGAGACGTCGGGATCAGCGTCCCGACTGCCGAACGATGGCTCTCGATCCTCGTAGCGTCAAATATCGTCTATCTTCTGCAGCCCTACCACAACAACTTTTTGAAGCGCGTTGTCAAAACGCCAAAGCTCTATTTCCTTGATACAGGACTAGCTGCCTACCTCACCAAGTGGACGACCCCCGAAGTGCTCAAAAACGGCGCAATGGCGGGAGCATTCTTTGAGAATTTCGTCCTTTCGGAGATCATCAAGAGCTATTACAATCGAGGGATCACCGAACCGCCGCTCTACTTCTACCGGGATAAAGACATGAACGAGATCGACCTTCTGATCGAAGACAGCGGAACGCTTTATCCGATCGAGATCAAAAAACACGCCGATCCGCATAAAAAGGACATCTCGGCCTTCCAAAAGCTCGACAATATTCCCGGCATGAAACGAGGCTCGGGCGGCGTTGTTTGCCTTTACGATAAACTGCTCTCTCTGTCCGAAACGGATAAAGTCATCCCGGTCAGCTACCTCTGAATGGCAGTTTTCAAACATGGTGTTCAGCAAAGGGCAACACATTTTTGAGAACACGCTACGCCTTGCAAAATTCGTCGAAAAAAGGACGGGGTTATTTTGCAAAACCCTCTTGCGAGGACGAAAAAAGCGTGCTATAATCGAGACGATCAAAATATTCGGGAGGAAACCATGCAATTTTTGTTTGAACAGGACGGCGCGCTCCTCTTCCGCCGCCGCAGAGAGCTCGTGGAGATCTGCGCCTGGGGAAATGGCCTGCGCGTCCGCGCCACGCAGAACCGCGCCTTTTCGGGGCGCGATTGGGCGCTCGATACCCCCATGCGCCGCCCCGCCAAAGTGCAGATCGGAGAACACCTTGCCGTCATCGAGAACGGCAATATCCGTGCCGAAATGACGGAATACGGCAAACTCACTTTTTACAACACGCAGGGCAAGATGCTCCTCAAAGAGTATTACCGCACCTGGGAGTACGGCACCGAGGGCTGGCGGGAACTCGATCAGATCTCGCAGCTTCGCGCCGCGGGCAGAGAATACCGTTCGGCGGGCGGAGACAACTACTCCCTCCGTGTGCGCTTCGAGCCCAACGACGAAAAGCTCTTCGGCATGGGGCAGTATCAGCAGCCCACGTTCGATCTGAAGGGCTCGACGCTCGAACTCGAACAGAAGAATACGCAGGCGAGCGTCCCCTTTCTGCTCTCTTCAAACGGGTACGGGCTGCTCTGGAACAATCCCGCCGTAGGCAGAGCGACGCTCGGCACCAACTACACCGAATTTACGGCGCACTCTTCCAAGCAGATCGACTATTGGATCACCGCAGGGGATACCCCTTCCGACATTCTGACTTCGTACATGGAAGTCGTAGGGAAGCCTCCGATGATGCCCGAATACGCCCTCGGCTTCTGGCAGTGCAAGCTGCGCTACCAGACGCAGGAGGAGCTCCTTGCCGTCGCACGCGAGTATCACCGCCGCAACATCCCCGTGGGCGTCATCGTCGTGGACTTCTTCCACTGGACGCAGCAGGGCGACTGGCAGTTCGACAAGCGCTATTGGCCCGATCCCAAGGCGATGGCGGAAGAGCTCGACAAAATGGGCATGAAGCTGATGGTCTCCGTCTGGCCGACTGTCGACCGAAACTCCGTCCACTACCGCGAGATGGAGGAGCGCGACCTTCTCGTCCGCGTCGACAGGGGGCTCCCCGTGACCATGGACTGCTGGGGGTTTGAGCAGTTCTTCGACGCCACCAACCCCGAATCGCGCGCATTTGTGTGGAATTGCTGCAAGGAAAATTACCGCAAGAACGGCGTCACCCTCTTCTGGCTGGACGAGGCCGAGCCCGAATATACCGTCGCCGATTGGGAGCTCTATCACTATTACGACGGCCCGGCGCTCGAGTGCGCCAACGAATATCCCGTGCAGTATGCACGCGCCTTCTACGAGGGCATGAAAGCGGAGGGCGATGAGGACATCATCAATCTCATCCGCTGCGCCTGGGCAGGGAGCGCCAAGTACGGCGCGCTCGTGTGGAGCGGAGACGTGCCCTCCACCTTCAAGGCGCTCCGCAATCAGTATAACGCAAGCCTCCACATGGCGATGGCGGGCATTCCCTGGTGGACGGCCGATATCGGCGGCTTCCACGGCGGCAACATTCACGACCCCGCCTTCCACGAACTGCTCGCCCGCTGGTTTGAATTTGCGACCTATCTTCCCGTCATGCGCCTGCACGGCGACCGCGATCCCCACGACAAACCGCCGCTCGGCAAGGACGGAGGCGGAATGTGCTCCACAGGCGCAGAGAACGAAGTTTGGACGTATCCCCCCTTCGTGCAGGACATCATGGAGAAGCACATCCGCCGCCGCGAGGAGATGCGCGATTATCTCAGAGACGTCATGAGGAAAGCGCACGAGGAAGGCGAGCCCGTCATCCGTCCCCTCTTCTACTCCTTCCCGAAGGACAAGAACTGCTGGGAAGAGCACGAAGAATTTCTGCTCGGTGAGGATATCCTCGTCTGTCCCGTGCTTGAGGCGAACGTGCGCGAGCGGGAAGTCTATTTCCCCGCAGGCGCCGATTGGATGGCAGAAGACGGCACTCTCTATAAGGGCGGCACAACGGCGACCGTCCCCGCCCCCATCGAGCGCATCCCTGTGTTCCGGAGAAAATAATTTCATGAGCCTGCACTTTCGTAAAATTCCGATCGACAATTTGGGAAAGGAGTGCTTGGGGGAAAGAGAGTTCGGCGTGGCATAAAGCCACGCCTTTTCTCATATCGATTGGCTTTGACAACGACAGCAATAAGAGATATATGTAAATCATTTTGGCGATAATTACTACTATAGTAGTAATTCCACAAAGAAAAATTGCTAAAAGACTTGCGAAAAGTATATTCCTATGCTATACTATTCGTAAGGAGGGCAACCATGTCTATCGTCAACCGTGAAAATGTTTTAGATCTTTTATATTCCTATAACCCGTGGTGGAGGACGGGCTTCATTCAGAAGGAATTCGTCAAGCCCATGCACCGCTTTGCCTATTTTGAAGCATTCCGCTGTATGATGCGCGAGGATATCCGTCGCTCCGTCGTTCTGTGCGGCGCCAGGCGCACGGGCAAGACGACCATCATGTATCAGGCGATCTCCGCGCTTTTGGAGCAGGGGGTTTCCCCCAAGGATATCCTCTTTGTCTCCTTCGATCACCCGCTCTTGAAGCTGTGTTCGGTGAATACCGTCATGGAGACCTTCCGTTCCAATATCTCTGCCAGCGAGACGGTGTATTGCTTTTTCGACGAGATCCAATACGCCGCCGACTGGAACAACTGGCTGAAGATCTTATACGACACCGACCCGAAGATCAAGATCATGGCGACGGGCTCGGCAAGCCCCATCCTTTCGGACAAGACGAGCGAGAGCGGACTGGGACGCTGGAAGATTATCCATGTGCCGACGCTCTCCTTTTACGAATACTGCGAACTGCTGCAAATTTCCGTGCCGCCGCTGCCGCAGGACATCAAACCCACGCAGCTGTACCTGCGCGACGAGCGCGAACAGCAAGACATTCTGCGCAAGCTCTCTGCACTGCAAGTGCATTTCATCCGCTATCTGCAAGTGGGCGGTTTCCCCGAGCTCGCTTTGAGCAAGGATGATCTGTACGCCCAGCGCGTTCTTCGGGAGGATATCGTCGATAAGGCATTGAAGCGGGATATCCCCGCCATCTACGGTATCCGCAATATTGCCGATATCGAGCGTATCTTTTTATACCTCTGCTACAATTCTTCCAATATCATCAACTTGCAGACGATGGGCAAGGAGATGGACGGCGTCAGCCGCACGACGATAGAAAAGTATATCTCCTATTTGGAGAGCGCCAGCCTCATCTATGTGAGCCCGCTCGTCACGCTCGACGCAAAGAAGGTCTTGAAGAATCAGAATAAGATCTACATTGCCGATGCCGCCATGCGCAACGCCGTTCTGATGAAGGACGACATCACCAACGATCCCGAGGAGTTGGGGCTGATTGCCGAGACGGCGGTCTATAAGCACATCAAGGCGTTTTATTATGAAGATGCGCCTACGGTCGGCTATTATCGCGGCGGCGGGAAGGGCAAGGAGATCGATATTGTCGTCAAGTCGGAGCGATTCGAGCCCATCATGATCGAGGTCAAGTACCGCGAACAGGCAAAGATCGCGGAGGACGACGCCATCGTGACGGAGGCGGGCGCAAAGCATCCCAACCTTGTTATCACCAAGCGCCCGGAGGACTTCGGGCTTCATTCCTACGGCGAAAAGAGCGTCTACCGCATCCCCGCCCCCGCGTTCCTGTACCTTCTCGGCTATGTAGAGCAGGTGAGGAATGAAA
>QAKM01000094.1 GCA_003343805.1 Bacillota bacterium | reverse complement strand
ATACGGCGCTCATCGCGGCACGGATCACCTACATCGAACCCATGCGCTATACGGGGCGGGTGCGTTATCTTCGCGCGCATCTCGAGCAGGACGGCGACACCTTTACCGCCGTCTGGTTCAATATGCCCTATCTTGCAAAGACGCTGAAGGAGGGGGAATACCTCTTCTACGGGCGCATCCAGAACAAATACGGGCAGGTCTCGCTCGTCAATCCGACGTTCGAGCCGATGGCCGTCAATGCGCGTTTAAAGGGGCTTGTGCCCGTCTATCCCCTGCGTGGTTCGCTCACCCAGCGGGCGGTGCGGACGGCGGTGCAGGCGGCGTTAAAGGCCGTTTCTCCGCCCTCCGTCATCCCGCAGGAGCTCGTCGCAAAGTACAAGCTCGCCTCGCTCGCGTGGGCGTACCGCACCATCCATGCGCCCATGACGCAGGAGGAGATGACGTCGGCATCCGAGCGCATCGCCCTCGAGGAATACTTCACGCTCGTGTCGGCGTTCAAGCTCATCAAGGGCGACAAGAACGAGGCGCGCGCCCTCCGCTATACGGTGACGGAGGAAGAGGTCGCTCAGTTCATGCGACGCTTTTCTTTTGAATTTACCCAGGGTCAGCGCTCGGCGGTGCGGGCGATCTTCGGGGATGTGAAGGGCCCTTCGCGCATGAACCGGCTCCTGCAGGGGGATGTCGGCAGCGGAAAGACTGCAGTCGCGCTCACGGGTATCTTTATGGCGGTGAAGAGCGGGCATCAGGCGGTGTACCTGTCGCCGACCGAGGTGCTGGCCGCGCAGAATGAGGCGATCTTAAAGAAGATGTTTCCCGAATACCGCGTGGGGTATCTCTCGGGCGCGAGCCCCGCGGCGGAAAAGCGGGCGGTGAAGGCGGCCGTGAAGGCGGGGGAGATCGATATCCTCTGCGGCACGCACGCCGTCCTGCAGGGCGATGTGCAGTTTGCCGACCTTGCCTTCTGCGTCTGCGATGAGCAGCACCGCTTTGGCGTGGCGCAGCGCAATGCCCTTAGTGAGAAAGGGGTGAGCCCCGATGTGCTCGTCATGTCGGCTACTCCCATCCCGCGCACGCTCTCGCTCATCTTTTACGGCGATCTCGATATCACGACCATCCCCGATAAGCCCAAGGAGCGGCAGGAGATTGTGACGGCCATCGTTTCGGCGCGCAAATACAACGATATGCTCGAATATGTGCGGCGGGAAACAAAGCGGGGGCGACAGGCATACTTTGTCTGCGCCAAGATCGAGGACGATGAAGGACAGGTGACGTCCGTCACGGAGCTCTTTGAAGAGCTGCGGGCGCGGATGCCTGATGTGCGGCTGGGACTTCTGCACGGAAAGATGAAGGATCGGGACAAGAACGAGGTGATGAGTGCCTTCAAGAGGGGGGATTACGACTGCCTCGTCTCGACGACGGTCATCGAAGTGGGCGTGGATGTCCCGAATGCGACGATCATGGTCGTCATGAATGCCGAACGCTTCGGCCTCTCGCAGTTGCATCAGCTTCGCGGCCGCGTGGGGCGGGGGAGCGACAAGAGCTGGTGCTTCTTGCTCATCGGCTCGGAGAGTGAGACGTCCATCGAGCGGCTGCGCATCCTGAAGGAGACGTCGGACGGATTCCGCCTTGCGGAAAAGGATCTGGAACTTCGCGGCAGCGGCGATTTCTTCGGAACGCGGCAGAGCGGTCGCTTTCTGAGCGAGATCAAACACCTGAAGTACTCTTCAAGCGTCATCTTTCTTGCCAAAAAGCTCTCCGACGAAGCGTTTGAACGCCATCTCAACTACGAGGAGATCCGGCGGGCCGCGTTGGAGAAATATGAGAGTTTAAAGGACGTCGTCCTCAACTGATGGGGGAGAAGTTGGCTTCGAGCGCCGTTTTTCGTTTGAAAAGCGGCGCTTTTTTGATGCGAAAGTGCATTTTTTTGCATTTTGCATAGTACTATGCGTGAAATAATCAATACTATGTCAGTCATAAATAATACTATGCGTGACATAGTATATAAATTTCTTGTGCAAGACGGCATAAAAAAATCCCGTTCGCGGGGAACGGGAAAGAGTTTTACGGTTTTAAACGTTTGCCATCAGGACGATGAAGGAGACGATCGCGATCAGGATGGCAAGCAGGGCACAGCCGAGATTGATGAGGTTGAAGAGCTTATCGAGTGCTTTCTTTTCGCTCTTCCGATAGCCGAGGAGGCTCAAGAGCATTCCTCCGATGCCGAAGTAGAGGAGCAAGGTCCTGGCGCTCGCAAAGAGCGGATTCTTTGCCATAAAGACGATCTCAAAGATGAAGAGGAGGACGGAGAGCGCCGAAAGCACCAGGGCCGTCAGCGTGAAGGGGTGGTACTTTTCCAAAAATCCCATCGCCGTCTCTTTCTTGATCGGTTGCTGTTCTTTTTTGATCTCCGCGCCGCAGTCAGGGCATTTTGCTGACCCGTCGGGGATCTCTTTTCCGCAATTATTGCAAAACATGGCATTTCTCCTTTTTTCTTCTATTTTACCATGCCTGAAGCGTCTTGTCAAGGTCTTGGTAAAATTTCCCGATGCGTCTTTTTTATATCGGTTCGTGCATTCAAACCTTTGCCCGTTTGATTTCTTCGGGATGATGCGGTATAATCTTTGTGGCGAACGCAAAGAGGCGCTCAAGGAAAGCTGTATCGGATGGGAGCTGCGGGTTTTATGGATCATTTGTTTCAGGGTATTTTGTTCGGACAGGAAAGCGTGGATAAGGCGATGCTCCGCTCGGAGGGGGATCTGATGAACGCCATCCGAGGGGAGTTTTCCAATGCAGAAGTACTCATCGCCGAAGCGCGCGAAAGGGGCTTTTCTCTTTCCGATTTCTTTTCGGGAGCGCCGCTCCCTCCCGACATGGAGCTGCCCTTGCGAAGGACAAACTCGTTTTATGTCAAGAAGCATACGGCGGTGCAGCAGCCCTATCTGCACACGCATGAGTTTTATGAACTTATCTATGTGCAGACGGGGCAATGCCTGCAGACGCTGCAGGATGCAAGCGGCATCCGGCTCCAAAAGGGACAATGCTGTCTGGTTCGTCCCGGAAGCGCGCATCGGATCGAACGCATCGGCCCCGGTGACGTCATTCTGAAGGCTGTGATCCCGTGCGAGCTGTTTGCTCGTTGCATCGATGATATCCCGCTGCCCGAAGAAGGGGTGATCGTGTTCGGTCAGATGTCTCTTTTTGCGGAGTACTTGTTCCTGCGGCTGCTGAAGGAGAGCCACATCCGCGGCATTTACAGCCGGACTGCCGTTTCGGCGCTGTTGTCGCTCTTGTTTTGCGAGCTCGCCCGCGGTAAGATGGGGGAAGGGGCGGCTCCCGTCCGGTGGTACGGCGACTATTTCCAGACCCAACTCAAACAGGCGTCGCTCACCCATTTCGCCCGGACATACGGCTATACCCCCGCTTATGCAAGCAGATCGGTAAAACGGCAGACGGGCAAAACGTTTTCGGAGCTTTTGCGGGAATATCGCCTGCAGCGGGCGGCGGAACTATTGTCCTCCTCCGACATGAGCATCGAGGATATCGCCCTTGAGATCGGGTATCAGGTGCCGTCTGCGTTATACAGGCATTTCAGCGCGCACTTCGGCATGACGCCCAATGAATACCGCCATGCGCTGAAAAGCGGATAAGAACGGAAACAGGAAAGCCAAATTCGGAAATAGACCATCTTCCGCGGCAATGCTATCATGGAAGAAACTGCAAGAAAGAGGTGGATGCAATGAACGCAGAA
The DNA here is from genome assembly GCA_003343805.1 of Bacillota bacterium. GTDB lineage: Bacteria > Bacillota > Clostridia > Christensenellales > Borkfalkiaceae > Gallimonas > Gallimonas intestinavium. Next base: position 21,945 of record QAKM01000094.1, on the reverse strand, counting down.
CGCATCAAGGCCTTGCCGCTCACCAAAGCGCAGGCATTGGAATATGCTCAAATCGCGGTCAGACAGAAATTAGGCAAGCCGGCGGAGAAGGTCCGATACTTGGGCGGCGGGTCCTTCGGGCGCGCCGTTTCCGTTTTGTGCAAAGACGGACAGACGCTGGTCGTCAAGTTTTTGCTGGCAAAGGATATGATGCAAAAAGAGGTACACGATCTTGAGCTCCTTACAGAGCACAGCCCGGTCAGAGTGCCGCGCTTGTTCTTTGCACGGCCCGGCGACGAGAAAATTCCCGTGGACTGTTACGGCATGGAAGAGATCGAGGGGAAGAGTTCGCTCTTTGCGCTCGGGATGCTCTTCCTCGGCAAAAGACGCAGAAGGGAGTTTGCCGATCGGGTCACCACGGCACTGCACGCCATCCACTCCTGCAAACGCGATACCTTTGGCGACACGATGGATGCGGGCTGTGAACGCTGGCTCGACTACTATCGTCCCTTTGCGGAAGGGGTCTTGAAGAAAGCGGAAGAGTATTTTGAGGCGGGGAAGCTGAAGAAAAAGGTCATCCTCGCCATGCGGGCGGCGTGGGAAAAGTTCGATGTCATCTTTTCCGAGGAGGTCAAGGAGGCCTGCCTCATCCACGGCGACCTCAACGTCGGCAACATCATGGTCGGGAGGGGGTATCGGATCACAGGGTTCATCGATCCGCTCAATTCGGCCTATGCCGATCGGGAGTACGATTTGTTTCAGTTCGACAATCTGACGGGCAAGCGTTTCTTTCTGCGCGAGACCTATCTCAGAAAATACGGGGCAAGCCGTTACTGTTTGCAAAAACTTGCCTTCTACGGTCTTTGGAATGAAGTTTCCTGCTATATCCGATCGGGCGTCTATGTGGGGTTCCTCATGGATCCGCTCGTAAAGAATCTGAACAAACGGCTGAAAGAGCTATGATCTCTTTGGGCGCGGTGCTCGTGCGGGCGGCGCTCAGAGCCTATACCTATCCTTACCGGAAGCGCTTTGCCTCCCTTTCCCGATCGGTCGCGCTGAAAGAGAAACCCTACGAGCCGCCCAAGGGCTTTTCGTTTGCCGAGGAAGAGTACGGCGGTGTCCGGGTGGAAAAAATCGTGCCGCCCGAAACAGGGAAGGGAATTGTATTGCAGTTTCATGGCGGCGGGCATACGGTGCCGATGAACAAGATGTACCGGAACGCGGCAGAGCGGCTCGCCGCGGCCTGCGGCTGCACCGTTTACAGCATCGATTACCGTACCGGTGCCCATTTTACCTATCCCGCCCTGCATGACGAATGCTTCCGCGCCTATGCGGCACTCTGCAAGAGCGTACTGCGGGGCGGAAATTTTGTCGCCATCGGGGATAGCTTCGGGGCGAACTTGCTCCTGTCCGCCTGCCTGCGGGCAAGAGATGATGGGCTTCCGCTGCCGTCTGCGATCGTCTGCATCTCCTGTTTTATCGATATGGCGGCTTCCGGGAGCTCGTATCGGGAGAATTGCCATCGGGATCCTCTCTACGGTATGCCGCGGCGCTATGATTTTGAAGCGCATGAAAATCAGATCCGCCGCATCTCGCCCTATTGTGGCAATACGCCCTTGAACGATCCCGATCTTTCGCCGGCGTATGCCGATCTTCAGGGATTTCCGAAGGCGCTCATCTTGTGCGGCGGGTGGGAGACTTCCTTGACCGATAGCCGGATGCTTGATGACGGGCTGCGGAAAGGAGGAAACCCTGCAAAACTTCACGTTTTCCCAGGGATGTGGCACGATTTTTTGTATCTATTTCCTCGGTTGAAAGAGAGCCGGGCCGCCTGGCGGGAGATCGTCGCGTTTATCACGGAAGCGCTTTCCCCGAACGTCAAACAAGAGAGAGAACGATGAAGGATGTGTGTGCTCTTGCCCGCAAAGCGGGCGGTTCGGGCGTGCATCTGCCGCTTTTTCGGACGCGCAAAATAAAAACGGGAGGCTGTTGCCTCCCGCTTCATTTTGGTGGAGCTGCATCCGATCAATGCGAACATTTTTGCTGTAACGGAAACTTATATTTTCGCCGATTCCCCATTTCTAAGAAATGATAAACACAGCTTCGATCATAATCCGGAGATCAATTCTTCCGCCCATCGGCAGGGAAATCCCGACTTAAGCCACGCACCCTTCACATAGCTTGCGACAAGCATTAGTCCGTCGCCCGAATTATCGTAGATATTGACCGTATCACAAAGGGGAAAAACCTTCTTCAAATTGTCCTTCGAAGCGTCAAAGCGGCGGTCGATCGTTTCTCCGCTGACGCCATGGCCTCCCATTGCAATGCGCTTTGCGACGCGCTCTTTTGCGATCGCAGGGGAATTGACGCCCACATAGCGCATCCGAATGAGATACCCCCTCTCTTTTGCCGTTTGGACCGCCTTCAAAATGGAAACACCGCTGAGCGTCGTTTCCTGATTGAAAGATATGCCTTTTTCAAGGCACTCTTTCTGACGCCGCAAAAGTTCTCTTCCTGCACGCAGTTGGGCAGAAGCGTCCCGCCAATCCCAACCGCGTTCTTTTACGATCTCATCCGTATTCAGCCGCACGCCAAGATCGGCGGCGGTATCGACGGAAAAAAGTGTACTTTTTCCTGCGCCGTTTACCCCTGCAAACAGCGTGTATATTTTAGTAGACGCCATTCTCTACCAATCCTCTTTGTTTTTTCTTCAACAGGTAATTGTAGAGTTCCGTATAGAGATCGCGTTCTTCCTGATCATGTGCCTGCGAGATCAATTCATTGTATTCATCCGTGCTGATGACTTTATCGCTGTTTCCCAAAATGGCCTTTGCCATCTGCTCGACTGCTTCAATGCGGGACATATCTGCCTCCTTATCCTTTCTCTGTTATTATTATAACCTTCTCGGCGGTTTTTGTCAATCATGTCTTTTTTTCTTATTTTGGTGGAGCTTAAGCAGACTGCTTCGCGGGAGGGGCGTTGACGTTTATTTCGTCCCGCGTTCGCTCGTGCCGCCGCAAGCGGCGGGGTGAACGGAAGCAGTTCTCTCCGGCAGGCCTACAAAAAATAAAGAGCGCACAAGGCGCTCCTCATTTTTTGGTGGACCTGCGCAGACTTGAACTGCGGTCTTACAAGGTTCCTCCGCGGATCCTACACGCTTAGTCGGCGATCAGTCTCGCCCGAAAGAAGTTCACCGACGACCTTGTTTCAGGCATACTTCCGAAAAATCGCCCTTGCGCAGGGGAGGTCAGCCGCGCAAGAGAGTTCCCCACTCGATTGACGCCTCATCTTTCAGCCGTGGGCAGCTCAAAGGAGACGGAGCCTGAAAAGTCAGGCCGCAAGCGCTACGCGGCGAGTTGCACGTGCAGCGACAGATCTTCTGCTTTTATTATCAGCATTTAAAAAGTTCCCGTTTTTACGGAGCCGAGCCTCCGGCGTGCATCCGTCAGATTCCGCTTGCAATCGAATCCGGTACAGGCCCGCAAGCGATCTGTTCCTCTATTTTATACCCTTTTTTCCGATCTGTCAAACAGTTTGCGCTCCTGTATTTTCGTCGGGCGGCCGGGCATCGGCGGATGCGAGCGGGTGATCGCCTTTTTTGGCACAAAAGGGGACATGGCGCGCAGAGACGGGCTTTTTTGCACGGCTTTGAAAGAATTTAAAATTTCTTTCCGGCGGGCCTTGACAAATGCCCATTGCTTCGCTATAATGGGAGTTGGGAAATCGATTAACTTTTTCTGAGATCGATCCCGAAGGTGTGTTATGAAGAAACAGGCATTCAATCCGTTTTTACCTCTTGATACTTACATCCCGGACGGCGAGCCGCACGTCTTTGGCGACAGAGTCTATCTCTACGGCTCGCACGATAAGGAGGGCGGCGAGACTTTCTGTATGCTCGACTACGAGGTGTGGTCGGCGCCCGTTGACGATCTCTCCGACTGGAGCTGCAGGGGCACAAGCTACAGCGCCGCGCAGGATCCGCTCTCGAAAGAGACGGGCCGCCCCTATCTCTATGCGCCCGACTGCGTGCAGGGGAAGGACGGGCGCTACTATCTCTACTATTGTCTGAGCGGAGACAAGGGGCAGGGCGGCTACTTTGGCCCGGTGGGGGTGGCCGTCTCGGATACGCCCGACGGCAAATTTGAGTTTCTGGGCCATGTCCGCTTTCCCGACGGCACGCTCTGCACCCGCTTTGTGCCCTTCGATCCCGCGGTCATCAACGACGGCGGCGTCATCCGCCTGTACTACGGAACATGGTATCCCTTCGATCAGCTCCCCCGTCTGCTGCGCCCCGCCATGCGGCGGGTGCAGGCGGGGATGTTCGGCAAGAGCGTGAAAGAGATCAAAAAGGAGCCGGGTGGCGTGATGGGCCCCGTCTGCTGCACGCTGGCAGACGATATGCTTACCGTGACCGAAGGGCCAAAGCGCATCCTGCCTGCCGATACGCGCGGCACGCCCTTTGAGAGCGGGATGTCGAAAACGCCCGTTGAGGGACACCGCTTCTTCGGACACGGGTTCTACGAGGGCGCATCCATCCGCAGGATCGGTGATACCTATTATTTCATCTATTCTTCCGTGAACAATCACGAGCTCTGCTATGCCACGAGCAGGTATCCCGACAGGGACTTCACATACCGCGGGGTCATCGTCTCCAACGGCGACGTGGGCTATCGGGGCAGGCGCGAGAGCGACCGCCTCAACCATACTGGCACCACGCACGGCAGCATCGAACAGATCAACGGGAAGTGGTATGTTTTCTATCATCGCCAGACGCACGGGAGCGACTATTCCCGCCAGGCGTGTGCCGAGCCCATCGAGATCTTGCAGGACGGCAGCATCCCGCAGGTCGGGATCACGTCGTGCGGGCTCAACGGCGGGCCGCTGAAGGGGGAAGGGGAGTATCCCGCCGTCATCTGCTGCAATCTTACGAACGGGCGTATGCCGCACGGCGGGAACGCCGCCTTTTCGGGCATCCCCATGGTCACGAACGAAGGGGAGGAGCGCTTCCTCACGGGGCTGAAGGCGGGAACGCTCATCGTCTATAAATACTTCGACCTTTCCAAGACGCGGGAAGTGTTTGTGACGGTGCGCGGAAAGGGAACGATCGCCCTGGAGGGCGCTTCCGTTGACGCGGACAGCCTGGAATGGAAGGAATACCGTCTGCCCGTCACGGCGCACGGAGAAAGGGAAGCGCTCACCTTCCGCATCACGGCGGGCGAATTGGAAATGCTGAAATTCAGGCTTGCGGGCGGGGAGGAGGTCCGATGATCACCATCTATGATATCGCGAAGGAATGCGGTTGTTCGTCCGCGACGGTGAGCAAGGTGTTCAACCGGACGGGGAACATCAGCGAAAAGAAGCGGCGCGAAGTGCTGGAGGCGGCGGAGCGGCTGGGCTATGTTCCCAACGTGGCGGCGCGTTCGCTCGTTCGGCAGCGCTCCAATATGGTGGGCGTGCTCCTCTTCATCGACGAGAGCCTCGGCCTTCGTCACGGGCTGTTTGCCGAGATCCTGAACCGCTTCCGCGCCGAGATGGAGAAGCACAATTTCGAGATCGTGCTCATCTCCGAGAAGGGGGAGATGTGGGGCGGACGCTTCCTCGACCACTGCCGCGCGCTGCGGCTGGACGGCGTCTTTTGCCTGTGCTGCAACTACGATACCGAGGCGGTGCGCGAGCTCATCGGCGGCAACATCCCGCTCGTCGCCTTCGAGTCGCCCTACGAGGAGAAGCCATCCATCGAGAGCAAGAACTTCGAGGCGGCCAAACGGCTCACGGAACATCTCATCGAAAACGGCCACCGCGATATCGTCTTTATCGCGGGGACGGATATCCCCATCACGCGCGACCGCATCGCGGGATACCGGGCGGCGCTCGAGGAGCACGGCATCCCCTTCGATGAGGACCGCCTGCTGCACACGAGCTTTTTCAGTTGCGACCGCGGCTCGCGGGCGACGGAGCTGCTGCTCGCCTGCCAAAAACCCTTTACGGCGGTCATGTATCCCGACGACTTCACAGCCATCTCCGCCTATCGCGATCTTGCGGCGGCGGGCTATCGGGTGGGGGAGAACATCTCCGTGACCGGCTTTGACGGCGTCAACTTCGGGGAGATGGTCATGCCCAGGCTCACGACCATCCGGCAGGATGCGGTCCGCATCGGTGAAAGTGCGGCGGATATGCTCCTCGAGCTCATCGACGGCAAGCCCGTTCCGGGCGGCAAGACCCGCCTGGATGCCGAGCTCGTCCTCGGCGAGAGCGTCCATAAACTTGCCTGAACTTGGTTTTTGTAAACCGACCGCCCCCGAAGGCATTCCCTTCGGGGGCGCATTTTGTATGTTCGGAAAAATTTTTGTAAATACGGTGATATTTTTTTGTCCAAACCCTTGACAGAAAGGGGAAGTTGTGATAAGATATGGAACGTAAGGTAATCGATTAACTTAGAATCGATTTTTTCTTTGGCCTTCAAAGTAATCGATTACCTATACAAAAATAATTTTATGTGAGGTATTATATGAAGGGGAAAAGGCTCTTAACGGTCGCGCTCTCGGCAGCGCTCATCGGAACCACCGCGGGAATGCTCGCGGGATGTGACGGCGGGTCCAAGGGAACGGAGCTCGTCTATTGGTGCTTTGACGCGGACATGGCAAAGCAGGTGACCGACTATTATGACACGGAGGAGCGCGCGCTCGGGTATGACATCAAGGTGGAAGTCGTTCCGCTCGACAATATGCTCACCCGTCTCGACAACGCTTTCCGTTCGGGCAAGAACCTGCCCGACGTCGTCGCTCTGGAGGCCGAGACCTTCAAGAAGTATATCGACGACGGTGCCAGCCTTCTGGAGAATCTCGACGATCTCAAGGGCCTGACGTCGGAGATGTACAGCTATACCGTTGACGGCGCGACGGGGGAGGACGGCCATCTCTATGCCCTTGCGACCAACGTGACGCCCGGCATCTTCGCATACCGCCGCAGCATGGCAAAAGAGGCGTTCGGCACCGACGATCCCGCCGAGATCCAGAAGCACTTTGATAGCTGGGAACACTTCCTGGGATCTGCCAAGACGCTCTCTGAAGTCAGAACGGAGGAATATCCCGACGGCATCAAGGTCATCTCTTCCTACATGGACATCGGCAAGGTGTTCTGCGGCAGCCGCAGCGAAGGCTGGGTGGATGCAAGCGGGAACCTTGCGATCGACGCCACGCTCACCGACGGCGACTACAGCATGATGGAAGTTGCCAAGCAGCTCCACGTCAACGGCTACACGGGTGAGCAGACCTCGGGCGACGGCGGCTGGTATGCGGGCATCTCCGATTCGGATGACGACAAGATCTTCGGTTACTTCCAGGCGACCTGGGGCATCAATACCAACCTTCAGAACAACTGCGAGAGCTCGTCGGGCGGTTCGACCGCGGGTGACTGGGCGATCATCGAAGGCCCCGCGCCCTACTTTGAGGGCGGCACCTATCACGCCGTCATCAAGGGGACGGATATGCTCGAGGAGGCGAAGGACTTCGTCAAATTTTTCTCGACGGACAAGGGGTATCTCACCAACTGGGCGAAGGAACACGGCGACTTCATGAACCACAGATCGTATATGGAGGAGCTCGTGAGCGACACGACGGCAAACAACGCCTTTCTCGGCGGACAGAACCCGTATTCCACGTTCATTGCCGCAGCCGATAAGATCAATGGCGAGATCATCACCCGCTACGACAGCGAGATCAATGGCTATTTCGAGGCCTGGGCGACCAACTATGCGGAGGGCAAGACGGAAGCGGCGACCATCGACGCTGCCGTGGAGCAGTTCAAGGCGATGGTGGCGGCGGCCGGCCTCAACATCAACGTGAACTGAGGGGAGGTGCACGATGCGCCAAACCGAGAAAGCTGCTGCGGCGGAAGGCGTGGGCGAGGTCGCCCCGCCCGCCGAAAAGCAGGAAAGATCCCCCAGGAAAAAATTCAAGTGGAGAGAGGACTACTTCGGCATCATCTTCATCATCCCGTTCTTTGCCGTGTATGCACTCTTTTCGCTCTACCCGATGGTCTATTCGATCGTCCTGAGCGTCACCGATTACGAGGGATACAACCAGGCGATCTCCATCATCGGCTTCGAGAACTTTGCATGGCTCGCGACGCAGCAGCGCTTCTGGCAGTCTCTCCTCAACACGGTGATGATCTTCTGCATGAACTTCGTCCCGCAGATGCTGTTCGCGCTCATCTTCGCCGCCATGTTCACGGGCAAGACGTACAAGATGCGCGGCAAGGGCGCCTTCAAGGCCATCTACTATCTGCCCAACATCCTGACCGCGACTTCCGTTGCCGTCATGTTCTACACGCTGTTTGCGCGTCCCAGCGGCGGGCTTTGGCAGCTCTTTGTCAAGATGGGAATGGAGGAGAGCATCAATTTCTATCTCATGCCCTGGCCCTCGCGCATCATCATTGCCTTCATCCAGTTCTGGATGTGGTTCGGCAACAGCATGATCACGCTCTCGGCGGGCATCCTCGGCATCAATCCGTCGGTGTTCGAGGCGGCACAGTTGGACGGCGCTTCGCAGAAGGACATCTTCCTGCACATCACGCTGCCGCTCATCAAGCCCATCGTGGTGTACAGCCTCGTCGTCTCCACGCTCGGCGGTCTGCAGGTCTTTGACATCCCGTATCTCTTCCTCTCGGGCGGTCCCGTCATGGAAGGGGGCAGGAACGCGACGGAGACCATCGCCGTCTACATCTATAAGATCGCCTTCACGGGCGAGATGCGCTACAACGTTGCTTCGGCTGCGAGCGTCTATCTCTTCGTCATCTGCATGATCGTCAGCTTTGTCCTCTTCCGTGTGACGCATACGGACGAGCGCAAGAGCGAAGAGCGCGCACAGCGCCGCATCTGGGGCAAGGGCTACAAAGGCAAAGGGGAGGTGAAAGGCTTATGACGCAGAATAGCGTGATCAACGAAACCGTCTCCGAAAAGGAGCGCCGGCACCTCGAACAGCAGCACGAGCATGAGATCAAAGTGCTTGCACGGAAGAACGTTCCCCTCGGGAAGCGCATCAAGAAGCACACCGTGCAGACGATCATCTATATCTGCTGCGTGTTCATGGCGATCGTCTGTCTGCTGCCCCTTTGGCTGCTCTTCGTGGATGCCACCCGCTCCACGCAGCAGATCAATCAGGGCATGAGCCTCATCCCGAGCACCTATCTTGCCGTCAACTGGACGTCGCTGATGGAGCACGATTTCCCGATCGTTCAGTCCTTCTTCAACAGCGTGCTCATCAGCTTCAGTTCGACGGCTCTGAGCCTCTACTTCTCCACCCTGACGGCGTACTCCTTCGTGGCGTACCGCTACAAGGGACAGAAGGCGATCTGGTCGATCATCCTCATCCTGATGATGATCCCCGGGCAGCTCTCGATGATCGGCTTTTATAAGCTCGTCGTCGACCTCGGGATGTACGATACCTATTGGCCGCTCATCATCCCTGCGATCGCAGGTCCGGGCGCCGTGTTCTTCTTCAAACAGTACTTCGATGCCAACTTCTCGAAGGAATTGGTCGAGGCGGCGCGCATCGACGGCTCGGGCGAGTTCCGCACCTTCAATCTCATCGTGCTGCCCACGCTCGCACCCGCCATTGCGACCAACGCCATCTTCGGCATCGTCAGTGCCTGGAACAACTACATGGGGCCCTTGATGATCTTGTCGAGCACGGAGAAGTACACCTTCCCCATGATCTCGCAGCTTTTGAAGACCGACCGCTACAACACCGACCTCGGTGCAATGGCGCTCGCCGTCTTTATGACCATCCTGCCCCTTCTCGTCGTCTACGCCTGCTTCTCGCGCTTCATCATCCGCGGCGTGGCGATCGGCGGCGGCAAGGAGTAACAAGGAGATAAAGGAGGAAAAGTATGAAAAAAGTATTGGCTTCCCTTCTTGCGGTGGCAGTCCTCGCAGGCGCGGCGCTCGCCATGACGGGCTGCGGCGAGATGACCCTCCGCAAGAAATATGAGGATTACTTCCTCGTGGGCGCGACCATGAACTCGGGCAACTATCTCGGCTATGAAGAGCTTGCCTCAGAGTTCAGTTCGATGACCTGCGAGAACGAGATGAAGTGGAACAACCTGCAGCCCGACGAAGGGCTCTTCACCTATGCACTTGCTGACGAGATGATCGATTTCGCCGTCGAGCACGACATGAAGGTGCGCGGGCACTGCATCGGCTGGCACAACAAGGATGCCGTTCCGTCGTGGGTGTATTCGGGTACCTTCGAGGATGCCAAGGAGCGCCTTCTCACCCATACGACCGAAGTCATCACGCACTTCGGGGAAAAGTACGGCGATACCGTGTATGCGTGGGACGTCTGGAACGAGATGCTCACGGACGACCGGGACCAGGACGACACCAACCTCTTCCGCGTCAGCTACGGCGACGACGCTGCAAACGGTTCGCGCTGGCACCAGCTCGCCGGGCTCGCCCGCAATAATACGCCCGAAGAGCGCGCCGCCGCCAACGAGAAGATCGAAGACCTCATCGTCGAGACGTTTGCCGTCGCCCGTGCGTGTGCGCCCGAGGGGACCAAACTCTACTACAACGAGTATTTCGAGAACAATACCGACAAGTGCCAAAAGATGATCGTGCTCCTTGAGGACCTTCTCGAGAAGGGGTGCGAGATCGACGGCGTCGGCATCCAGGCGCACTACGACATCAATTCCTTCGATCCCGAGATGCTCGAACAGCTCATCCTCGACATCCACGAGCTCGGCCTCGACGTGCAGATCACGGAAGTGGATTTCTCCATGTACAACTACAACGGAGACCGGGATCTTTACTACTACGAGTTCACGGAGGAGATGGAGGAGCTGCAGGCAAGCTGCTTCGGCAAGGTATATGAGATCGCGCGCAAGCACAAGGACAAGGTCTCCTGCGTGACGCAGTGGGGCGTTGCCGACGACGACAGCTATCTCTTCAATATGCCCGTTTCCAACCGGCAGGATTGGCCCTATCTCTTTGACGCCGATCTGCAGCCCAAGCTCGCGTACTACGCGGTGATGGATTTCTGAGGAGGGAACAGATGAAGAAAAGACATATCGCGATGCTCTCTCTGGGCGCGCTCATGGCGTGCACGCTCGGGCTCGGGGTCTTTACCGCCTGCGACGAGGGCGGCGGGGACGCGGTCAAGCCGAGCGAATACCTCGACGGCATCAACTACTATTACGGTGACGGGAACGATGTGCACCTGCAGGGGTGGTTCGTCTCCGAAAACAACGATGCGTGGAAGGTGGAGGAAGGCGTCTCGGACGGCGGCTCCACCGTCACCAAGCTCGGTTTCAACAAGAATACGGCAAACAACAGCTTCAGCGTGCAGATCGATGGGGAATACTCCGATTTCAAGTATCTCAATATCACCATGCGCGCCGAAGCGCGCGGGTCGGACCGGGCGATCGCGGCACATCTTTCCGTCGCCAATCCCATCCCGCAGAAGGATCATCTCAATGTGCTCGGCTCCGATCTCTACTTCGATGTGTCGGCGGACGTCTATACGACGTACACCTTCCTCGTTCCTTCCGTGAGCCGTCAGACGCTGGACGTCGCCGACTATGTGCGGCTTGCGCCCGATCCCGGCATCCAGAACACGGGTACGACGCTGTATACGGGCGATATCTATGTGAAGGACTGCTGGTTCTCCAAGGAGGCGCCCGCAGACGGCGTGACGCCCGTGGACGACACCTGGCGTACCGAGGCGTGGTGCGGCTACACCGTGACGCGCGGCGGTGCGGACAGCGAGGCGACGATCTCCTACGAGCATCCCGCCGACTGGTCGCGCTTCTACCGTCCCGTGCCGCTTGAGGAGGTGTTCCTCGAGGACGGCACCGTCAACAATATGCTGCGCATCCGCTTCACCTCGGATGCCGTTACCGTGGGCGATGTGACGCTCGAGGACAGCGTCGAACAGTTCCAGGTCGGCCTCTGGGGCGATCCCGATCCCACAAGCGATGCGCAGTTCTGGCAGTCGTGGTTCGGCCAGTACAGCAGCTATGGCTTTGCCAACGGGTCGCACTCGAGCGCTGCCACGATGACCGTCGAAAAGGACGAGGAAACGGGCGTCATCACGCTCACCTGCCAGGCGGCGCCCGCTCTCATCGGCCTTGCGGGCAACTTTGAAGAACAGCTCTGGATCTGCTTCAATCTCGAGAGCCAGCCTCAGGGCGGCGAGCCCGGCGGCGCTCCCGGATACATCGCCGAAAATACGCCCTTCGACGGCGTCGGTCAGATGACCATCCTTTCCTCCGAGTTCTATTACGACGAGACGATGCCCGAATACCGCGAGCCCGTCGAAAACGAGTCGGGCTGGTCGCAGAACGGCGTGGGTGCGTATGTCATCTCCTCCGAAAAGGCGGGCGTGATGGCAAACGTCACCTTCGACAACATCTCCCCGACCGCCTGGTCCTGTCTTGCTTACGATGCAAGCTCGGACGGCAAGACGGTCGCCGTGCTCACGCTCCGCAACAACGGTTCGGAGAAAGTGCTCTACGGCATCGATTGGAACAGCGAGGCAAACCGTCAGTACGGGTTCCTCGAAGCGGGCGAGACCAAGGAAGTGCGCCTTGAAAATGCTTCGGCGAGCGGCGTCATCAACTTCTTCCTCGACAGTTGCTACGACGCGAACGACCCTTCCCGCCTCCCCGATAAAGAGGAATACAGCGGCGACGTGGACATCGTCTCCCTCACCTACGAGGAGGGCGACGCACCCGTCGTACCCGTGACGCCCGGTTGGTCGGGTGCGGCCGTCTACACCGTCAGCGAAAAGGACGGCATCACCAACGTGGTGTACGAGGGGATCGCACCCTCGGGCTGGACGTGCATCGCCTACGATACGGCGGATGCAAACGGCAAAACGGCGGCAGTCCTCACCATCCGCAACAACGGCACGGAGAAAGTGCTCTACGGCATCGACTGGAACGATCAAAACGCCCGCGTCTATGGCTTCCTCGAAGCGGGCGAGACCAAGGAAGTGCGCGTCGAAAACGCTTCGGCAAGCGGCAACATCAACTTCTTTATCGATAGCTGCTACGACGCAAACGATCCCACTCGCCTGCCCGAAAAGGACAGCTACAGCGGCAATGTGGACATTCTTTCCCTCGTCTATGCAGACGGCCCCGCGCCCGTCGTGCCTTCGGACAGCGCCTGGACGGGAGCCGCCATCTATACCGTCAGCGAAAAGGACGGCGTTACCAACGTCACCTATGAAGGCGTTGGCCCGCAGGACTGGACGTGCATCGCCTACGGCGTAACGGATGAGATCCGCCGCCCTGTCGTCTTCCTGACGCTGCGCAACAACGGCGAAAAGAAGATGCTCTACGGCATCGATCTCGACAACGTAGATGCCCGCGTCTACGGCTATCTGGAGCCGGGTGAGATCAGGCAGCTCCGCCTGGAGAGCGCCGAGGCTTACACGGTCATCAACTTCTTCATCGACAGCTGCTACGATGGCACACCCTATGAATCTTACAAAGATTCCTACAGCGGCGACATCGACATCCTCGCCCTGGAATTTGCGGCGGAAGATGAGGTCATCGACATCACGGCGAACACGGCAAAAGTGTTTCCGACGGGCAGAGTCAAGCTGACGTGGAAGGCGGCGAACGGCGCAGACGTGACCGTCTCCTGCACCAAGGACGGCGCTCCTGCCGAGGATATGACGCCCGTCTTCGGCGAGTACATGACGATCACCGAGCTCGGCACCTATGTGTTCACCTTCGAGGCGGACGGAGCGGTGACGGCGGTCTGGGTGGTGCGCTGCGTGGAGCGGCCCATCTATGTCCCCGATCCCGAGCCCGATCCCGAACCGGAGACGGAGTGGGTCGACAGCGGGACAGGGTCTTTTGATCTTACCCCTGCTTCCGACGGCTCTGTTCAGGTGACTTATCCGGAAGCGGGTCCTGCGGAATGGTCGTGTATTGCCTATGACGCACCGGAAGCAGATAACTATCTCTATGCGGTCGTAACGCTGCGAAACGACGGCGCGGTCAGGGTGCTTTACGGCATCGACTGGAATGATCAGAACGCGCGTGTCTATGGCTTCCTCGAAGCGGGCGAGACGGTGAGCGTGGAGGTGAGAAAACCGAATACGCGCAGCGCTGCCGGCCCCATCAATGTGTTTATCGACAGCTGCTACGACGCCGGATACAAGAATGAGAAACCCACGTCTTTCAGCGGCAAGGTGACCATCCTCTCGGTGGAGTATTCCAACGAGTCGACCGCGCCCGAGAGCCCCTGGACGGCAAATTCCAACCATTTTACGGCAGACGGCAATACGATCACGTTTGAGGGACTGCCGATCGGCTCCTGGACGGGCGTGACGCAGAGCGTTTCGCTCACGGAGGCAGGGACGTATGTGCTCTCCGTGACCAACAACAGCGATCATTGGATGAAGTTCAAACTCAATCTCCAGGACGAAAACGGCGCGCAGATCGGTTTGGACAGCGATCCCTGCGTCTGCTGGATGGAGATCCCCGCCGGAGAAACGTACGAGCTCAAGTTTACCGTGACGCAGGAACAGGCTGCTTCGGCGCGGTCGATGCTCCTCATGATCGACTGCTGGGCGACGGACAATACTGTCACCGAAACGGGCGAGCCCTGCCCCGAAGGTCCTTACAGCGGGTCGATCGAGACCGGAGAACTGACGCTGAAGGAACAGCCCGAACAGCCCGAGGAACCGGACGATCCCGACGATCAGGAGCCGGAAGTGCCTGCTGTTCCTGTAGTGGAATGGAAGTGTGGAGCTTTCGGTCATCCTTATACGTTCATCAATAATGATGGTACTTGGACGATCGAATACGCCAATTCGCCTCAATGGACGAATATGGATACCGCATTTGTCTATACGGCACAGATGACGTCTGTTCTTAAAATTCCCGTTACCAACAATAATGATTTCGTGATCAAAGTACGCTTTGATACGATGAAGAATGATGAGAATGGCGTTTGGGTGACCTTGCTTCAGGGGAATGAAGTGGAGATACCTGCTAAAGGCTCTGTAACGATTGAGCTTCAGATTGATGCCGGCAGCGAAGTCGCTGGACTTCTTGGATTCGTCGATATGTATGGAACACAAGCTGGTAGTATTTCTATCGCTCCGCTCATTATCGAGGAGGCAAGCGCTCCCGAAGTTCCCTCGGAAGAGGACATCACCGCAAGTCTGACGTTTGAAAAGGCGGTGGAGACCGACCCTACGACGATCAATGGAACCACGCTCTCTTGGGAAAATTTGACCGTAGGGAGTTGGGATGCTGGATTTAAGGCTGAATATGATCTAGATGATTATCGCTTGGCGATCGTTATCAACATAAGGAACACGTCCAATCACATTGTTCGTTTTTATGCGGCTGCTCGTACCGCTGATTGGGGAGATAGTGCATTTGGAGAGACCCGTGTGGTCGCGAAGCCCGGCGAGAGTGTGGTTTTGACAATATCTTTGACGGGCGAACAGTCTTCTCAGGTCGGTTTGATTGTTCTCTATGGAGAACTTTGGGAAACCTGGGATACGGAAAGCTACGATCAGCGTCCGACGGACGAGAACGGCGACTATTTGACGACTGTCTCCGGATCGATGGAGATCGTCTCCGTCAAGGTATCTTAAAGGGAGGTGACTATGGGATTTCAATCAGATTTTGTCTGGGGGGCGGCGACGTCTTCCTACCAGATCGAAGGTGCCGCCTACGAGGGCGGCAAGGGCAGGAGCGTCTGGGATACCGCCTGCGAGAACGGACATTTCGTCTTTGACAAGCACACCGCAATGGTGGGAGACGATCATTATCACCGCTTCCGCGAGGACATCGCCCTCATGAAGCAGATGGGGCTCAAGGCCTATCGCTTCTCCGTCAACTGGCCCCGCCTCCTGCCGCACGGCACGGGCGAGGTCAACCCCGACGGCGTCCGCTTTTACAACGAGCTCATCGACGAGCTCTTGAAGGCGGGCATCGAGCCCTATCTTACCGTGTTCCATTGGGAATATCCTTACGAGCTCTTCTTAAAGGGCGGCTGGCTCAACCCCGATTCCCCCAAGTGGTTTGCAGAGTATGCGGGGAAGGTTTCCGAACTCTTCTCCGACCGCGTGAAGTATTTTTCGACGGTCAACGAGCCGCAGTGCTTCATCGGCTGCGGGTTGTACAAGGCAGAGCACGCGCCCTTCCTCGTCTATCCCCCCGAGGAGGCGCTCCTTGCCTGGCACAATGCCCTGAAGGGCAACGGCCTTGCCGTGCGCGCCATCCGCGAAAAGGCGAAGCAGCCCGTCAAGGTGGGCTTCACGGTGGCAACGGACGTGCTCATGCCCCGCTCGGAGGAGGAGACGGAGTTCGCCCTGCGGGAGAGCTTTGTCCTCCGCGGCGACAACTTCTTCAACAACGCGCTCTTCACCGATCCCGCCATCCTCGGGAAATACCCCGAAAACCTTGCCAAGGAGTTCGGCGCCAACTTCACTTACGATCCCGCCGATCTTGAGATCATCAAGTGCGATCCCGACTTTTTGGGCCTCAACATCTATCACGGCAAGCGCATCGAGCCGGACGGCAAGGGCGGCATTCAGGACAGCGACCGCGGGATGCAGATGCACTACACCGATATGCGCTGGACGTTCAGCCCCGAGAGCCTCTATTACGGCCCCAAGGCCTTTTATGAACGCTATCATCTCCCCATCTACATCACGGAGAACGGAGTAGCGGTCACCGAATGGCCCTCCGAAGACGGCGCGCTGCACGACCCTGCGCGCATCGAGTATATGCGGCAGTATCTTGCGCAGCTCAAGCGCGCGGCCGAAGAAGGCGTCGACGTGAAGGGATATTTCTATTGGTCTTTCCTCGATAATTTCGAGTGGAAAGAGGGCTTTTCAAAGCGCTTCGGGCTTGTGTACGTCGATTACGACACGCAGGAGCGTACCTTAAAAGACAGCGCCGCCTACTATGCGGAACTCATCCGCACGAACGGCAAGAAACTGTAACTTACATCCTTACTTGATCGCATCGGGATGAGCGTCCGCTCGATACTGTCCCCTTACAGTATCCCGATGCGGCAGGACAAAACGTTCTTCCGAGTGTCTTCCCCCCAAAATAATGCTTCAACATTCTCGGAAGAGTTTTTCCCCCGTCTGTACTGCAGGCGGGGGTTTTGTCTTGTTTGGCGGGAGGACGGGATGTTTTTGACAGCGGGTGGGGGAAAACCTGAAAAGAGAAGGGCGCTCAACAAATCGGCCGATAAAAACGCTTGATTTTTTGGCCGTTTCCCTGTATAATGATTTTATCAACGGGGTTATAGCGCAGTTGGTAGCGCGTTTGAATGGCATTCAAAAGGTCAGGGGTTCGAATCCCCTTAGCTCCACCACGTCGCCGCAAGGCGCATTTTGAAACAGCTTGAGCAAGCTCAAGCTGTTTTCTCTTACGCCAGTGCTTCTTGCGCGGTGGAAACCGTGCTGCTCCTCTTCCCACGCATCTGCTACGCATCTGCGCGGAAACCCTGAAACGACGCGAACAATGCGCCATTTCCAAGTTCGCAAGTGGTCAAAGCCACACTGTGGCTTAGCCAAGAAAGCACTTGCTCACCCTTTTCCCACAAAACTCGCTACGCGATTTTTGCGGGAGCCCTAAAATCATCCCACAAAACTCGCTACGCGATTTTTGCGGGAGCCCTAAGAATAAGCGCCATAGGGTGCCTTTTCTCGTGGTGAAGGGGAATGAGGACCCACGGCCTTGTCAGCGCGGGCGGGAAGGCGACGGGCGGAACGGCATGCCTCAGGATCATAAAGGAAGGATATAGAAATTTCGATCGTGGAAAACAGAATGCCGCAGGTGATCGGGCCGCTCCTGCAGCTTTGGGAAGCCTCCGTCCGGGCGACGCATGACTTTTTGACGGAGAGCGAGATCGCACGCATCGGGGCGTATGTCCCCGGGGCGCTGCAGGGCGTCCGCCATCTTGCCGTCGCAAAGCGGGAGGACGGCTCTCTCGCAGCCTTTCTGGGCGTGGAGGGAAGGCAGATCGAGATGTTGTTCGTCGCGCCCGAGGAGCGCGGAAAGGGGACCGGGCGGGCTCTCATAGCCTTCGCCGCCGAACAGTTCTCTGCAAATGAAGTGACGGTCAACGAGCAGAATGCGCAGGCGGTGGGCTTTTACGAAAAAATGGGGTTTGCACCCTATCGGAGAACGCAGACGGACGAGCAGGGTGGGCCCTATCCTCTTTTGTATATGAAGCGATGAGGGGCGGGGGAAGCCCTATAAGGGCAGTCTGTCGGAGAGGAAACTCTTCGCGGGCAGCTCTTCCCAAAGCAAAAGCGCCGCAACCGAAGCGGCGCTTTTTCATGCAGATCTATGCGCTTTGTCCGCTCTCCTTTGGGTGCTTTTTCAGGAAGCAAAGGAAGAACAAGAGGCAGGAGAGAAGGGCGGAAAGGAGCTCCGTCACCCAGAAGGCGTGCCATACGCCGACGGCGCCGAGGGGGAGGGACAGAAGATAGGCGATGAGCACGATGACGAGATAGCGCAGAAGGGAGATGACGAGCGAGGGCATCCCCATGCCCAGCCCCTCGAACGTGCCGCTGATGACGACCGAGAGAGCCGAGACGACAAACCCCGCCGAGATGATGCGAAGGGCGGAAGCGCCCGCCTCGATGGTCTCTTGCGTCTGAGAAAATAGCCCCATGAGCTGCTGCGGGATGACAAGGCAGAGAATGGTGCCCACCGCCATCACGCCGATGCTCAGAAGCAGCGTCAGGCGGAAGATGGAAAGCACGCGGTCTCTTCGTCCCGCGCCGAGGTTGTAGCCGACGAGGGGGCGGATGCCCTGCACGATGCCGCTCACCGTAAAGTAGATGAAGGTCTGCAATTTGTAGTAGACACCGAGGATGAGCACATAGGTCTCCGCAAACGCCGCAAGGATGGCGTTGAGCAGGGTGATCATGAAGGAGGGCAGCGCCATGTTGAGCGAGGCGGGGATGCCCACCGCATAGAGTTTGAGGGCGATCTTCTCCTTCGTGGGCTTGCCGAGGCGGAGTTTGACGGGGATGTTCGCCCGCCAGAAGACGATGAGATAGGCAAGGAGGGAGAGGCACTGCCCGATGCCCGTCGCGAGCGCCGCTCCCATGACGCCCATTTCGGGGATGGGGCCGAGGCCGGAGATGAAGATGGGGTCGAGGATGATGTTCGCGACCGCGCCCACCGCCATGCAGAACATCGTCGTGATCATCTTGCCCGTCGCCTGCAGGATCTTCTCGAAGGCGAGGCTCAAGGTCAGTACGGGCGAAAAGGCGATGACGACGTAGAAGTATTCGAGGCCGTAGGCGATCGTCTCCTCGTCCCCCGTGAACATCCGGAGGAAGGGGGCGATGAGGAGAGCGCAGAGCCCGGCAAGCAGCACGCCGTGGACGGCGCTCAATATGACGCCGAGCGTGGAGGCGCGGTCGGCTTCGCGGTAGCGCTCCGCCCCAAGATAGAAGGCGACCGCCGCGTTGATGCCCACGCCGAAGCCGAAGCCCACGGCGTTTGCAAGATTTTGCAGGGGAAAGACGAGGGAGACGGCAGTCATGGCGCTCTCTTTCCATTGCGCGACGAAGTAACTGTCCACAATGTTGTAGAGCGAGTTGATGAGCATGGAGAGGACGATGGGAAGCGCCATCTTCAGCACGAGGGGAAGGACGGGCTTTTCTTTCATGAAGGTCTGGTCCATAAGTTGGCTCCTTTGAGGGATATCCGGCGTGTCCGGCGGGCGGCACCCCGGGCGTTTTTCCAAGGGGCGCGTGACAATTTTTGCCGCAAAAAAACCACGCAGCGGCACGGCTGTGTGGCGAAAAGATGACAGAGCAGGAAAAATCCACAACGATTTTCGTGCCGTTATCATACCACGGCCGAAGGGCTGCGGTCAAGCGATTTTGCGGGGGTGCGGAGGATAAGAAGGCAAGGGGCGGGGAATGTGCGGTTTTGTCGGCAAAAAACTTGAAAATTGTCGGCCGATGTGTTATGATGTTCCTATCCATTCGGGAGAGGCGGCAAAAGCGTCCGCTCGTCGGTCCATGCAGAAAAAGATCTTTCAAATCATCCATATCCTTCTCATCGTCCTGCTCGCGGGGGCGATCCTCGCCTTTGCGGGGCTTGCGCTCTGGCAACTTGCCGATCTCTTTCCTCAGCGGGAGGACCGCGCCCGCATCCAGGCCATGAATGCCGTTCTTGCGGAACACAAGGAGG
This sequence comes from Bacillota bacterium, assembly GCA_003343805.1. Taxonomy (GTDB): domain Bacteria; phylum Bacillota; class Clostridia; order Christensenellales; family Borkfalkiaceae; genus Gallimonas; species Gallimonas intestinavium. The sequence goes on along the minus strand of QAKM01000094.1, from coordinate 1,763 downwards.
AGATCCCCACCGATGCCTCCGGCCCGGAGGCCGCCCTTGCCGTGCTGGCCGAAAACGGCTATACCGATTTCTCGCTCCAACAGCGGGAGGGGGAGCTCTACTATCTCCGCAATACGCGCACGCTGTATGTGAAGGCTTCGATGGAGGGGAGCTGGTACTATACGGCTGCCCTCGATCACACATACCGCTACTCGGACATCGATCTTTCCCGCGGGGAACTGAACGTCATCGTCACCTCCCTCTTTTCGGGGAGCCAATATGATTTCTATCTCTTCGGCGGGGCGGAGACGGCCGCTTCGCTCCGGACGCGCGTGGGGGAGGATCTTTCCCTCGCAGGCGGGGAGGGGGAGCGCGCCGCTCTCACGGAGTACTTCACGCACACCCTCTTCTATGACGGAAGCTCGCTCTTTACCTACCGCGCCGAGGGAGACGTTCTTGTACGGGAGGAGGCGGAGAAGATCGCCTCGCCCCGCTATTTCGGTTATGAACTGTGCGTAGAGGAGGGCGTTTCCTCCATTCCCGCCGATCTCTTTTCGGGGGCGTATGTGACCTCGGTCAACCTTTCCGACAGCGTGACGGAGATCGGCGAAAGAGCCTTTTCGGACTGTGCCTATCTGGAGGAAGTGACGTTTTCCTCCGCGCTTCTCCGCATCGGCGCGGGGGCGTTTGAAAACTGCAGAGCGCTGTATGCCGCCGATCTCCCTTCGGAAATGGAAGAGGTGGGCGCGCGCGCCTTTGCGGGGTGCGAAGGGTTGGCTCGGCTGCGCATCCCGCGCTCGCTTGCAGCCGTCCCCGAGGACGCCTTTTCGGGCTGCGAGCGCATCACCGCCGTCAACTGTGAGGGAACGGCGGAGGAGTCGGCTGCCGTCCGGGCCGTTTTGTACGCCGCGGAGGGCCGCGCCGTCCGCTACGAGGGAAACGACTATCTCACGGGCTATGTGCGCAACGTGCGCGAACAGGAGAGCGTCACCTTCCTCTCCAAGGGCATCGTGGGGCTGGTGCGTAACATCGGCATCGCGGGCACGGCGACGTGGGAGGAGACCCCACACGCCTGCCGCACCGTCGCGGCGGGGGCGTTTGCGATGACGGGCTACACGCGCACGGTCACGCTCCGCGAAGGGGTCCCCTCCGTCGAAGAGTTCGCCTTTTACCGCTCGGGGGCGCAGTTCGTGACCCTCCCCGCAACGCTCACTTCCATCGGGCAGGGCGCCTTTTCGGGGTGCTACCGCCTCTCCTCCTTCACGGTCGCGGAGGACAATCCCCGCTACTTTGCCTATGACGGCGTGCTCTTCTCCCGCGAGGGGGAGGGCGCCGTGCTCGTTGCCTTCCCTTCGGGAAGGGCGGGGGGATACACCGTTCCAAAGACCGTGGAAAAGGACGGGGAGAAGCTCGCCGTCACGGCGGTCGCGCCCTATGCCTTTGCGGATGCGCCCCTCCTTTCGCGCGTGGACCTCAACGGCGTACCCGCCGATGAGAACAACTTCTCGGGCTGCAATGCGGAGGTGGAGGCATGAGCGTGCTCGCAAAGTGGAAAAAGAGCGATCTTGTCTCTTCCGTCAACCGCGAACTCGGCGGCGTGTGGTGTTTGGCCTTTTTCTGCCTTCTGTTCCTCGTCACCTCGGTGTTCGGGCTGGAGCTCTTGTGCTATACCGTCTGCTGGCTGTTTGCCGTGTGGCTGCTGCTCTTTTCGGACGATCTCTATCCGCTCCTCGGCATCATCCCCATGCTCTACTACACGCCCTCGCTCGCGAACAACCCGGGGC
>QAKM01000066.1 GCA_003343805.1 Bacillota bacterium | reverse complement strand
TCTCGCGCGGTAGAAACCGCGCTCGGTCAGGAAACGGCACGAACAATGTGCCGTTTCCAAGCTCGCAAATGGCCAACTCCACACCGTGGCGTTGACAAGAAAGCATTTGCTCGCCCCTTACACAGGGGAGGCTAAAATGTGGTAAGGTCAGCTCAAAAAGCCCTTGATGATCTGCTCTTCCGCTTCCTGCTCGGTGAGGCCGAGCGTCATGAGCTTGATGATCTGCTCGCCCGCGATCTTGCCGATGGCTGCCTCGTGGATGAGCTCGGCGTCCACGCAGTTGGCCGTGAGTTCGGGCACCGCCGTCACGCAGGCGCGGTCCATGATGATGGAATCGCACTCCGTATGGCCGTGGCACGCCGCGTTGCCGTTGATGCGCGAGCCGAACGTCTGGCGGGAATCGTCCGCCGCCACCGAACGGGACACGACGTCGGCGCCCGCCCCCTCGCCGTTGAGATCGACGACGAAGTTGGTGCGCGCAAACTGCCTGCCGTGCGTATAGATCTTCTCGCGCACGACGAGCTCGGCGCCCGCCTTCAGGGTCGCCGTCGTCTCGCGGTCGGTGGAGTCGATGCCCTTGATCTGCGTCGATTCCATCTCGAAGCGGGAATCCTCGTCCTGATAGATGACGGTCGCGGGGTTCATGATGTTCTCGCCGTTCCCATCACCGCTGCCGTAGTGCTTTTCGACATAGCGCACCTTCGCGCCCTTGCCGATGTGGAAGGTGTGCACGCCCGTGTGCTCGCTCGTCTCGACGCCGCAGTTGTGGATGCCGCAGCCCGCGATGATGAGGACGTCCGCGTTTTCGCCGATGTAGAAGTCGTTATACACGCGCTCGCGATAGTCCGTCTTGGTGATGACGACGGGGATGTGCACGCTCTCGTTCTTGGTGTTGGGGGCGATGAAGATGTCGATGCCCGCATGACCGTCCTTCCGATCCTCGATGCGGATGCGGTCGGTGCTGCGGCGGCCGTCCCCTTCGCCGTTCTTACGGATGTTATACGCGCCGTCCGGCACGCGGTGCAGGTCCGCTACCTGCATCAGAAGCATTTTTTCAAGTTCGTCCATATTGATGTTCCTTAAAATTGAGGTCTGCTTCGGGAAGCGACGTCGGCATAAGCCTGTTTCCGGGCGCCAATGAGCGCTTTCCGCGTAAATTATAACTTGTCGGTCAAGGCGCGGCAGGCGCTCGTGCCGAGAAGAGAAGGCAATATCTCGTCGCGGGTGCCGACGCGCTCGATCTTCCCTGCGGTGAGCACGACGATCTTATCGGCAATGTTCAAGATGCGCTCCTGATGGGAGATGATGACGATGCTCCCCTGCGATTTTTCGTACATCTTCTCGAACACCGAGATGAGGTTCTGGAAGCTCCAGAGATCGATGCCCGCCTCGGGTTCGTCAAAGACGGAGAGAGATGTGCCGCGGGCGAGGACGGTCGCGATCTCGATGCGCTTGAGCTCGCCTCCCGAGAGAGAAGCGTTGACCTCGCGGTCGATGTAGTCGCGCGCGCAGAGGCCGACCTCCGAGAGATAGCTGCACGCCTCCCCCACCGTGATGTGCTTGCCCGCCGCGAGCGAGATGAGGTCCTTCACCGTGATGCCCTTGAAGCGCACGGGCTGCTGGAAGGCGAACGAGATGCCCCGCCTTGCCCGCTCGGTGACGGAAAGGGATGTGATGTCCTCCCCGTTGAAGAGGAGTTTGCCGCCCGTCGGCGCGAGGATGCCCGCGATGATCTTGGCGAGCGTGCTCTTGCCGCTGCCGTTGGGGCCCGTGATCGCCACGAAGCGCTCGTCGATCGTGAGGGAGACGTCGTTTAAGATGCGCTTGCTTTGGCCGTTCTCCTCCACCTCGAAGCTGATATTCTGAAGTTCTAACATGAAATGACCTCTCTTATTTCCGAGGGAGCAGTATAGCATATCGGAGAAAAATTGTCAACTCTTTCTGCATGAACGCGGGGCAGACACGGAGCGGGCAGGATATGGATGAGCGCGGAGCGGGATTGACGGGCGCGGGATTGACGGGCGCGGAGCGGCATTTACTCCTTCCGCCCCTTCGGGGAACCTCCCTCAAAGAGGGAGGCAAGAAAAAGAAACAGTGAAAAGGCCTCTCCGGGGAGGAGAGGTCGAACGATCAGTTGATCTTGTTTTCTCTGCCGTTGGGGAGCGGGAAATCCACCCAGAAGCAGCTTCCCTTCCCAACTTCCGACCTGACGCCGAAGCGGATGCCGTACTTTACGAGGATGCTCTTGACGATGGAGAGCCCCAGCCCCGTGCCGCGCTTCAGGCGCTTGTGCGCCTCGTTCGAGCGGTAGTAGCGATCCCAGATGGTGTCGATCTCCTCCTTGGGGATGCCCTTGCCCGTATCGATGACCTCGAAGTGCGAGCAGTCCTTGCCTGCCTTTAAGCGCACCAGGATGCTCTTGTCCTCGCCCGTGTAGCTGATGGCGTTGCCGATGAGGTTGTATAAAACCTGCTCCACCCTGCCGCGCGCCGCAAAGGTGTAGAGATCGTCGTCGATGTCGGTGTGGATGGTATAGCCCTCCGTTTCGACGTAGAAATCGAAGCGGTTGGTGACGGCGTAGACGTCCTCCGAGAGGTTGAATACGGAAAACTCCTCCTTCTCGATGCCCGCCTGCAGTTTGGAGAGATCGAGCACGTCCCCCACGAGCGCCGCGAGGCGGTCGGCTTCGTCGATGATGACTTGCGCGTGCTTGTCGCGCTTTGTCTTGTCGTCGCCCGAAATTTCGCGGATCATGGAGGCGTACGCCTTGATCATGGTGAGCGGCGTCTTGAAATCGTGCGAGACGTTGGCGATGAGCTCCTTCTGCATCTTGTCGGCCTTGGAGATCTCGGCGCTCGCGCGGCTCAGAGATTCGGAGAGTTCCTTGACTTCGAGGCAGGCGTACGTCTCGCTCTCGAAGTTCACCTCGTAGTTGCCGCGGGCGAGCTCCTTGGCCTTTTCGGCGACCTCGCTGATGGGCTTGGTGATGACCATCGAGACGAGCCCGCTGACCACGAACGCGAGCGCGACCGCAAACAGCGCCGTGATGAGGGAGAGCCAGCCCATCTCGTTCATCGCCCGTGCGATGTGCGCCGTGGAGCTCTCGAGATAGAGATACCACTCCCCGCCCGCGAGCGAGAGGCGCATCGCATAGGCGTAACTGCCGCTGCCCGTATCGTAGGGAGAGACAAAGTTGCCCTCGCCGAGGCGGGAGCGCACTTCCTCGTAGATGGCATGGTACTTATCCGTTTCATCCGAGGGGATCTCCGGAAAGACGAAGCGGCCGTCCGTCGTGAAGAGATAGATGCTGACGTTGTAGCGGTTGGCGATGGCGAGGAGCCGCCGCGAGAGATCGCTGCTCACAAAGAAGATGTCGTCCTCGATGGCCGCCGTCACGATCTCCTCGCCCGCGTCGCGCAGATCCCGCTCCGTCTGGTCGCGGTACTGAAATTCGATCTGCACGTTCTGCACGATGGCAAAGAAGGCGATGACGACGATCGTGAACACGGAAAAGCTCACCCAAAGGATGAGATTGAGGTTGAAGCTCCTGGGCTGAAATTTTTTATGCGGCTTTCGCGTTTTTTGCGCCGAAAAAGCGGGCATGGTTACGCCTCGAATTTATATCCCAATCCCCGCAGGGTGACGATGAATTTGCGGTACTGCTTCAGATTTCCGCGCAACATCTTGACGTGGGTGTCGACCGTGCGGTCGTCGCCGTAAAAATCGTACCCCCACACCTGGTTCAAAAGCCGCTCGCGCGTGAGCGCCACCCCGCGGTTTTCCACGAAGTAAAATAAAAGTTCGTACTCCTTGGGGGTGAGGTCGGCGCGTTCGCCGTCCACATAGACGTTGCGGCCCACCATGTCGATCTTGAGGCCCTCGAACTCGTACACGTCGCGCTTGGGAGCGGCGGCGCCCTGCGAGCGGTTGATGACCGCGTGGATGCGCGCCATGACTTCCTTGGGGGAGAAGGGCTTCGTCACATAGTCGTCCGAGCCGATCTCGAAGCCGAAGAGCTTATCGTACTCCTCGCCCCGCGCCGAGAGCATGATGACGGGCGTATTTTTGAACTTGTGGATCTCCTTGACGGCGGAGAAACCGTCGAGCTTGGGCATCATCACGTCCATGAGGATGATGTCGTAATTGTTTTCGCGCGCCTTTCGTACGGCCTCCATGCCGTCCTGTGCCTCGTCCGCTTCGCCGTCCTCAAACTCGATGTACTCCCGAAGGACCGCGCGGATCATCTCTTCGTCGTCTACGATCAATACTTTCATCTTCCGCCTCCTCATGGTTTTCCGTATCTTACGCCACATTATACCCCGCGGTGATAAAGAGAACTTCATCGTGCGGTGAATGTTTCGTGAAATATTCACAATTTCAACGTTCTTTTGTGCTATTATAGCATAATTTTCTGCCGTTGGCAAGACCGTTTGCAAAAATTTTCTCGAACGTTTGTTTGACATCGGGCGGCGCGCGTGCTATAATAGGGGTATGATCTCGGAGGAAAAGCTGAAAATTCTGACGGAGAGCGCGAAGTACGATGTTTCGTGCTCCTCCTCGGGGAGCGGCCGAAAGAACGGCGGCGGCATGGGCAACGCGGCGCCTGCGGGCTGCTGCCATTCCTTCACGCCCGACGGGAGGTGCATCTCCCTTTTGAAGATCCTCCTCTCCAACCGCTGCATCTACTCCTGCCGCTACTGCCCCAACCGCGCGGACGCCGATGTGCCGCGCGCTTCGGCGACGCCCGAGGAGATCGCCGAGCTGACCCTCGACTTCTACAAGCGCAACTATATCGAAGGGCTGTTCCTCTCCTCCGCCGTGGAAAAGACGCCAAATTTTACGATGGAGCGGCTGCTTGCCGCGGTGAAGCTGCTGCGCACCAAGTACCGCTTTCACGGATATATCCACTTAAAAGGCATCCCGCGGGCGGATGCGGGGCTCGTTTCGGAGGCCGCAAGATACGCCGACCGCATGAGCTACAATCTGGAGCTCCCCACCGAGGCGAGCCTGAAACTTCTGGCGCCGCAGAAGTCGACGGAGAGTTTGCTCTCCCCCATGCGGCAGCTCGTGAAGGAGAAGGCGGAATTTAAGGAAGAACACAAAAAGGGGCATTTTTTGCCCGCGGGGCAGACGACGCAGCTCATCGTGGGGGCGAGCCCCGAGCCGGACAGCCGCATCGTGCGGCTTTCGGAGGCGCTCTATCAAAAGATGGGGCTCAAGCGCGTGTACTATTCCTCCTATGTGCCCGTCGTGCAGGACAGCCTGCTGCCGACGCTCCCCGTGGGACAACTGCGGGAGCACCGACTCTATCAGGCGGACTGGCTGCTGCGCTTTTACGGCTTTACGGCGGAGGAGATCGCGCCCGAGGGAGAGAATTTGCCCCTCGAATACGACCCCAAGTGCGCGTGGGCGCTGCGGAACCCGCAGCACTTCCCCGTGGAAGTGAACACCGCGCCCCTCGAGATGCTGCTGCGCGTGCCGGGCATCGGCGGCAGAGGCGCGTATAAGATCACCGAGGCACGGCGGTATGCAACGCTCGACTTTGACGACCTGAAGCGGATGCGCATCGTTCTGAAGCGGGCGAAGCACTTCATCACCTGCAAGGGAAAGTATCTGGGCGCCAAGGACGAGCGCGCCGTGAAGGGACTGCTTGCGTTGGGCGCGAAGCAGGACGAGGCACGGCAGTTGAGTTTGTTCGACGAGCCCGAGCGTTGGAGCTTGGGCGGCGCGCTTTCATCGGGCGGCGCGGGCTCGGCGGGCGTGTTGGGCGGCGCGAGCGAAGGGCGGGTGCTCTCCCCCGCCGTGCGGCTCTTGGGCACGCGGGAGACGGCGCTTGCCGCGCTGACGGGAGAACTTTGAGGGGCGCGAGCTCAACAACCCTCCCGTCTTGCCTTCGGCAAGCCACCGTCTCGCGCAGTAGAGCCCGCGCTCTCGTCGCCGCTAAGCCCGCAGGCCCGCCGCTGCGTTCCTCGCGGCTTGACCGCTCGGCTTGCGTCTCCTCTTCCCACGCATCTGCT
>QAKM01000027.1 GCA_003343805.1 Bacillota bacterium | reverse complement strand
ATACCGCCTTTTCTTGTTATCCAGCCCTCCGGCTGTATCGGTTGAGCAAAAGTCAGCGTGGGATTGGTGTGGTATCTTTATCTAAGCGATACCCCCGTCTCCCACTTGCTCACCGCCTTATTGGTGATGTGGAGCTGATCTGCAAGCTCCTGCTGTGTCATGCCCCTCTCCTTGCGGAGTTCATACAAAAAGTTTCCGAATGCCGTCATGCGGTTTTCCCTCCCTTTTCGATTTCAGTATAGAAAAAGAAGGAGGAAAAGTCAACCACCACGGTTAGAAGGTTGTCGAATACAGGTAGAATTTCGCCGCATGGGCGGGAAAACGGATGTGCTCGGGCGTTATTGGGTGGCGCGGCGGCTCAACCATGCCGGACCAGCTCTAAATATTCCTCCTCTGAAATACCATTGGGAACAGGGCAAGTCACTTCTTTAACAAGAAAAGCCGCTTCATCATATTTTTTCAAAATACTTTTCAAATAGGCAACAAAACTTTCGATCAGTGTGAGAACACATTTTTCCGCATCGACACATCCGGCTTCCCCGAAGTTCAGCGGCGAGGTGTTATCGGGCGCCTCATACCATTTCCCTTTATAGCAAACAAATACCTGTGTATGTGTTTGATGCAGTTCAGATGAACGATATTCCAAAAAAAACTTTTTGTATTCTATTCGATTGTATTCGCAATAACAGGCGATGAGTTCGCGGCCCCTGAATTTGAATAAAATTTTCATAAAACAGTTGACAAGCAGGGGCATTCATGATATGATAGCTTTATAGGAGGAACAAAGCATAGTGGACGGCAGCGAAAGCAGCGTGCCGCGACGATCGCGGAACTTCACAGTGCCTTTTCGGAACATAACTTGCCTTGCGTAAAGCGGGAGCGGGTTATGTTTTTTGTGTTGTAAAAAATCGGAAGAGCAATCTATTCCCCCTTTTCCGCTTCCACCTACGGGCAAATGCCCTTATGCGAAACTCACCATGAATCCCGGCGACATAGCCATATCCCTTATCCTGCAGGTCGTACTCATCGCCCTCAACGCCATCTTCGCCTGTGCCGAGATCGCAGTCGTCTCCGCCAACAAGACCAAGATGGAAAAGCTCTCCGAGGACGGCAACCGCAGAGCAAGACGCATCGTCCGCCTCACGCAAAACCCCTCGCGCTTCCTCTCCACCATCCAGGTGGCCATCACGCTCGCATCCCTCCTCGGCAGTGCGTTCGCGGCGGACAACTTTGCAGAACCCCTCGCGCAGGCCATCATCAACGCGGGGCTTGCGATGAGCTTTGAGGTGCTCGAGACCATCTGCCTCATTCTCATCACGCTCGTGCTCTCCTACTTCTCCATCGTGTTCGGCGAGCTCGTGCCCAAGCGCATCGCGATGCGCAACCCCGAGAAAGTCTCGTGCGGGCTCTCGGGCATCCTGCGCTTTGTCTCGGTGCTCTTTGCTCCCCTCGTATGGCTCTTAACGGTGTCCTCCAACGGCATCCTGCGCCTGTTTGGCATCAAGCCCGAAGATCAGGGCGAGGACGTCACCGAAGAGGAGATCATGCTCATGGCGGAAGCGGGCAGCGAGAAGGGCTCCATCGACGAGAAGGAGAACGAGTTCATCCAGAACATCTTTGAGTTCAAGGAGAACGACGTCGGCGAAGTGTGCACGCACCGCAAAGACGTCGACTTCCTCTTCGAGCGCGACGATCCCTCCGTCTGGGAGGAGACCATCAAGAAGAGCTATCATACCTTCTATCCCGTCTGCGGCAAGGACATCGACGACGTGACGGGCGTGCTCAACACGAAGATCTACTTCCGCCTCGACGACAAGTCGCCCGAAAACGTCAAAAAACAGGCGATCGTCGATCCCATGTTCATCTCCGAGACCATGCAGGCGGACGACCTTTTCTACCGCATGAAGACGACGCGCGAATACTTTGCGGTCGTCCTCGACGAATACGGCGGGATCAACGGCATCATCACGCTGCACGATCTGATCGAGCTGCTCGTCGGCGACCTCAACGAGAAGGGCGAGGAATCCAAGTTCGAGATCAAGCAGGTGGGCGAGAACGAATGGGAGATCAACGGCCTTGCGCCCTTCGATGAAGTGATCGAGGCGATGGGCATCAAGCTCCCCGAGGACGAGGAGGAGGACTACGACTACGAGACCTTCGGCGGCTATGTGTGCGAGATGCTGGGCGAAGTTCCCGACGACGGCACGACGGCCGAATGCGAGGATGAGTATGTGAAGGTCGAAGTGCTCCGCGTTGCAGAGCACCGCATCGAACAGATGCGCGTTTTCAAGAAGGAACAGCCCAAGGACGAGGACGACGACGAGGGCAAGAAGCCCAAGAAGAAGAGATCGGACGAGGACGACGAAAAGGACGACGGGAAAAAGGCCTCGAAGGCGGATGAGAAAAAGCCCGCCAAGACGTCCAAAGACGAAGAAAAATAAGGAATCAAAGCAGAAAGCCGCCGCGCGCCCGATGGGCGCGCGGCGGCGTATTTTTTGGGGGATGGCGAAAAGTCAATCGGCAAAGTTATTCGGCCGATGAATGCTTACAAACAAGTTTGGCTTGGAAAGCCGAACGCCGTGACAGCTCCCCCCGAGGAGGCGCCTATAATGAGGTGACTCCTTCTGCCGCGCGCCCGCAAGAGCGGGCGCGCGGCACCTCCCTCAGAGAGGGAGGCAAGGGAAAAAGCGCCTGCGAACCTCTCAGGAAGAGAGGCAAGAAAGAGAACACTTTCCCGAAATATGCTCGGGTGTAAATTCCAGAACGGAGACGGAAGGGAACCAGCGGTCGATCTCGCGAAGGCGGGCCTCTTCGCTCTCCTCGGGCGCAAGACGGGCGGCAAAGAGGGAAAGCGCGCGGCGCATCTCCCCTTCGTCCTCCAGAATGCGGAACCTGCCGAATGCGATGACGCTTTGATAGTGCGTGGAGTGCTTCTCGGGCAAGATCTCGGCGCAACCGACGACCGTCAGGCTCCCCTTATCGCAGCGGCGGATCGCGTCCAGCTTGTGGCCCTCCTTCGCGCAATGAATGTAGACCTTGCCGTCCGTATAGCAGTAGTTGACGGGCACGGCGTATGGATAGCCGTCGTCGCCCATGAGCGCGAGCACGCACGTCTCGCCGCGGCTTAAGATGTCCTCACACGCCTCTTTGTCCAGCGCGCGCTCTGCCCTTCTCATTTCACGAAACATAAATCACCTCAGCGGATGAAGTTGGTGCGCGCGCCCTTCTCCTGCGGAGGGAAGCCTTCGTGCAGGTTTTTGAGCATCCACGCCATATTGTGCCCCAGATTGCGCATGGTCTGGAGGCCTTCCTTATCTTCGAGGACGTCCTCCGGCTTGCTGCCGTGCACCATGTTCCAATAGGACGAGCCCACGACGGGCATGGAGGCGATCGTGAAGTACTTGTTGAGGACGTCCAAGGAAGCCGTCGTGCCGCCGCGGCGCGCCGAGACGACCGCCGCCCCGGGCTTGCCCGCAAAGGGACTGCCCGCGCTGTTGCGGCTGCCCGCATAGAAGGCGCGGTCCAAAAAGGAGAGGATGCGGCCGCTCGGATGCGCATAGTAGACGGGCGAACCGAATACAAAGCCGTCCGCCTCGCGCGCCTTCTGCAAGAACTCGTTGACCTTGTCGTCGTCAAAGACACAGCCCTTGTCCGAGCACTGCAGACAGCCGATGCAGTCGCGCATGGGGCCTGCGCCGAGCTGGAACATTTCGTAATCAATGCCCTCTTCGTTGAGGGCCTTGCCCACCTCGGTGAGCGCCGTAAAGGTACAGCCCGCAGCCTTTGCACTGCCGTTTACCATCAGAACTTTCATAAGTTGCCTCCCGGATGATATCACTATTATATAAACAAAACGCCGCCCCGTTGAAACGGCGCGGACGTTTTTCTGCTTTTTTAAACTATCTTAAAGGGATGCTGGCGCAGGCGTTCAAGGACAGCGGGGAGAAATGGCCCGCCTCGTATTGGATGAGCCCTTCGGCGGCGATCATGGCGGCGTTGTCCGTGCAGTGCTTTCTGACGGGCAGGACAAGTCTGAGCCCGTGCGCCCTGCAGGCTTCCGTCAGCTTATCGCGGAGGTACCCGTTGGCGATGACCCCGCCGCCCGCCGTCACCGTCGTGACGTTTCTTTCGAGCGCGCCCTCGACGGTCTTTTGCACGAGGATGTCGAGCGCGGCGCTCTGGAAGGAGGCCGCGACGTCGGCACGGCTCCATGCCTCCCCGCGCTGCTCCATCGTGTGGCAGTAGTTGATGACGGCGGTCTTTAAACCGCTGTAGGAGAAGTTGTAGCCACCCTCCCCCTTGAGCATCCTGGGCATATGCACGACGGGGCTTCCCTCGCGGGCGAGCGCCTCGATGTGCGGACCGCCTGGGTACGGGAGCCCGAGGACGCGCGCGACTTTATCGAACGCCTCCCCCGCCGCGTCGTCCAGCGTGCCGCCCAGCACTTCCATCTCGAGCGCGGACTTTGTGTAGATGACCGCCGTATGCCCGCCGCTTGCAAGCAGCGTCACAAAGGGCGGGCGGAGCGTCTCGTCCTCCAGATACGCCGCGGAGAGATGGCCGCGGATGTGGTTGACCCCGATGAGCGGGATGTTGAGCCCGTAGGCAAGGCCCTTTGCGAAGGAGAGCCCCACGAGGAGCGCGCCCAAAAGCCCCGCCCCGTAGGTGACGGCGACGGCATCGAGCTGCTCCTTTTGGACGCCCGCCGATCGGAGGGCGCGTTCGACGACGAGATCGACGGCGTCCGTATGGGCGCGGGAGGCGATCTCCGGCACGACGCCCCCGTAGAGCGCCTGGATGTTGGCGGAAGAGGCGATCTCATCGGACAAAAGCCGCCTGCCCGAAATGACGGCGGCGGCGGTCTCATCGCAGGAAGATTCGATCCCGAGGATGAGCGGCTGTTCTTTCAGCACGCGCGGAAAAATGGTGTTCATGGTGATAAGGCAGTCCTCCACACAGGCGAGGATGCTTCGCTTTTCAGATGCGAGCAAGACGAGGAGAGCGAGGAAAACCCGAAGGAGCTTACTTAGAGGTAAGTGACTGAGGGTTGCCGCAGCTCGACAAAGTATTGCGACGCAGATGAAAAGCGGGTTCGGTCAAGACTTCTTCAAGTAGTCGATGATGAAGCCCTGAATGTCCCCGTCCATCACCGCCTGCACGTCGCCCACTTCGTAGCCCGTGCGGTGGTCCTTGACGAGGGTGTAGGGGCAGAAGACGTAGGAGCGGATCTGCGAACCCCACTCGATCTTCTTGGTCTCGCCCTTGAGCGCCGCTTCCGCCGCCATGCGCTCCTCGATCTGCTTTTCGATGAGCTTACTGCGAAGATACTTGAACGCCATCTCCTTGTTCTGGAGCTGGCTGCGCTCGTTCTGGCAGGTGACGACGATACCCGTCGGGAAGTGCGTGATGCGGATGGCGGTCTCCGTCTTGTTGACCTTCTGCCCGCCTGCGCCCGAGGAGCGGTAGACGTCGATGCGGATATCCTCGTCGCGGATCTCGACTTCACCGTCGTCGTCCACTTCCGGCATGACCTCGACGGAGGCAAAGGAGGTCTGGCGGCGCTTGTTGGCGTCAAAGGGAGAGATGCGCACCAAGCGATGCACGCCGATCTCCGCCTTCAGATAGCCGTAGGCGTTCTCCCCTTCCACCTTGAAATCCACCGATTTAAGGCCTGCTCCGTCGCCCGCGAGGCGGTCGATCTCGGTCACTTTATAGCCGCTCTTTTCGGCATAGCGGCAGTACATACGATAGAGCATCTGGCACCAGTCGCACGCCTCCGTGCCGCCCGCACCCGCGTGCAGCGACATGAGCGCGTTGTTGCCGTCGTACTTGCCGCGGAGGAGCGCACGGATGCGCATCTCTTCGATGTCCTTCTCGGCGTCCGCCATCATGCGGTCGAGCTCGGGCACGAGCTCCTCTTCCTCCGTCTCTTCGATGAGGTCGATGATCTCCCCCGCATCGTCGAGCGCCTTGCGGCCCTTCATGTAGGAAGCGATCTTGCCCTCGATGGAGGAGATCTCCCGTCCGATCCTGGCGGAACGCTCGAGATCCTGCCATACTTCCGGCTTTTCCTGCTCAGCCTTTAATTCCTTGAGCTTTTCGGAGATGGCGTCGATATCGAGGGCGTACTTTGCCTCGCCGAGCGTCTCCTCGAGCTCCTTGATCTTGAGTCTGTAATCGTCTGCTTTGAACATACTTTCTCCTTTCGGCGCGGGCGATCGGCCTCCGGCGCATTGCCCGCAAATACCCCAAAATCTCCGAGGGAAACTCGGAGATCGGGATGGGATGTCAGTGATCGCGTGCGGGACGGGGCATTACGGCTTGCCGTGGCACTTCTTGTACTTGAGCCCGCTGCCGCAGGGGCAGGGATCGTTGGGGCCGATCTTCTTGCGCTTGGGCATGGAGGCGGGATTGAACTTGCTCTCCCCGCTCGTCTTTAAGCTGTCTACATCGACGGCGGGAGGAAGATCGGGGATGCCTGCCGCGTCGAGCCCGGGAAGGTGAGGCGCCGCGGGAGCTGCACTCTGCGCGGACGCGGATGCCGCATTCTGCACGGGTGCCTGAGCAGGCGCTTCGTTTGCCGCGGGCCTTTGTGCCTCTGCGGCGGGAGCATTCTCTGCCGCAGGCTGCGGGCGGGGCGTAAAGCGGGACGCCGTGGGCAGGACGCGGGTCGCAGGCCTCTGGCGCACTTCGATGCGCACCTTCAGGAGCATGGCGACGGTGTTCGTCTGGATGCGTTCGATCATCTCGTTGAACATCGCGGAGCCTTCCTGCTTGTAGGCGATGACGGGATCGGTCTGGCCGTAGGCGCGGAGCACGATGCCCTTGCGGAGCTGATCCATCGCGTCGATGTGGTCGATCCAGTTGCGGTCGACATTGCGAAGGAGGATCTGGCGCTCCACATCGCCGAAGTTGATGCCCGTCTCCTTCTGAAGATCTGCGATCTTCTCCTCGTACGCCTTTTCGGTGCGCTTGGTGATCTGTTTGATGGCGACGTCATAGTCCCACTTTTCGAGCTTCTCCTGCGTGACATAGTTCGTGCCTTCGGGCAGGAGCCGCTGTTCGAGCGCACGGTTGAGATCATCCACATTCCACTTGGAGGGCTCGACGTCGGTGTTCACCGCGGTGCGCACCGTGCTCTCCACATAGTCGGGGATGTACTTTATGACCTGTTCGTGTACATTTTCGCCGCGCAGCACCTTCATGCGCTGTCCGTACATGATGATGCGCTGCTGGTTCATGACGTCGTCGTACTGGAGGACGCTCTTGCGGGCAGCGAAGTGCCTGCCCTCGATCTGCTTCTGGGCGTATTCGACGAGGCGGGAGAGCACGTTTGCCTCCAGGCACTCGTCCTCTTCCATCTTGCTCTTTTCGTAGATGGCCTTCATACGTTCGCCGCCGAAGCGCTTCATGAGGTCGTCCTCGAGGGAGATGAAGAACACGGAGACGCCTTCGTCGCCCTGACGGCCGGCACGGCCGCGGAGCTGGTTGTCGATGCGGCGCGCCTCGTGACGCTCGGTGCCGATGATGCAGAGACCGCCTGCCTCGATGACCTTCTTCTTCTCCTCGTCCGTCTGCGCCTTGTAGGTCTTGTAGAGGTGATCGTAGCGGTCGCGGACGGCCTGCGTCGCCTCATCGAGTTCGGCATACGAGGTCGCGAGCTCGATGGTCTCGTGATCGACGCCCTCCTCTCTCAGGCGCTTCTTGGCAAGGTATTCGGGGTTGCCGCCGAGCAGGATATCGGTACCGCGGCCCGCCATGTTGGTGGAGATGGTGACGGCGTTGAAGCGGCCCGCCTGAGCGACGATCTCCGCCTCGCGTTCGTGGTTCTTTGCGTTCAGGATGTTATGCTGGATGCCGTTCCGGCGGAGAAGGCGGGAAATTTCTTCCGACTTCTCGACGGAGACGGTACCCACGAGGATGGGCTGGCCCTTTTCGTGCCGCTCGACGATCTCGCGCACGATGGCGCGCTTCTTGCCCTCTTCGGTGGAGAAGATCTTATCGGGCATATCCTTGCGGCGCACGGGGCGGTTGGTGGGGATCTCGACGACGTCGAGGGAATAGATGGTGCGGAACTCGCCCTCCTCCGTCTTGGCGGTACCCGTCATACCCGAGAGCTTGTGATAGAGACGGAAGTAGTTCTGGAAGGTGATGGTCGCAAACGTCTTGTTCTCCTCGCGCACCTTGACGCCTTCCTTCGCCTCGATGGCCTGATGCAGGCCGTCCGAATAGCGGCGGCCGATCATGAGGCGGCCCGTGAACTCATCGACGATGATGATCTCGTTGTCCTTCACGATATACTCTTCGTTGAGGTGGAAGAGCTTGTGCGCCTTGAGGGCCTGCTGGATGTGATGGTTCAGGGTGACGTTGGCGATGTCGGCGATGTTTTCGACGTTGAAGAACTTCTCTGCCTTTTCCGCGCCGAACTCGGTGAGCTGCACCTGCTTTTCCTTGCGCTGGATGACATAGTCCCAATGCAGTTCCTCGGCCTTGGCGAGCTTGCGCTCCCCTGCCTCTTCGCGGTCCTTGCGGGATCTGCCTGCCCGCTCCTCGGCGTCCTTGAGATCGTCGTCGAAGCCGCCCGTGAGGGTGCGCACGAACTTATCCACCTGTTCGTAGAGGGCGGAGGACTGCTCGCCCTTGCCCGAGATGATGAGGGGGGTACGCGCTTCATCGATGAGGATGGAGTCCACCTCGTCGACGATGGCGAAGTTGAGTTCGCGCTGGACCATGAGCTTTAAGTCGGACTTCAGATTGTCGCGCAGATAGTCGAAGCCGAACTCGTTGTTGGTACCGTAGGTGATGTCG
>QAKM01000059.1 GCA_003343805.1 Bacillota bacterium | reverse complement strand
TTCCCTCCTTGGCGCCCTCTTTGAGAGAGCCGCCGCGTCGCCGCAAGGCGTGCAGTGCGGGGGATGCCTCACGCCATCCCCACGCTTTCCGCGCCTGCGTCTCCTTTTCCCACAAATCTTTTGCTTCGCAAAATCTTTGCGGGAGCCCTGTCAATGGAGGTGCCGCGCGCCCGCTCTTGCGGGCGCGCGGCGGAAGGAGTACAAACCGCCCTCCCCCCAAACCATTTTTTCGACCCTCAAGAGGTGCCTCATGGACATCTTCCGTTTCGGCTGGAAGTATTGGAAAAAATATCTTCCGCTCGACATCCTCGTCAAACTTTTCTCGCTCATCGCCATTTTGTGCGACCTGCTGCTGCCCCTGCTCTCGGCGGGCATCATCGACTATGTGATCGCCTACGACCCTTCCTCGCCCGTCGACGAGGGCTTCATTCAATTCCTCTTCGACGGCCGTCTCGGCGCGCCTGCCTCGGGGGAGCTCTTTTTGCACCTCGTCCTGCTGTTTGCGGGCGTCTTTCTCGTCCGCATCGTGCTCCTGTATGCGAAGAACGTCACCTTCCAGTGGTGCGGCGTCTCGATGGAATGCACGCTGCGCGCCGAAACATACGCCAAACTTTTAGAGCTCGACGGCGAAACGCTCTCCCGCTACAACGTGGGCGAGCTCCTCACCACGATGAACCGCGACACCATCTCCTTCAAGGAGCTGTATTCGCGCATGATCTTAAACATCTTCGACTCGGTCATCGTCATCGTGCTCTCCGTCGTCACGCTCACCATGCTCGACTGGCGCCTTCTCTTCCTCCCCGTCGCCGTCGCGCCCTTCTTCACGGTGGCGCTCGTGCGCTATCTGAAGCAGGCAAAAGTGCTCTTCAAGGAGATCCGCGAGAGCTATTCCGCCATCAATTTGACGGTGCAGGAGAACATCGACGCCGTGCGCATCGTGCGCTCTTTCGCGGGCGAAGAGACGGAGATGCACAAGTTCGACCGCGACAACGAGCGCGTCTATGCCCTCAACAAGCAGGAAGCCAGGCTCTCCGCCAAATACAACAGCATCTTCACGCTCTGCCAGCAGGTGGGGTATGTGGGCACCGTGTGCGTCGCGTTCGCGCTCGTTTTGAGCGGCAGCATCGCCCTCGGCGCGCTCACGGCGGCGACAACGTACGTCACCAAGATCATCTCGCACATCATGCAGATCAGCCGCTCCTTCTACATGATGCAGAATCAGCTCGTCTCGGGCGCGCGCCTCAAAAAGTTCCTCACCGAAGAGGGCGCCATCCACGACAGCCGCGCCCTCCGCACCGCGCCGCAAAGGCCGCACTTCCGCTTTGAGGACGTCTCTCTGACCCTCGGCGAAAAGCCCGTCTTAAAGCACATCACGCTCGATCTTCCCTACGGCAAGAAGCTGGGCGTCATGGGGGGCACGGGCAGCGGCAAATCGGTCCTTCTCAAGAGCCTGAGCCGCATCTACGACGTGACGGCGGGGGACATCACCCTCGACGGCACCGACATCCGCGAGTACTCCTTAGAGGCGCTCCGCTCGGAGTTCGCCTACGTCTTCCAGGACGTCTTTCTCTTCTCCAACACGGTGGACGCCAACATCGCCTTCGCGCATCCCGACGTTCCCGAAGAGGAAGTCGTGCGCGCCACGCAGATCGCGCAGGCCGACCAGTTCATCGGCAAGCTCGAAGCGGGCTATGAGACGGTGGTGGGCGAGCGCGGCGTGGGCCTTTCGGGCGGGCAGAAGCAGCGCCTCTCCATCGCGCGGGCGCTCATCAAGGGCGCGCCCGTCCTCGTCCTCGACGACGCCTCCTCGGCGCTCGATATGGCGACGGAGCGCCGCGTGCTCACCTCCATCAAGGAACACTGCCCCGACAGCACGCTCGTCATCGCCGCGCACCGCGTCTCCTCCGTCCTCGACTGCGACGAGATCATCTATCTCCGCGACGGCGAGATCATCGAGCGGGGCACGGCCGAGGAACTCATCGCAAAGAACGGCGCGTTCGCGGCGGTCTATCACCTGCAGACGAGCGACGGACAGCTCGACGATTCTTCGTACGGGAGGGCGGAACTGTGAAGCGCAACACCTATTTCATGGACGAAGAGGTCAAGACGGACAAGGTGGACGTCAAGTACCTCGGCCGCATCTTAAAGCGCATCGCGCCCTACAAAAAACTGTTCTTGACGGCGCTCTTCCTTCTCATCTTCTCCTCGGTGCTCTCCCTCCTGCCGCCCGCCATCATCCGCGCGGTCATCAACGAGGTCATCCCGATGGAGGAGGCGCGGACGCGCACCTTCCTTCTCTACATGGCGGGGCTCGCCGGCATCGGGCTTTTAACGGCGCTCTTGCCCTATTTCTACCGCTCCATCATGGGGACGGTGGGGCACGGCATCATCACCGACCTTCGCCGCGAGATCTTCTCGCATCTGCAGGAGCTCCCCTTCGAGTACTACGACACCCGCCCCGCAGGCAAGATCTCCATCCGCGTCACCGAGTACATCAACGAGCTCGCCGACTTCTTCACGTCCTATCTCCTCGATGCCATCGTCAGCGTCCTCAAGATCGTCGTCGGCACCGTGCTCATGCTTTGCATCAGCCCGCTTCTGACGGCCGTCGTCTACGCGGCGCTTATCCCGCTCACCGTGTGCGTTCTGCTCGTCAAATCGGCGGTGAGGAAGCTCTTCCGCACCCACCGCGCCAAGAACAGCAACCGCAACGCCTTCATCGTCGAATCCATCATGGGCGAGAAGGTCATCAAGAACTACAACCGTTCCGATTACAACCAGAAGGTCTACTACGACCTGCAGGAGGACAGCTTTAAGACGTGGATGAAGATCGTGCGCCGCAACGAGCTCAACGCGCCCGTCTCGGAATTTTTCTGGAACGCGGGCACGCTCGCCCTCTACGCCGTCGCCTTCGCCCTGATGTCGGCGGGCGACGCCTCGATCGCAGGCACCGTCATCGCCTTCCTCCTCTACATGGGGCTGTGCTCGGAGCCGCTTCTGCAGATCACCGCCATTTTGCAGCAGCTCGCGCAGGTCTCGGCGAACCTCGAACGCATCTACGAGACCATCGATACCCCCGTCTCCATTGCGGACAAACAGGGCGCCGCCGTCCTGCACGACATCGAGGGAAGGGTGGACTTCAACGACGTCACGTTCGGCTACGAGCCGGGTATCCCCGTCCTCGAACACTTCGATCTGCACGTCCGCCCCGGCGAAAAGATCGCCCTCGTCGGCCCCACGGGCGCGGGCAAGACGACAGTCATCAACCTCCTCACCCGCTTTTACGACGTGGGGGAGGGGAGCGTCACCGTGGACGGGCACAACGTCAAGGACGTCACGCTGCACTCCCTGCGCAAGGAGATCGGTGTCCTCATGCAGGAGCCCTTCCTCTTCCGCGGGAGCATTCTCGATAACATCCGGTATGGCACCCCCGAGGCGACGGACGAGGCGTGCATCGAGGCGGCCAGGCGCATCTTTGCCGACCGCGTTGCCGCCCGTTTCCCCGAAGGCTTTTTCTCCCAGCTCGGCGAGCGCGGCGAGGGGCTCTCGGCAGGGGAAAAGCAGCTCATCTCCTTCGCGCGCATCGTGCTCAAAAACCCCCGCATCATCATTCTGGACGAAGCGACGAGCGCCATCGATTCGGAGACCGAGCTCTTGATCCAGGGCGCGCTCGACACCATCCTTGCGGGCAAGACGGCGTTCATCGTGGCGCACCGCCTCTCCACCATCCGCAAGGCCGACCGCATCCTCTACATCGCCGACAAGGGCATCGCCGAAGAGGGCTCGCACGAGGAGCTCATGGCGCGCCGCGGCCGCTACTATGCCCTCAATATGCGCAAATGATTTGACATTCCCTTCAAAAGGGAGTACAATGGGCGGGAAAAACGATAAGGAAGCAAAGATCTATGGCAGAATGTACGCACGACTGCTCCTCCTGCAGCAGCAACTGTTCCTCGCGCGATAAGCAGTCCTTCATCAAGCCCCTTCACCCCGACGCGAAGGTAAAGCGCGTCGTCGCCGTCGCAAGCGGCAAGGGCGGCGTGGGCAAATCGCTCGTCACGGCACTTTTAGCGGCGCACGCAAACAAGCTCGGTCTCCGCACGGCGGTGCTCGATGCCGACATCACGGGCCCGTCCATCCCCAAAATGTTCGGCGTGCACGATCGGGCGCGCGGCACGGAAGGGGAGATCTATCCCCTCGTCTCGGGAAGCGGCATCCAGATGATGTCGATGAATTCGCTTTTAGAGCATGAAGACGATCCCGTCATCTGGCGCGGCACGCTCATCGCGGGCGCGGCGCAGCAGTTCTGGACGGACGTCGTGTGGGACGACGTCGACATCATGTTCATCGATATGCCCCCGGGAACGGGCGACGTGCCGCTCACCGTCTTTCAGAGCATCCCCTTAAGCGGCGTCGTCATCGTCACCACCCCGCAGGACCTTGTGGAGATGATCGTCAAGAAGGCGGTCAACATGGCGGACATGATGAAGGTCCCCGTCTTGGGGCTTGTGGAGAATATGAGTTATCTCACCTGCCCGGGCTGCGGCAGAACGATCGAACCCTTTGGCCCGAGCAAGGCGGCGGCGCTTGCGATGGAGCACAAGTTCCCCGCGGCGGCGCGCCTTCCCATCGACCCGAAGTTCGCCCAGCTTGCCGACGAGGGCATGATCGAGTTCGCCGATACGGACGCATTGAAGGAGCTCTTCTCCGTCATTTCCTCCTCGCGCGAGATCGTCCGCGCCACCCCCGAAGAATAATCTGCATAAAAACGCCGCGGCGACCCGTACAGGCCGCCGCGGCAAAATTTTACAAAAATAAATTGACAACACACAAAAAAGATGGTATGATCTGAACTGAGCAACATGGACGTTGCATTCAGGCGGTTAGCCCCACTCGGGGGAAATTATGAGAATTTCCTTCAAAGGGGGGTGATCTTATGGATCTTTTGGTTCTGCGCCTCTTGCTCGCACTTGTCGAGCAGGGAGTTATCCTCTCCTTCAGAGTTACTAAGGACAAGATTTATCTGATCATAAAAAAATAACCGCCCGTATAGCTGGTACCTGTCGGAGACGGTTATTTGATCGAACTCGGGGCTGACCGCTGAAATGCAGCGTCCCTCTGTTGCTCCTTTATTTTATCACTCTTTTTCCCCTTTGTCAAGCATTCGAGGGAAAAATTCCTTGCGTCTTCTCAATATTCCGAAACCTCGACGGGCGCAGTCGCGGCGAAGCGGCGGGTGGATTCGAGCGCGCTCTCACAGCCGGCGCGCGTGTTGTAGTCGGCGCCGTAGGCAAGCAGCTTCCCGCTCGCATTCAGAAGCTGAAAGATATAATCTCCCATCTTGGTCTGCACGATACGGAAATTTCCCTTTCGGATGTTGTTCTTGTACGTCTCGATGCCGCTCTTGGCGCCCGCGAGCGTCGTGTAGTGCCCGCCCGTAAGCATGGTTTCTCCGTTGGAGGCGCGCAGCTCGAAGGTGTATCCGCCGTTTGCCTGCGAGATCACCCACTTGCCGCTGTAGCCCTTCGGCTCCTGTTTCTCCTCCTTCGGAGCGGCCTTTTCGGTTGTCTTGGAAGCAGCTTTTGCGGCCTTTTGGGGCACACTCTTTTCGGGAGCCGCCTTTGCGATGGGCTGTTCGGGCTTAGTCTTCGCCGCGGCCTTTTCCGGGGCGGGCTTCGCTGCAGCTTTTTCCGCCTTCTTGGGCGCTGCCTTCTCCGGTGTGGCCTTTGGCGCGGCTTTCGATGCCGTTTTTTCCGCTTTCACGGCGGTCTTTGCAGCTTTCTGTTCCTCCGGCTCCTCTTTAAGCGGAGTCACTTTGACTTTCACGGCAGGGCGTTTCATCCTTTGTTACCCCCAATATTTCAAATTCATTCATAGTATATCACAAAAAACGCAGTCTGTCAATCATTGACAAAATTTTTCATTTGCTGTAAAATACTCTCATGGACAACATTGCGATCATCGGCGGCGGAGCGGCGGGCCTTGCCGCAGCCGTGCGCCTTCGGCGGGCGGGACGGCCGGTCACTCTCTTCGAGCGGGGCGACCGCCTCGGCCGCAAGCTCTCTGCCACGGGCAACGGGCAGGGGAACGTCACCAACCTCCGGATGGGGGCGGAATACTATCACACGGACGGGCGTGGGAAGCTCGCCCGCATTCTGGCGCGCTTCGGCCCGCACGAGACCATCGCCTTTCTCGAATCAATGGGCGGCATCTTTCTGCCCGATGCGCGCGGCAGGGTATATCCCGCGGGGCGGCAGGCGTCGGCCGTGACCGACCTCTTCCGCCGCGAACTTGACCGCCTCGATGCCGACATCCGCCTCTCTTCCCAAGTCATTTCCCTCAAACGAGAGAAAAACGGCTTTGCCTTGACGACGGCGGCGGGGACGGAGCGCTTCTCTGCCGTCCTCCTCTCTGCGGGCGGGTGCGCCGCGCCCAACTTCGGCACGGACGGCTCGGCGTTCTCCCTCGTAAAACCTTTGGGCCACACCGTGCTGCCCCTCTCTCCCGTCCTCGTGCAGTTCAGGTGCGATGCGGGCGAGGTGCGCGGCCTCAAGGGCATCCGTATCGACGCCGGCCTCACCATCCTGCGCGCGGGGAAGGAAGTCTGCCGCGTGCGCGGCGACGTGCTCTTCACGGAGAGCGGCCTCTCGGGCGACGCCGTCTTTCGCGCCTCCTCCTATGCCGAGGCGGGCGATACCGCCGTCCTCGACCTCCTTCCCGATGTGGAGAAGGAGCGCATCGAAGCGGCGCTTCGCAGGGGGGAAGGGGCAGACTGCCTCTTGTGCCTCGTCAACAACGGGCTCGGCCGCTTCCTCTACAAAATGAGCGGCGGAGACAGGCGCCGCCTGTCCGGCCTTCTCAAGGCCTTTCCCGTCTCCGTGAAAGGCACGCTCGGCTTTGCTTACGCGCAGGCGACGCGGGGCGGCGTGCCGCTCTCCGAGGTCACGGACGAGCTCGAAAGCCGCCTCGTGCCCAACCTCTTCTTTGCGGGGGAGATGCTCAACGTGGACGGCGACTGCGGCGGCTACAACCTGCAGTGGGCGTTCGCGTCCGCTTACATCGCTTCGGAGGCGCTCTCATGCCGGTAGTCTATCACGATCTCACCCTGCGGCCGGGGAAGAAGGAGACCGAACTTCTCAAACTGTGCGAACGCAAGCTGCACGCCCCCGTCCGCTACTTCCGTATCTTAAAGAAGTCGCTCGACGCGCGCGACAAGGCAAACATCAAGTGGGTGTACTCGGTGGAGTGCTCCTCCCGTCCCGAACAGCCGCCCCTGCGCACCTATCCCCGCATCACCCGTCCCGCGCCCAACGTCTACATCGCGGGCGCAGGCCCCGCGGGCCTCTTCTGCGCCCTGCGCCTCCTCCGGCACGGCATGACTCCCGTCCTTCTCGAGCGCGGCAAGCCCGTCGAGGAACGCGCCGAGGACATCCGACATTTCTTTGAGACGGGCGTCCTCGATCCGGACAGCAACGTGCAGTTCGGCGAAGGGGGTGCGGGTACCTTTTCGGACGGCAAGCTCTATACGCAGACGAACAGCGCCTTCCACCGCGAGATCTTAGAGACCTTCGTGGAGTTCGGCGCGCCCGAGGAGATCGCCTATCTCGGCCGCCCGCACATCGGCAGCGACCGGCTGCATCTCGTGATCGCCAATCTGCGCCGCTATATCCTCGAACACGGCGGCACCATCCGTTACAACAGCAAGCTCGACGACGTGCGTATAACAGACGGCGCGCTCACCGCCATCTCCGTGAACGGCGCGTGGGAGGAGGCCTCCCTTCTCGTCCTCGCCGTCGGCCACAGCGCGCGCGACACCTTCGAGCTGCTGCAAAGGCGCGGCTTCCCGATGGAGGCCAAGGACTTTGCGGTGGGGGTGCGCATCGAACACCTGCAGTCGCGCATCTCGCGGGCGCAGTATGGCGAAGGCTACGCGGCGCTCCCGCCCGCCGACTATAAGCTCGTCTCGCACGCCTCGGAGCGCGCCGTATTCACCTTCTGTATGTGTCCCGGGGGCGTCGTCATCCCGGCTGCGTCCGAGGAGGGGGGCGTCGTCGTCAACGGCATGAGCAACTTCGCCCGCGATGAGCGCAACGCCAACTCCGCGCTCGTCGTGCAGGTGAGGAAGGAGGACTTCGGCGAGGGCGCTCTGGCGGGCGTTGCCTTCCAGCGCAAGATCGAACGCGCCGCATATCTGGCGGCAGGGGGCGGCTATCTTGCCCCCGTGCAGCTCGTGGGCGACTTCCTCGCAAAAAAGGAGAGTTACTACTTCGGCGAGGTCAGACCCTCGTATGCGCGCGGCACCGCGTTCGCGCCCGTCGATGCCTATCTCCCGCCCGCCGTGTGCACCTCCCTCCGCGCCGCCCTGCCCGATATGGACCTGCGCCTCTCGGGCTTCGCCTCCTGCGAGGGCGTCCTCACGGGCGTCGAATCGCGCACGAGCTCGCCCGTCCGCATCCTGCGCGGCGAACATTTCGAGGCGGAGGGCATTGCGGGCGTGTATCCCTGCGGCGAGGGCTGCGGGTACGCGGGCGGAATCACCTCGGCGGCGGCCGACGGCCTCCGCATCGCCCAAACCATCGCATCAAAGTATTTGTAATGCCTCATTATAGCCTCCCCTGTGTAAGGGGTGAGCCGCGCGTTATGCGCACGCCACGGTGTGGCGTGCGCGCACGGCGAACTGCGGTTTTTGCCATTGTGGGCAAAAACCGCGACCGAGGCGGCGTCTCCCTTGCGCCGCCGAGACGGTGTCTTGCCAAAGGCAAGACGGAGGGGTTGTTAAGCCTGGCAGTGTGACGGAGAGAGTAATTGCCGGAGTTTCGCCATTCTCTTGCCTCCTCGTCGCAGCAACCGCATCTCCCTCGCCTCCCTCTCCGAGGGAGGTGCCCCGAAGGGGCGGAAGGAGTCACCTTATGTTTGGCTCCTTCCCCGAGGGAGCTGTCTCATCATTCGGCGAACGCCGATGATGAGACTGAAGGAGTTGCCTTATTTCACGCCATTTCCCCCGAAATTCTTCCTCTTTTAATCGGGTTTTCACGCAGAATACACGAGGATGGGGTATGATATGCTTGCAAGCGCAGGAAGCAGCTTACACTCCATAATTTTTTCATATTCTCTCACTTAGGCAAGGCCTCTCCCCGAGCGGAGAGGCTTTGTCTTTTCCGCCCGCTCCCCGATTCGTAAAATTTCACCGATTTCCGAAAGAATGTATCTCTGTTCGTTTGCAATCTGAAACACTTTATGGTAAAATAAAACAAAACGATCACGGTGCGGAAGGGCCGGCGCTTTGGGGAGCGGATGGCCCTGCATCGGAAGGGGGGAATTTTGAACAAGCTCAGCAAAGTTCTGGCGCTTGCGCTCGGCTCGGTCTTTGTGCTCGGCCTTGCCGCAGGCTGCAAGGATGCAGAGGACGAGCCGTCCGCGGCGCGCATCTGCTACGACAATCTCGGCGCAGGCTTCGTGTCCGAAGCGGATACGCAGGTCGTCGTCGAAGGCGCTCAGTCCGTCTCGGCGGTCGATGCCGAGGGCAACGCCGTCTCCGATCCCAATACCATCGCCACCTACGACGAGGCAACGGGTACGGTCACGGCCGTCTCGGAGGGCACGCTCACGCTCACGCTCAAGGGAGGGGACACCTTCCGCGTCGAGGTCGTGCCCGCCTATCCCACCGATCCGGGCAACGAGTACGACGGCACGGCGCTCGACTATTCGCAGGGCGGCAAACTGCTCGGCGGCTGCCACGATCCCTCCCTCATCGAGGTGGAGGAGGACGGCGCGCCAGCCTACTACATCTTCTCCACGGGCTGGGGACAGGGCAACGAGATCCGCCGCTCCACCGACCTTCTCGCCTGGGACTATCTCGGCAAGTCAACGGGCGCGAACGCCGTCATTCCCAAGATCGAGGAATGGATCGGCGGCACCAACGCCTCCGGCTTCGTCCAGTGGTGGGCGCCCGACATCGTCAAGGCTCCCGACGGCGGCTATTGGCTGTACACCTGCTGCGTCTCCAACGCCAAGGTCAACATCGAGGGAACGCTCTATTCCATGGCGTGCATCGTGCTGATGAAGTCGGATACGCTCGAACCCGAGTCCTTCCGCTACGAGGGCGTCCTGATGCAGTCGTGCATCCCCGACGGCTCGGCGGGCAGCATCGACGTCAACTCCATCGACCCGCAGATCATCTACGATACGGATGGGAAGATGTATATGGCATACGGCTCCTTCGGTACGGGCAACTGGATCCTCGAGCTCGATCCCAAGACGGGCCTGAGAAAGGACAAGATGTATAAGGACGACACCTTCTACTCCTGGCAGGAGGTGCGCGAATTCCGCAACGAGGCGGTCGCCCTGTACAGCAACTACGTCTACGGCACCGACGTCTCCACCGAGTATTACGGCACCATGATCTCGCAGGGCGCAATGGAAGCGCCCGTCATCGCCCGCCACGACAACGTCACCGTTTCCGACGAGAACGGCGTCATCGAAGAGGGCAAGACGTACTACTATTCCATGCACTCCTACAACGGCCTCGACGTCGCCTATCAGATGTGGGGCGGCAGGAGCGAGTCGCCGCTCGGCCGCTATCATTCCGTCAAGGGCGGCGAGGTGTACAACGAGCGCCCCGCGGCGCCCTCCAACCAGGGCAATATGTACATGGGCAGCTTCACCTGGGAGGATAAGGCCGCCACGAGCAAGGAGACGGACATCGTCCTGCCCGGCCACAACGACCTCTTCACGACCTCCTCGGGCATGAACCTGGCGGCGTACATCACCCGCACCGCTTCCTACAACACGGGCGGCCGCGTGTTCATGTCGCAGGTCCATCAGTACTATCTCAACAGTATGGGCGATATCTGCATCAACCCCAACCGCTACGGCGGCGAGATCGACCGCTCCGTCTCGGAAGAGGAGCTCTTCCACTTCACGGACGGCGGCCGCTTCAAGCTCATCGCCCTCTCCAACAGCGGCTATTCGGAGAACAACGCCGTGCACTCCATCGAAGTCGTGCTCACCGAGGACGGCAAGATCACGCGCAATGGCTCGTCCGTCGGAAGCTGGCTGATGTACGGCGACGGCTACATCAAACTCACCTTTGACAGCGTGACCGTCCTCTCCGACCACGCCCAGGTCGAGCTCACCTACTACGGCGTCGTGCGCCCCGCCTGGCTGTACGAGCAGGACAAGTCGGGCTTCACGATCACGGCGATGGGCCAGACCGGCCTCACGCGCAACTGCGCGCTCTTCATGAACAACATTTCGACGGTCGGCGACTGACCGCCTTGAAAGCGCCGATCCTGCCCCCGGGAACAGCCCGGGGGCAAATTTTTTGCATTTTGGGTCTTGTCAAGCCGCAAAAAATGCGATATAATATAGATGAATGCGATGCCTGCGGGCGCCGGCCTGCGGCAAGGGGGACTTCATGCAAGACAAACGCTACTTAGAACAGCTCTCCGTACAATTTCCCACGGCGAACGACGCCGCAATGGAGATCATCAATCTCTCCTCCATCCTCTATCTGCCCAAGGGGACGGAGCACTTCATCACCGATATCCACGGCGAATACGAATCTTTCCTGCACATCTTAAAGAACGGCTCGGGCTCCATCCGCAAGAAGATCGACGAGGAATTTAAAAATTCCCTCTCCACCAAGGAGAAGAAGTCGCTCGCCACGCTCATCTACTATCCCGAGCAGAAGCTCTCCCTCGTGGAGGCGACGGAGGAGGAGCTCGACGATTGGTACAAGACGACCATCTACCGCCTGGTGCGCGTCAACCGCCGCATCACGTCCAAGTACTCGCGCTCGCGCGTGCGCCGCGCGCTCCCCAAGGACTACGCCTACGTCATCGAGGAGCTCCTCAACGAGAAGGAGGAGGTGCAGGACAAGGAGGCGTACTACAACGGCATCATCTCGGCGATCATCGCCACCAACCGCGCCCGCTCCTTCGTCATCGCCTTCTGCAACGTTATCCAGCGCCTCGCCGTCGACCGCATCCACATCTTGGGCGACATCTTCGACCGCGGCCCCGGCGCCCACGTCATCATGGATACCCTCCTCACCTACGACAACGTCGACTTCCAGTGGGGCAATCACGACATCTGTTGGATCGGCGCGGCGAGCGGGAGCCTCGCCTGCATCGCGTCCGTCGTGCGCATCTCGGCCAAGTACGGCAACTTCAACACCATCGAGGGCGGTTACGGCATCAACCTGCTGCCCCTCGCCAAGTTCGCGCTCGATACCTACGCGGGCGACCCCTGCGAGTGCTTCAGGATCACGGGCTCGCAGAGCTACGATCCCTACGACCCCGACATGGACCGCAAGATCCACAAGGCGATCACGATCATCCTGTTCAAGCTCGAGGGCCAGCTCATCGCCCGCCACCCCGAGTACCACATGGAACAGCGCCGCCTGCTCGACAAGATCGACTTTGAAAGCAAAACGGTGACCATCGACGGCAAGCGCTATCCCCTCGACGACTGCAACTTCCCGACCATCGATCCCGCCGATCCCTACCGCCTCTCGGAGGGGGAGGAGGTCGTCATGCAGAAGCTCAAAGCCTCCTTCACGGGCAGCGAAAAGCTGCAGCGCCACATCTCCTTCCTCTTTGCAAGGGGGAGTATGTATCTTCCCTGCAACGGCAATCTTCTCTATCACGGCTGCGTCCCGCTCGAGGAGAACGGCTCCTTCAAGGAAGTGCAGGTGGGGACGGAGACCTATCACGGCCGCGCCCTGTTTGAAAAGCTCGAAGAATGGGTGCGCAAGGGCTACTATCTTCCCGAAGGCGAGGAGCGCCGCTTCGGGCAGGACACCATGTGGTTCTTGTGGGCAAACGAAAATTCCCCCCTCTACGGCAAGGAGCGCATGACAACGTTCGAGCGCTACTTCGTCAAAGATCCCTCCTGCTATTACGAAGCCAAGAGCGCCTACTATAAGTATCTCGACAACGACAAGGTCATCACGTCCATCCTCAATGAGTTCGGCCTCGACGGCAGCAATCCCTCGGCGCACATCATCAACGGGCATATGCCCGTGCATTTAAAGAGCGGCGAAACGCCCATCAAGTGCGGCGGACGGGTGCTCATGATCGACGGCGGGATGTCGCGGCCCTATCAGCGCGAGACGGGCATCGCGGGCTATACGCTCGTCAGCAACTCGTACGGGATGCGCCTCGTCGCCTACGAGCCCTTCAGCTCCACCGAGGACGCCATCCGCAACGAGACGGACATCCATTCGGCGACGGAGGTCGTGCAGAAGACGAGCGACCGCCTCTCCATCCGCGATACCGACGAGGGCAGGCATATGCAGACGCGCATCGAGGAGCTCACCGAACTTCTGGATGCCTACCGCCTCGGCGTCATCCGCGAGCGCATCACCCCGCTGTAAGGAGGCCGTATGCCGCAGCACGTCATCGTGGTCCCTTACGACCGGACCTGGCCGGAGAGGGCAGCTCAAGAGGCGGCGTCCCTGCGCCGAGCGCTGGGCGAAAACTGCCTTGCGGTGCATCACATCGGCAGCACCGCGGTGGAGGGCCTCGCCGCAAAGCCCATCCTCGACTTCCTGCCCGTCGTGCGTTCGCTCGCGGGGGCAGATGCCTGCCGGGGCGCGCTCGAAGCGCTCGGCTATGAATATCTGGGCGAGTTCGGCATCCCCGGGCGGCGGTATCTGCGCAAGGGCGGCGACGAGCGCACCCACCAGGTGCACATCTTCGCGGCGGACGATCGGGAGAACATCGTGCGCCATCTCGCCGTGCGCGACTATCTGCGCACCCACCCGGCTGCGCGGGAGGCGTACGGAGCGCTCAAGCGGGAGCTCGCCGCGCGTTTCCCCTACGACATCGAGGCGTACTGCGACGGCAAGGATGCCTTCGTCAAGGCGCTCGAGCGCGACGCGCTCGCCTGGGCGCGGAACCAAACCTGAATAACACGGGGCGCCGCGGCAAGTTTGCCGCGGCGCCCCTGTCCTCTCTTGTGTGCCCGTCCTTCCCTTGCCTCCCTCTTCGAGGGAGGTGTCGCGGCATCCGAAGCTCGCTTCGGTGCCGTGACGGAGGGAGTACTTTCCGGGGTTTCCACTCTTTCCTTGCCCCCTCATCGAGGGAAGTGCCACGCTCTCTTCCTCTTGCCTCCCTCTCAGAGGGAGGTGTCTGCGAAGCAGACGGAAGGAGTAAAAAAACTCGCCGCGAAGATTTTCCGAAGGAAAAGATTTGCGGCGAAATAAAATTCAACTCTGCAAGCAAAACCACGCTTTTGCGCAGCAGGCCCCAATTTGTGCATACTTGCACTTATTGTTCAATCAAGACAGAAAAGCGCGTGGACGAAACCACTACTTGAAATCGTGACGCTCCACCCCTCACGGAATTTGTTTTGCGCTGCAAAACAAATTCGCGAACCCTAAAATTATTTCCGCGAGGAGGGTTGCCCTCCGCTGCGGGCCCCAATTTGCCTTTTGCTAAAGGCTTATTGTTCTTAGAATGACAACAAGGCTCGTGGGCGATAACGCAATTTAGATGTTCAACCCCCACCCCTCACGACTTTTTTGCGGTACGCAAAAAAGTGTGAATTTCTACACTTGTATCATTTCAAACTCATTTCTGTTCCCATGCGAGAGCACGTTGTAGAGTTCTAAGGCGTGCGCATCCAGCTCAAAGCAGGCAAGCGCCTCTCTTTTCAGCCCCTGCACGTCGCTCTTGCGCGTCAGCGGCCGGAACGAGCCCTGCGAAAGCGCGCCCAATAATCCCTCCGCACCGTTCTTTTTCACGGCAAGCACTTTATAGTAGAGGGGATTTTCCAAATACAGCCGCACGTCCTTCCGGTCGATCTTTAAAAAGTTCTGCAAAAAGATGCGTTTGAGCCGTGAGCGCGTGTATCGCTTGGAGATGCACTTTTCGAGCACCGCCTCATACCCCGAATTGCTCTTTGCCATCGTGCGCAGGCGGTTTTCCAGCCCCTCCGAGCAGTCGGGGCAGCTGCACACCTCCTCGGGCGAAGCAGAGAGCAGCGCACACATCGCCGCTTCGGGGTAGGACGTCCGCCCCGCCTCCGTCCTTGCAAGCTCGGCAAACACGTTTTGGGGCACATTCGCCTTCAAGAGCTTTTTCTCCTTCTTTTCGCCTCGGGCGACGGCGCTGCGGATGGCGGTCGCCGAGGAAAAGTTTTTCAGGAGCCCCTCCTCGCGGAAGCCCCCGCCCACGCGCGCGAGGGGGAGGGGTTCGATGCCCTTTCCCTCCTGCAGAAGGGCGCGGCAGTACTCGATGCCGAGGATGTTGTTGGGCTGCGTGAACAGCCTTTCGTCCATCTCCTTGTGGAGGGCGAGCACGGCCTGCGTCCGCGCCTTCACATAGCTCGTGCCGTCCTTCATGTTCTCTTTCAGGAGCGCCTTGAACTGTCTGTCCTCGGAGAGCGTCGCCCCCGCTGCCGCCAGGAAGTCCTCCTTCGTGCCGCTCTCCGAGCCGAAGCAGAGCACCTTCACGGCGGGGATGGAGGCGAGGATATGCACCGCCCCGCGCGCGAACTGTTCGGCCGAGCCCGCGGCAAAGGCTGCGGGAAGCTCCAAGACGAGGTCGGCGCCGTTCTCGACGGCATGGCGGGCGCGCGTGTACTTGTCAAACAGCGCCATGTCTCCGCGCTGGGTGAAGCACCCGCTCATCAGGCATAGAATTTTGTCGCATCCGCTCTCTTCACGGATGCGTTCGAGCTGGTACTTGTGTCCGTTGTGGAAGGGGTTGTATTCGCAAACGACTGCTGCGATGCGCATGGGCGGCCTCCGATTTTTCAGTCAAATCGCAAAAACTTGCAGGGAGAGTACTTTACAAGTTTCACCGGATAGTGTATAATATATGGGAATGAGCCCGTATGTGGCTTCCCGCACCTTCGGATAACATGATTATACACGAAGCGGCGGGAAAAAGAAAGCAAATTTCGGAGGGAACATCATGGCTTTTATGGACAAGGTGAAAGAGCTCGGCAGAAAGATCGTCGAGAGCGGCACCATCGTAGAAGAGATCAAGAAGAAGGCGCAGGCCCTCAACAAGAAGATCGTCCTGTGCGAGGGCGAGGACAAGCGCGTCGTCGAAGCGGCCGCCATCTGCACGCAGGAGAAGATCGCGCACATCGTGCTCCTCGGCAACCGCGAGGAGATCGCAAAGAACAATCCGAACGTCGATCTCAGCTATATCGAGATCATCGATCCCGCGACCTCTCCCAAGCTCGAGCAGTACGCGGCGCTCCTGTATGAGCTCCGCAAGGCGAAGGGCATGACGGAGGAGCAGGCCAAAGAGCAGGCCAAGGACGCCACCTTCTTCGGCGCTCTCATGCTCAAGAGCGGCGACGTCGACGGCCTCGTCTCGGGCGCCTGTCACTCGACGGCCAACACCCTGCGCCCCGGCCTTCAGATCATCAAGACGGCTCCGGGCGTCAAGTCGGTCTCCAGCTTCAACCTCATGGTCGCGCCCGTCACGGGCAACGAGTATGTGCCGGACGGCAAGATCGTCTTCGCCGACTGCGGCCTGAATCCCACCTACACGGCAGAGGGCCTTGCCGACTGCGCCATCGCAACGGCCCAGAGCGCGCGCGAGATCGCGGGCCTCGATCCCAAGGTCGCCATGCTCTCCTTCTCGACGAAGGGCAGCGCCAAGCACGACAACGTCACCCTCGTGCAGGAGGCCGTCCGCATCGCCAAGGAGAAGGCGCCCGACCTCAAGATCGACGGCGAGCTCCAGTTCGACGCCGCCATCGTTCCCTCTGTGGGCGAATTTAAAGCACCCGGTTCGGAAGTCGCGGGCCACGCCAACGTCTTTATCTTCCCCGACCTGCAGGCGGGCAACATCGGCTACAAGATCGCCGAGCGCCTCGGCGGGTTCCAGGCGATCGGTCCCATCTGCCAGGGCTTTGCAAAACCTTTGAACGACCTTTCCCGCGGCTGTAAGGCGAGCGACATCGTCTGTGCCGTCGCCATCACCGCACTTCAAACGAGATAAAATCGCGGCACAGCCGCTCTGAGGGGTAAATAAGAATATGAAGATCTTAGTCATCAACGCGGGGAGCTCCTCGCTCAAGTATCAGCTCATCGACATGGAGACGGAGGGCGTCATCGCCAAGGGTACCTGCGAACGCATCGGCATCCCGGGCGGCAAGCTCACGCACAAGGCAAAGGGGCAGGAGTACGTCATCGAAAAGGAACTTCCCAACCACACCGAAGCCATCTCCCTCGTCCTCAAAGAACTTGTGGACGGCGAGGCGGGCGTCCTTTCCTCGATGGACGAGATCGACGCCGTCGGCCACCGCGTCGTCGCCTCGGGCGAGGCATTTACCAAGACGACGCTCGTCACCGACGAAGTCATGAAGACGATGGACGAGATCGCCGAGCTCGCGCCGCTGCATAACCCGGCCGCCATCCTCGGCATCAACGCCTGCCGCGCCGTCATGCCCGACAAGAAGATGGCGCTCGTGTTCGATACGTCCTTCCACGCGACCATGCCTGACTATGCGTACCTCTACGCCATCGATTACGACGACTACAAGCAGTATAAAGTGCGCCGCTACGGTGCGCACGGCACCTCGCACAAGTACGTCGCGGGCGCGGCTGCCGAGTACCTTCATAAGAAGCCCGAAGAGCTCAAGATCGTCACCTGCCATCTGGGCAACGGTTCCTCCATCTCCGCGGTGGACTGCGGCAAGTGCATCGATACGTCGATGGGCTTCACCCCCCTTGCGGGCGTTCCCATGGGCACGCGCAGCGGCGACATCGACGTCGCAGCCATCGACTTTTTGTGCAAGAAGAAGGGCATGACGATGGACGAAGGCCTCGTCTACCTCAACAAGAAATGCGGTATGCTGGGCGTTTCGGGCGTCTCGTCCGACTTCCGCGACCTCAAGGCCGCCAAGGAGGCGGGCAACGACCGCGCACGCCTTGCCCTCGATATGTTCACCTATTCCTGCAAGAAGTACGTCGGCGCCTACATGGCGGCGATGGGCGGGCTGGACTGCATCGTATTTACGGCGGGCGTCGGCGAAAACACGCCCACCATCCGTTCGGCGGTCGCGGGCGGCCTCGAATTTTTCGGCGTCAAGCTGGATGAGAGCCGCAACGACTACAAGAACGACGGCCAGATCCACGAGATCTCCGCGGCAGATTCCCGCGTCAAGGTGCTCGTCATCCCGACGAATGAGGAGCTCGTCATCGCCCGCGAAACGGCCGCCCTCCTTTGAAAAGTATCTGCGGCGCAATACGGTGTCGCGCTTGCGTCTTGCCTTGGCACTTACGCTTCAGTAAGCTCCCGACGGCAAGTCCGCGCGCTCCTTGTCTTGCTTGCATCTCCTTTCCAAAGTCATCTCCGCAGCCTTGCTCTAAGATTTCGCGAAAATCTTTTTGCTTCGCAAAAATCTTTCCGCGAGTTTTAAGC
>QAKM01000070.1 GCA_003343805.1 Bacillota bacterium | reverse complement strand
AAGTGGATGACGGCGTCGATGGGATGCTCCTCAAAGATGCGGTCGAGCACCGCGCGGTCGCGGATGTCCGCCTCGTAGAAGAGGACGTCCTTGCCCGTGATCTCTTTGACGCGCTCGAGAGAGATCTTGCTCGCGTTGGAAAGATTGTCGATGACGATGACGTCATGGCCACTGTTCAACAGCTCTACCAGAGTGTGCGAGCCGATGAACCCGGCTCCGCCCGTGACTAAGATATGTGACATGGTATTTTCTCCTTATAGCGTTCTGATCGTAACGCCGTCCTCAATGCTTGTGTCGTAGAAGGAGGCATGATAGCCCGTTTCGTGGTAATACCGACGGCCGACTGCCTCCTTGAATGCCTCCGTCTTCCCCTGTTCGACAAGGCTGATCGTGCAGCCGCCGAATCCTGCCCCGATCATACGCGAGGCGATGCAGCCGTCCGTCGCCCGTGCCGCATAGGCGAGGGCGTCCGGCTCCTTCCCCGTGACCTCATAGAGGCGGGAAAGGCTGTCGTGCGAGGCGTTGATGAGCCCGGCGAGCGTCAGGATGTCGCCCTGCTTCAAGGCTTCTGCGGCCTTGCGGACGCGCTCGCATTCCTCCACGACGTGGGTGGCGCGGTCGAGCAGCTTTCCGCTCAAAACGTGCTTCGCGCTTTCAAACTGTTCGGGGGTGATATCCGCAAGGCACGCGGCGTGGGGGAGGAGGGGACGGAGGAGCTCCAGGGCTCTGTCCACTTCGGCGCGGCGCTCGTTGTATTTGCTCGTGACGAGCGCGTGCGGCTTGTTGCAGTTGGAGACGATGAGCTCATAGCGGCCGAGCTTGAGGGGGATGTATTCATAGTCGAGTGTCTTGCAGTCGAGCAGGATCGCCTTATCCTTTTTCCCCATCGCCGAGGCAAACTGATCCATGATGCCGCAGTTGACGCCGCAGTACTCATTCTCCGCCTTCTGACAGAGGACGGCCGTTTGGACGAGGTCGTAGGGGGTGCCTGCAAGCATCTGAAAGACGACGGCTGCCGAGACCTCGATGGCGGCAGAGGAGGAGAGCCCGCTCCCGAAGGGAACGGTGCAGGAACAGTAGAGGTCGCACCCGACGAGCGGCATCCCCGCTTTTTTCATGACGGAAAGAACGCCTGCATGGTATTTCCCCCAGCCGAGGCCCCTGTAATGATCGAGATCGTTCAGATTGAGCTCGGCCGTGACGTTGAGATCGTCTGCATAGACGCGGACGACGTGCGTGCCGTTGCGCCTTGCAAGGACGGTGCTTCTGAGGTTGAGTGAGGCGGGCATGACCTTGCCTCCGCAGTAGTCGACGTGTTCGCCGATGAGGTTGATGCGGCCCGCGGCGCTCACTTCGAGCATGGGGGCTGCGCCGAAAAGCTGTTCAAAGTGTTCGTATTTCTGCATCGTCATACCTCCTGAAATCCAAGTGTGTGCATGAATGCCTCAAAGCCGCGCCGTCCCGCTTCGTCCTGCTTGAATACCGCCGTGTTGTCGAGGATGGCGGCGCAGGTGCGGTTGACAAAGTCTCTTACGCGCGATTCGGCCTCTTCTTCGCTTGCGGCCTTCCCTTCGGAGAGAAGCTCCTTGATCATATTGCGGTGGGGATAGAGATCGTTTTCGGGATCTTCGAGCGCCTTTTCATCATAGACGGCGCTGCCGGTTAGCAGATCGGCGATCGATCGTAACTGCCGTTTTAAGCGGGGCGGAAGGATGAACAGCCCCATTGCCTCGATGAGTCCGATGCCCTCGCTCTTGATGTTGAGGTGCTCGGGATGGACGTGGAAGATGCCGTCGGGATAGGCCTCGTCCGTGCGGTTGTTGCGCAGGATGACGGACATCGAATAGGTATCGCCCACCTTGCGGCAGATGGGGGAGCAGGCGTTGTGCGGCGTGTCTCCCGTATGGCTGAGGATGCTGCATTCGGGGCAGTCAAATTTTTTCCAAGCCTCGATGATCTTTGCCGTGCAGGCTTCCACCTCTTCGCGGGAGCTTCCCTCGATGCGCAGGGCGCTGTTGTACCAGTCGAGGATACCGATGGTGAGGGAGGGGAACTCGCTGCTCGTATAATACGTTCCGATCTTCGCGCGGTGCATGGGCATGATGTGCTTTCCGCCCTGAAAGTGCTCGTGATTGAGGATGGATCCGCCCACGATGGGAAGGGAGGCATTGCTCCCGATGAAGTAGTTGGGGAGAAGGTCGACAAAGTCTAAAAGTTTGGCGGGCGTCCCGGCGTCGACGTGCATGGGGACGTGTTCTTCGTTGATGGCGATGCAGTGCTCCTCGTAATAGGCATAGGGGGAGTACTGCAGGAACCACTTCTCTCCGCCGAGGGTGAGCCGGACCGTGCGAAGGTTGCGGCGGGGTGGATGGGTGGCCGTTCCCTCAAAGCCCTCGTTTTCGAGGCAGAGCGAGCAGGCGGGATACTTGTTCCCCTTCGGCGCCGAGAGGAGCTTGGCGATGTCCTTATTGTTCTTTTCGGGTTTACTTAAATTGACGGTGATCTCCAGCCCGTTTTTTCCGTCGTCGTAGGACCACTTCAGATTGCGGGCGATGGCCGTCTTTTGCACATAGCCGCTCTTGACGGAGATCGCGTACAGATAGTCACACGCCGCCTGCGGGCCGCTCTCTTTGTAGATCGCGCGGAAGGTGCGGTTGACTTCGGAGGGAAGGGGCATCAGGAGCCCGAAGATGTTTGCTGCGAAGCGCTCTTCCTCGCCCTCGGCGCAAAGCCCGAGGGAAAGGGCGCACTTACCGACAGCGGAGGCAAGTGCATCGGGGACGTCCGCCCGGACCGCCTCGCTCGTGTCTGCTTTGCCCGAAAGCGGGGCATCACAGTGAAAGACGGACAGAAGGACGTTGCGGAAGTACACTTCGTCCTCCTCCCTCATGCAAAGGTGCGCTCTGGCATACGCCAGAAGCTGTTCGATCAAAAGCCCTGTCTCCATGATTCTCTCCTGTTTGGCTCCTTATAAAATCGATGTATTTTTCCGCCGATTTGGCGTTTTTAACGAAGTCATAGCAAAAGAGCGACCAAAACCATCGCTCTTTCGCTATGAGATATAGGGGGAAATAAAGAATGTGCTGTACCGGCAGGTGTATTCGGAAAGAGCGGAACGATGGCGCCGCCTTTCCCTTGTCGGCACTATCATTATACCGCAGAAGGGCGCAGCTTGCAAGCACCCTCTTGTCGGAAGATAGACAATTATTGACATTTTCCGCTTGACAAGTGAAATGGTTTAGATTATCATAAATACAACAACCAATGGAGGCCTGTATGCTCGCCAAACGGGAGATCTGGAATTATCCGAAAGGCTGCAAAGTGTGGGTGGGGAAATACCGCAATTCCCACAATCTGCTGCACTGGCACTACGACTGTGAATTTGTGTATGTCGAGCAAGGGGAGATCGACATCTTCTGCGAGCGCAAAAAGCACACGCTGCGGGCGGGCGAGGCGCTCTTTACCGACAGCGGGCAGATGCACTATCAGCGCGCCCGCGTGCCGGATACCGTGCTCATCGTCATCGTGTTCGACAGCGGCATCCTTCCATTCTGGGAGGACGTCCAGCTTGCCGATCCCAAACTATCCGGCCGTTATCCCATCCCGCAGTACTATCGCCGCCTCAAAGAGGTCATCTCCTCGCGCGAACGCTTCTTCGGTGAGGAGGCGCGCTGCATTGCCGAGGAGATGATGATCGGGGTATTCCGCGGGGAGCCGACCGTCCACCGGCTGGGGAGCGACCGCACCGAGGCGGCCTTCAAGCGGCTTCTGGAGGATGTGGAGGAGCGCCGCGCCGACTATACGTTCGCCGATGCCGTCTCCTTCATGGGCATGAGCGATGCCTACTTCTCGCGCTACTTCAAGGCCGTGACGGGCACGACCTTTTCGCAGTATTTAAATTATGTCCGCGTTGACCGGGCGGTCCGCCTTCTGCATTCGAGGAAGGAGATGACGATGACGGAGATCGCGGAGGCGTGCGGGTTTGCGACCATCCGCTCCTTCAACCGCACCTTCCGCGAACTGACGGGAACGGCTCCCACCCGTCTTCCCGAGGATTATACCTTTGGCGAGCGCTATTCTGCTCCGAGCGACAGCGCCTTCGATCCCACCCTCTACGACTGCGTACTCATCGAAAGCTGCAACGGCTGAGGGGTGGGAATGCGCCAAATGTAAAATCTGTGTAAAATTTTCGGGTCGGGTATTGACAAAACAACGTTTCGGCGGTATAATGTGAACCGAAAGAACGAAATACCGTTCAAAAATAACCTACGGGGGTATCTACCAATGGCAAGATTTACGTTACCGAGAGACCTTTATCACGGAAAGGGTTCTCTCGAGACCCTCAAGACGCTTGAGGGCAAGAAGGCAATGGTCTGTGTGGGCGGTGGCTCGATGAAGCGCTTCGGCTTCCTTGACCGTGCCGTCAATTATCTGAAAGAGGCGGGCATGGAGGTCGAGCTCTTCGAGGGCATCGAAGCCGATCCTTCCGTCGAGACCGTCATGCGCGGCGCCGAGGCCATGCTCAAGTTCCAGCCCGACTGGATCGTCGCCATGGGCGGCGGTTCGCCCATCGATGCCGCAAAGGCAATGTGGATCAAGTACGAGTATCCCGACATTACCTTCGAGGATATGTGCAAGGTGTTCGGCATTCCCAAGCTGCGCAAGAAGGCGAAGTTCTGCGCCATCCCTTCGACGTCGGGTACCGCGACGGAAGTCACGGCGTTCTCCATCATCACCGACTATCAGAAGGGCATCAAGTATCCCATCGCGGACTTTGAAATCACGCCCGACATCGCCATCGTCGATCCCGACCTTGCCGAGACGATGCCCAAGAAGCTCGTCGCGCACACCGGTATGGACGCCATGACGCACGCGATCGAAGCCTACGTTTCGACGGCGAACTGCGACTTCACCGATCCTCTCGCGATCCACGCGATCGAGATGATCCAGAAGGAGCTCATTCCCTCCTACAACGGCGATATGGAAGCGCGCGACAAGATGCACAACGCACAGTGCCTTGCGGGCCAGGCGTTCTCCAACGCGCTCCTCGGCATCGTCCACTCCATGGCGCACAAGACGGGCGCAGCCTTTGCAGACTATGGCGCGCACATCATCCACGGCGCGGCAAATGCAATGTATCTGCCCAAGGTCATTGCCTACAACGCCAAGGATGAGACGGCGAAGAAGCGCTACGGCGTCATCGCAGATTATATGCACCTCGGCGGCGCAAACGACGACGAGAAGGTCGCACTTCTCATCGAGCACCTCCGCGGCATGAACGATGCGCTCAACATCCCTCACTGCATCAAGAATTACGGTGCGGACAGCTATCCCTGCGAGCAGGGTTTCGTGCCAGAGGACGTGTTCCTTGCACGCCTTCCCGAGATCGCCAAGAACGCGATCGGCGACGCTTGCACGGGTTCCAATCCCCGTATCCCCACGCAGGAAGAGATGGAAAAGCTCCTCAAGTGCTGCTACTACGACACCGAGGTCGACTTCTAAGTTTCTCCGTGATAGCAAACTGCCCCGCGGCTTTCGCCGCGGGGCTTTCTTTGCCGCGCGCCGCAGATTTTCTGCGGCGCGCGGCACCTATTATAGCGTCTTTTTGAATTTTCGCTCCTGTCTGATATAGAGGGGGATGGTGACGGCAAAGGAGAGGAGGGCAAGTGCTCCGAAGCCTGCGGCAAGCCCCAAGAAGGTTTTCAGCTCGGCCTCCTGGCGGTTCACCTCATGCTGTTGGGGGATCGTGGGGCCGAAGATGAGCGTTGCGGTGTAGACATCTTGCTGTGATTGTTCGTTAAATCCATAATAGATGATCGTGCCGCTGCTCAGTCCGCCCTGCCATTCATAGTCAAGGGCGTAAAATTCAAAGATCTTTCCTGTCTCAGTGGCAGCAATGCGGTATTTCCAGATGGTCACAAGGGTACCATCGTCTGTCTCTTCGGTGAGATAGTATTCCCGCCATTCTTCGGGGAAATCCGGGAAGAGATAGACGACTTTGTACTTCCCGGTTTCGTCGTCGGAGGCAGGCTTTTCTTCCGAGACGAGGGTATATTCGTTGTTTTCCTCGGCGGAAAAGGGGCCATCCTGTGTGGGCTCGGAGCCGACGAGCGAGTCCGCGGGCATAGTCTCGGTAATGAAGATGTATGAGTTGACTTCGAGCTTTGAGGCGGTAACAAGCAGAGCACCGCATACGGCTGCAAAGACAAAAAAGGGGAGGAGCACAACGAGGGAAAGGCGCTTGATCCTCCAACTTGAGAGTGCGGTCTTGCGCGAGAGTGTGGCGATCGACCCTAAAAGTTCCGGGGATCCCTGTTCCGCGGCGCTTTGCAGCAGCTTTTTCCTAAGGTGAAAGAGGATAGGGCAACCGATGAGGAAGGCGAGTACCGCCGCGCCGAGTGCAAAGAGGAGCTGGATGAGAAGG
Organism: Bacillota bacterium; assembly: GCA_003343805.1. Lineage (GTDB taxonomy): Bacteria > Bacillota > Clostridia > Christensenellales > Borkfalkiaceae > Gallimonas > Gallimonas intestinavium. The sequence goes on along the minus strand of QAKM01000070.1, from coordinate 7,747 downwards.
TTTTCTCCCTCGAACCGAAGGCCCGCTCCTGCCGGGATAAAGCAGTGCGGCAGATCGAAGCCGAATACGGCGGCATTTCCGAAGGCGATCCAGAACATCGCGCGGTTGAGCGAAAGGAAAAAGCGGAGTGCAGGTTCGCTCTCCCACGGATCGCCTACATGAAAGCGGATGCGCCCGATACAGATGATCGCCGTGATGACGGACGCCGCATGGAAGATGAGGCCGAGGAAGAACGCAAGCAGGCTTTTGAGCGCGGCATAGCCGACGATGGACGTGAGAAGGAAGGCAAGACCCGCGAGCCCGCCCGCGATCCAGCATACCGTAAAGAGATTGTTCTTTTGCTTTTGCAGCAGGTGTTTCATCGCCTTTTCCCGCCTGACGGGGGAGGGCGGATCCTCTTCCGTGTTGAGCCGCTTTCCGCGGATGATCTCGTCGCACGTCACGCCGTAAAGTTCTGCAAGCACGGGCAGCATGGAGATATCGGGGCAGGAAGCGCCCGTCTCCCAGCTCGACACCGTCTTGTTGGAGACGCCGAGGGTATCTGCGACCTCCTGTTGGGTATATCCTTTTGATTTCCTGAGGGCGGCGAGAAATTCGCCCATCCGATTGTTTTCCATTGATCCTCCTTTCCGATCGGTCGCCTTGATTTTACCATACCTTGGAGAAAAATTCAACGTCGAATGGGGCAGAATCGCTCCAAGCTTCTTGGAATGCTTCCGAAATCGCGGGAGAGGACGCGCAAAAGCGCTTAAAAGCGCGGCCGCTTGCGGAGGTCTACGGCGAGCACCTCGAAGGTGTCCGAATTGACCGTGACGACAAAGCGCTCTGAACGGCACAGGTACATACGCGCTTCCTCCATGCCGATGCGCCCGCCGTCAAACACCGCGTCGGAGGCAGCGATCTCGCGGGCGAGGAAGGGGACAAGCTCGTCCTCTGCAAGGTGCAGCTTTCGGCACAGTTTTTTTGCAAGTTTTGCAGGAACGAAGAGATCGTCTTTCCGCGACCGTACATAGGAGAGATAGACGTCATTCCGCTCGTTGCGCTCCTGTTTGAGCAGCCCGACCGCCCGTTCCAGGTCGGGGAAGCGGACGTACAGACGCTCGTTTTCGAGCGGCAGGGCGACCTGTGTAAGGAAACCGTTCCCATAAGGGACTCCCACTGCCTCGATGCCCTCTGCGGCCAGCACCCGTTTGCGTTCCGCCGCGTACGATTTTTCACACTCCGTCAAAAAGCAGTAGTCGTCCTCGCGGACGGGCCGCAGCTTCTTCGTGCCGCAGAGCGGGCAGCGGACATCCTCCGTCGCACACGAACATTTTTCACAGTAGTTCATCGAAGATCTCCTTTTTTTTCATTGTATCATACGGCCCGATCGCTGTCAAGATGCGAAAAAAGAGCGGAAAGGGCCGCATTTTCTTCATAACTTCCTCTCGTTCGACATAGGATGAACTGATCGAACGGAGGAGGTACAAGTCGATGTGGGATCAGATGCGGGAGCGGGCCATCCGCTGTGCAGAGTACATGATCGAGACAGGCTGCACGGTGCGTGCGTGTGCGGCACACTTTCAGGTGAGCAAATCGACCGTCCATAAGGATGTGACGGAGCGGCTGTTTGCCATCGAGCCTGCTCTCTGGCGAAGGGTACACGAGGTCCTGAAGGTCAATCTAAGCGAGCGCCATCTGCGCGGAGGCAATGCGACCCGCCTCAAGTATGAGCGCCTCCGCAGACAGTAGGAAGCGCTTTCAGGAAAAATGAACATTTTGTGAAATACTTGTCATTTCGGGTGTGTTGTGGTATAATACGAAGGAGTTAATCTACAAAAGTCCTTATTTTACGGTTTATACTATGGCAAAATTGCTTGGGATCGACGTCGGTTCCACAACGGTAAAGGTCTGTGTGATCGACGAGGGCGGGAATATCCTCTCGTCCACTTATGTGAGGCATTTCTCCAGAGTGCGGGAGTGTGTCCTTGAAGAACTGAAAAAGCTCAACGACCCGGATGGGGAGTATAAGGCCTGTATCACGGGTTCGGCGGGCCTCGGGCTTGCGCAGCGCGGGGAGATCGGCTTCGTGCAGGAGGTGCAGGCTGCCTTCGGTGCCATCCGCCGCTTCTATCCGAATGCGGATGCCGCGGTGGAATTGGGCGGCGAGGACGCCAAGATCATCTTCATCACGGGCGGCACCGAACAGCGCATGAACGGAAGCTGCGCGGGCGGCACGGGTGCGTTCATCGACCAGATGGCAACCCTCCTCAATGTCACCGTTTCGGAGCTCGACGAGCTTGCCCTCAGGGCAGAGCGCGTCTATCCCATCGCTTCCCGCTGCGGCGTGTTCGCAAAGTCGGATATCCAGCCCCTCCTCAACCAGGGAGCGAGCAAGGCGGACATCGCCGCCTCCATCCTGCAGGCGGTCGTCGATCAGACGGTCTCGGGTCTCGCGCAGGGGCGCCGCATCAAGGGTACGGTGCTCTTTCTGGGCGGCCCCCTGTACTTTTTGAAGGGGCTCAGGAAGGCGTTCCGGGAGACGTTGAAGCTCGACGACGAGCACGCCATCTTCCCCGACAATGCGCCCTGCTTCATGTCCATCGGGGCAGCGCTCTATGCCGAGGGAGAGAAGGCGGAAAAGCTCTCCTGCATCATGGAGCGCATCCGAAACGCCAAGTTCGGCAGCGGCATCACGGTGGGGGAGCCGCTCTTTGCCTCCCGTCAGGAGTACGATGAGTTCATCATGCGCCACATGCGCAGCGATCTTTCCTTTGAGGACATCCATACCTATCGCGGGGATGCTTACCTCGGCATCGATTCGGGCTCGACAACGACCAAGCTCATGCTCATCACGCCCGAGTGCAGGATCTTGTATTCCCACTATCAGTCCAACAACGGCCAGCCGCTCGATATCGTCGTCAATAAGTTAAAAGAGCTCTATTGGCTGATGGGCGATCGCATCGTCATCCGCGGCGCGTGCGTCACGGGCTACGGCGAGGACATGATGCGTGCGGCCTTAAAGATCGATTTCGGCGTCGTCGAGACGATGGCGCACTTCAAGGCGGCGCTCTACTTCAACCCGGACGTCGACTTCATCATCGACATCGGCGGGCAGGATATCAAATGTTTCAAGGTGAAGAACCGCGTCATCGACTCCATCATGCTCAATGAGGCTTGTTCGTCGGGCTGCGGCTCCTTCATCCAGACGTTTGCAAAGGCGATGGGCATGGAGATCGAGGAGTTCTCCCGCCTCGGCCTGTTTGCACAGCACCCCGTGGAGCTGGGTTCCCGCTGCACGGTGTTCATGAACAGCTCCGTCAAGCAGGCGCAGAAGGAGGGCGCGACCGTCGAGGACATCTCGGCGGGGCTCTCTTCCTCCATCGTCAAGAACGCCATCTATAAGGTCATCCGCGCGCGCACGCCCGAAGAACTCGGAGATCACATCGTCGTGCAGGGCGGCACCTTCTTAAACGATGCCGTTTTGCGCTCCTTTGAAAAGGAGACGGGCAAAGAGGTCGTCCGTCCCGCCATCGCGGGGCTGATGGGCGCGTTCGGTGCCGCACTCTACGCCAAGGAGAGCACGCGAAAGGATACGCTCATCAGCACGCTCGCAACGCCCGCCGAGCTCGATCGTTTTGCCTATTCGTCGCGCTCCGTCATCTGCAAGGGCTGCACGTCGCACTGCTCCGTCAATATCCTGACCTTCTCGGACGGCCGCCGCTTTGTTTCGGGCAATAAGTGCGAGCGCGGCGCGGGTCTCCCGCGGCCCAAGAACGTGCCGGATATCTATACCTATAAGTACGAAAAGCTGCTCGCGCTCCCTTCGGGGCTTCCCGGAAAGAGGGGGAGGGTGGGGCTTCCGCTGCAGCTCGTCATGTACGAACAGCTTCCGCTCTGGACGAGCTTCTTTGAGATGTGCGGCTTTGAAGTCGTGCTCTCGGAGCGGAGCTCGCGCGAACTCTACTTCAAAGGCCAGCACACCGTCGCGAGCGACACGGCGTGCTATCCCGCCAAGCTCATGCACGGCCACATCGAAAGCCTGCTCGACATGGGCGTCGATTTCATCTTCTATCCCGCAGAGAGCTATAATCTCGACGAGCACGACTCGACCAACCACTACAACTGCCCCGTGGTCGCCTACTATGCGGAGCTTCTCAAGGCCAACAACGAGCGGCTGAATAAAGAGAATTTCGTGATGCCGTATGTCGATCTCAACGAGGAAAAGAGCGCCGTCCGAACGCTTACCAGGGCTTTGAAGCGTTACAAGGTGCCTTCCTCGCTCGTTCAAAAGGCGCTTCGGGCAGGAAAGGCGCGCATGGAGGAGTTCCACCGTGACATCGTGGAGCGGGGAAGGAGCATCCTTGCCGAGGCCGAGCGGGAGGGCAGGCACGTCATCGTGCTCGCAGGCCGTCCCTACCACACCGATCCCGAGATCAACCACGGCATCGACAAGCTCCTCAATTCGCTCGGCATTGCCGTGCTTTCCGAGGACGCCGTGTTTGAAGAGGGGAATCTCGTCAAAGTCAACGTGCTCGACCAGTGGACGTATCACGCCCGCCTCTACCGTGCGGCGGAGTTCGTCACGCGGCACGAGAACATCGATCTTGTCCAGCTCGTCTCCTTCGGGTGCGGCATCGACGCCGTGACGACGGACGAGGTGCGTTCCATCCTCGAGAGCCGCGGAAAGCTCTATACGCAGATCAAGATCGATGAGATCAACAACCTCGGCGTCGTCAAGATCCGGCTTCGCTCGCTTCTGGCTGCCATCGAGGAACAGAAAGCGGAACGGGAGAGGAAGAAAGCATGAAAGAACAGGAAGAAAAGAAAGTTGTCGATTTCACCGACGACTATCCCAAATTTACGCCCGAGATGAAGGCAACGCACACCATCCTCATCCCCGATATGCTCCCGTGGCATTTCGACCTTCTCGTCCATGTCATGCGGCTGCACGGCTATAAGGTGGAGGTGCTCAAAAACGAGGGGCGTGCCGTCATTGACGAGGGCTTGAAGCACGTCCACAATGACGCCTGCTATCCCGCGCTCTGCGTCATCGGGCAGTATCTCGATGCACTCAAGAGCGGCAAATACGACCCCGACCACACGGCGGTGATGATCACGCAGTCGGGCGGCGGCTGCCGCGCGAGCAACTATATCCCGCTCATCCGCAAGGCGATGAAGGCAGAGTTCCCCAAAGTTCCTGTCCTCTCGCTCAACTTTGCGGGGCTTGAAAAGGGCAACGGGCTGGAGATCACGCTGGGATTCCTCATCGAACTCGGCTATGCCATCTTCTACGGCGATCTCATCATGAGCGCGTTCAATCAGACCAAGCCCTATGAGACGGAGGAGGGTGCTGCCGCCAAAGCGCGCGAGGAGTGCGTCAAATTCATCCGTTCCGCTTACGACGACCGCTCGTTCGGACGGTTTACGCGCAATGTAAAATATATCCTCGATGCGTTCATGCGGGTGCCTGTCAAGCTCGTTCCAAAAGTCAAAGTGGGCATCGTGGGGGAAATCTACGTCAAGTATTCCCCCCTCGGCAATTCGCATCTTGAAGATTTCCTGCTTTCCGAAGGCTGCGAACCCGTCGTGCCTGCTCTCATGGACTTCATCCTCTACTGTGTCGTCAACAACCTGAACGACGCCAGGTTCTACGGCAGGAGAAGCATTGCAACGCCCGCCTTCGGGTTTGCCTACCGCTGGCTGTACGGCAAGCAGAGAAAGCTCATCCGCCTCATGAAAAAGTACAGTCGCTTTGAACCCGTGCACGATTTCGAGCATCTCCGCAAGTGCGCCGATCTCGTCATGAATCAGGGCGTGAAGATGGGGGAGGGCTGGCTCATCCCCGCCGAGATGGCGGCGCTCGCCGAGACGGGAACGGAGAACATCGTCTGTGCGCAGCCCTTCGGCTGCCTGCCCAACCACATCGCGGGCAAGGGCGCGGTGCGTACCTTAAAGAAGCTGTTTGAAAACGAGAATATCGTCCCCGTTGACTACGATCCTTCGGCCACGCGCGTCAATCAGGAGAATCGGATCAAACTCATGCTTGCGACCGCAAGGGAAAATCTGAAGGCAAAGCAGAAGGGAAATTGAGCGGCCCTTAGAACAAATGAATCGTTTTGGATCCTTATTTACGGCATCGGATGTCACTTCCGGTGCCTTTTTTTGCGATCATGACATAGAATTTTAAAGAATATTTAATATTGCGGGGGGGGGTAAAAAATAGGATATGACAAAATTTTCTTGAATGGTTTGCTTGACTTTCTTCTTTCTCTATGCTAAAATAGTTATATTCTGTTAGGATTTGTTGCTAAGCGTCGGACGATGTCGGCTTCTTTAAAATGACGATCGGGCTTTTCTCGGTGCAGGGCGTTTCTTTCCGTCCGCTTCGGGGCACATCCCGGTCAAGTGAAGTTTGACAAATTCCCATACTTATCACATTTCTTCAACGGGAACACGGCGGCTTTCCTCCCCCTCATGGGGCGGGACGGCGCGATGGGGTAATGTTATGAACTGCGAAGCGACAAACGGGGCGCACAGAAAGACGCCCGACCGAAATACGATGAAGATCGCAGACGATTGGAATATCGTTTCTTTCAGCGCGCCTCTGACGAGCCAATGTCGGGCGCGATTTTCTTATGTTACAGCATAGAGTGTAAGAGATGGCATATTTGGAAGGAGAGCGAAAGGGGTGGTGGGAGAGGATCAAAGAGAGCCGTGCGGTTGCCGCCGTCAACGAGGAATGCGGCAGCATTTACTGCCTGTTCTTTTTTACCATTCTATTTCTTCTGACGTCCTGCTTCGGTCTGGAGCTTATATGTTATACGGTCTGCTGGCTGTTCGCTGTCTATTTGCTGTTGTTCAGCCGGGAACTGTATCCCCTGATGGGCATCATCCCGTTGCTGTACTATACGCCGTCCGTCGTCAACAATCCCGGCCGCAATCCGGAGTCGGTGTTCTTCCCCGAAAACGGCCTCATCTATATCATCATCTTAATGGCGACGTTCGTTGCATTGTTCATCGCTCGCACGGTCACCGATGTGCGCAGCGGAGCCGTGAAGCTGACGTTTCCCAAACTCACCGTTGGGTTTGTGCTCCTGGGAGCGGCTTACCTCTTGGGCGGCATCGGCTATGAGGAGTACGATTTCCGCTCTCCCGCGTTTGGGGCGTTGGAGATCCTCTCGATCTGTCTTTGCTACTTCCTGTTTGCGCTCCTGATGGATTGGAAGAATGTGCCCAAAGATTACTTTGCGTGGATGCTCTTCTGTGGGGGTGTATTGATCTCAGCGGAAGTGCTGTGGATCTTTGCGGACGGCAGGGGCGTGTTGAACGGAGAGCTGAACAAGGCCGATATCTTCACAGGCTGGGGTATTTCCAACAACATCGGCGCGGCCATTGCCATGATGATGCCCGGCTGCGGGTATCTGGCGGCTGGAAAGAAGCACGGCTGGCTGTTCCTTTTGGCCGAGTCTGCCATGTTCGGTGCAGTCGTTCTCACCCTTTCGCGCACGGCGATCGCCGTCGGACTGTTCGTCTTCTTATTCAGCGCCGCGGCAGCTATCGTGAAAGCGAAGGGTCGCAGAAAGATCGGCCTCTCCGTTGTTACGGCGGCCCTGTGCGCGGGCGGGATCACCCTTGCGGCGCTCTACCCTGAGCAAGTGTTTTCCATCTTCCGCGACCTTCTCCACTTTGAAGAAGCGGGCGCGGGAAGGTTAGAGATTTATCAGAATGGCTGGCAGCTCTTTCGGGAACACCCGGTTTTCGGAAC
>QAKM01000084.1:11930-35858 GCA_003343805.1 Bacillota bacterium | reverse complement strand
CGGTAACGCGACATTACTCGCGCTGAGTTCCCTCATTCGGATATCTGCGGATCTTAAGATGTTTGCTCCTCCCCGCAGCTTTTCGCAGCTTACCGCGTCCTTCTTCGGCGCCATATACCAAGGCATCCTCCGTGAGCCCTTCGTAGCTTGATCTTTCTACTCGTCTCTCAAAACGAAAATTCTATCACTTCACTCGGTTATCTTCTTCACAAAAAATCCGACTAATCGTTCTTTTCGCAAAATCGTATTAACCTTTCTTTTTTAATAAAAGAATTTCCTTTGCCTTACTTCTATACTTTTGCTTTCTTGCAATTCAGTTGTCAATCTTCGGAAGTTTCGCTCAAGCGAAACGCTGCTGCTTGGCACATTGCGTACCCTCGCGAGACAGCTTACATATATTAGCACGTCTATAAGCATTCGTCAAGCGTTTTTCGGAAAAAATCTGACTTTTTTCGGAATTTTTTTCGGAAAGTTTTTCCGACCCCGGGTGCGCCACAAGATGCGGGCTCTTTCCGCCTCTCTTCCACAAAATACGCAAAAAAGGAGGCAGCGCGCCTCCCTTCCGCTATCCATATTATATTGGCCGGCCGAAAAAGCCCTCAATGGCAGCCCGAACACGTCTTGCAGTTGCCGCTGCAGTGCTTGACGGGCTTGCCCGTTGCGGAGAACATCTCCCCCGAATACGAGCGGCGTGCCTCCGCCCTGCAGGCGGGACAGACGACCTTTTCGTCGAATTTCTTCACGAGCTCGTCGAACTGCTTACCGCAGGACGGGCAGACATACTGCAAAAGAGGCATCAGTGATCTCCTCCGCCGCGGCGTTTGCGCTTGACCTGGCGCGGCGTCTTGATACGCACGGAATTGGTGGCGTGCACGATCCACACGGCCGCAACGACGCTGATAACGACGGCGATGCCGATGACGATCCAGAACCCCCAGACGTTTCCTTCAAAGGGAACGGGCACGTTCATACCCCAGAGGCTGGCGATGAGCGTGGGCACGGCGATGACGAAGGTGATGACCGCGAGCAGTTTCATGACGCTGTTGACATTGTTGGAAATGACGGAGGCATACGCATCCATCGTGCCCGAAAGAATGTCGCGGTAGATATTACACATTTCGGCTGCCTGCTTGGCCTCGATGAGGATATCCTCGAAGAGTTCCTGATATTCCTCGTTTTCGGCGATGGAGGGAAGCCTGCCCACCTTGGTATAGACGCTGTACGTCGCATTGAGCGCCGTCGAGAAATAGACGAGGGAATTTTCGAGCGCCAGAAGCTGGATGAGCTCCTTGTTCTTCATGGAGCGGTGCAGCTCCGCCTGGACGCGCAGCGACTTTTTATCGATCTGCCTGAGGTTGGAGAGGAACACCTTGGCGTTGCCCATCATGAAGGAGAGAAGGAAGGAAGTGGGCCTTGCCGTATCGGCGCTGACGCGGTTGGAGACAAAGCCGCCCAGCACGGGATTGCCGCGCAGGCAGACCGTGACGAGGCATTCCTTGTTGGAGAGAACGGAGAGAGGGATGGTCTCGTAGATGTCGCCCTCGTCGGTATCGGTGATGACGGGGGTATCCATGAGGCACATGATGACGTTGTTGTCACGCTCGAGACGGGCGGACTCCTCTTCATCGAGGGCGGCCTTTAACAGCGTCTCGTCGATGCCCGTGAGGGCCGCGATATCCTCGATCTCGTCATCGGAGGGGTTGACCATATCGATCCAGCAGTCCCTCTCGTACGCAGAGAGGCGCTCCATACGCCCCGATACCGTCTTGAAGTAATTGATCATAAGCATTTCCGCCTTGCAATGGATTTCGGGTCTCCCGAAGAAGGCAGCAAAAAACGCACAGAAAACCTTCTGTGCGTTCCGGAAATGCGATATCATGCGGGCGGAAAGATCACGCTCGCATCCAAAGCATCCTGCTTACTCTACGCACAGAAGAGGCACCGGTTGTCATAACACATCGGTTATTTGGGTCGTCCATTTTTTGCTCTCCTTGATCGTATAGTGCGGGAGAATGCAGATCGAACCCGCTCTCCTACGCTATCGCTCCTATTATAGCCCATCGGCGGCGATTTGGCAACCGTTTTATAAAAAATTTTTTTCGGGGAATTTTCGGCAGCGGGCGGAAACATCTCGGCACGGGCGAGCGCTCCTCTCAGATGATGCAAGTCCCTTCGCGGAAGGAGGAGAGGATGCCCGAAACGTCCACGCCCGCAGAAAGAGAAGTTGCGAGCGTTTCGGGGGAGAGAGTCCCGCCCTTTGCCGCCGAAAAGCAGCGGCGAAGGCCGGCGAGCAGCTTGTTTTCGCCCAGCACTTCACAGAGGCGGTCGAAGAGGATGACGCTCTTATCGTAGACGATGCTGCGGTACTCATAGGCGCCCGAAAATGCGGAGAGCGGGCGGTCCATCGAGGTATCGACCCCGTCCGAAAGCTGCTCGCGCACGGAGACAAAGGCACGGTACCTCTCTTCCGCCGCCGCGATGTGCTCCCGGTAGCGCCCCTCCGCCGCCCCGAAATAAAGCGCTGCGGAGTACTCCGCAAGTCCTTCGTCCAGCCAGGCAGAGCGGACCTCGTCGCTGCCCGCCATCGCATACCACCACTGATGGGCGGTCTCGTGAACGACTGCAGCAGCAAGACCGTCGCCGCGAAGAGAGGACGAGACAAGCGAGAGCGCCGTCTGTTCGCTGCCGCCGAAGGGAAGATCGGTCTCCACAACGACGTATTTGGGATAGGCGTATTCCCCGAACTGCTTCCGAAAGTACGCAAGGCTGCCCGTTGCGGCCCCGAGCTCCTCCGAGACATCGCGGCGGAAGTGCCAGTACTCGACGGGCGTGCCGTCCGCCTCCCCCTTTGTGCAGGTCATGCCCTCGGCGAGGACAAATGCGACCTCCCGCACGTTCTCCGCCTGCACGAAAAGCGTCCTTCTGCCGTTCTTTTCGGTCGTTTCACCGTCAAAACCGCAGAGGATGTCATACGAGGCGGGCGCGGTGAGCGAGAACGTGTAGTCGGCGCGCTCTGCGGGGAAGGGATCCCCGACGGAGGAAAAGGCGGGCGGCTCTTCCGCGAGCACGGGATAAAAATGCGTTAAATTGACGGTGTGCTCGCCGATGCCGAGGCGGAAGTTCATCTTGGGCAGCATGACCTCGAACTTCATGGAAAGCTGCGCCCATCCGCCCGCCGCGAGCGGCTCGGAGAGGGTGACGGTGAGCGCCTCGCCCCCATCCGAAACTTCCCACGCCTTCGCGCCCGTGAGTTCGCGCACGTCGATGCCGCCGAAGCTCTCGCCCTCGTAATAGGCAGCGGAAGAGTACGCCTCGGGCAGGGGCGGACAGGGCGCGTCCTCGCGGAAGGCGTTGGGATAGAGCGCGAACTGCACCTCTTCCTTCGGCTCTTCGGTAAGGTTCGGCACTTCGACGGTCAACTCGCCGTATAAAATGCCCGCCGCGGGAACGTACTCGGCGGAAATATGATAGGCGGGCCGCTCTTCCTCGCGTTTGCAGGAGGCAAGCCCCGCAAAGGACACGAGAAAGAAGGGCGCCGCCAGCAACGAAACCCATATTCTTTTACAAACTTTGAGGCGCATATCCCCTCCTCTTCGCAAAAACGCGCCGCGAAACGCCCAAGCGTCCGCCGAGATATACTGTAAGGGAGTAATACGAACCCGATCAAATGCGGAAACTGAGGCGCTCATACATTGTTGAAGCCCTTGGCCGTGCGGTCGGCACGGCCTGCGGGCTTCGCCGCGCCTTAGCGCACGTCTTGCCGCTTTTGATTGCTTCGCACTTTTTGCGGCAAGATTTTGGGATGGATTGCCGCGAAGAGGATGCGGCAATACCCGCGTATTGCAAAGACGATGAACGGCAAGGCGCACAATTGATACCACAGCCCTCGCAAAATTTTACATCGTAAAATTTTGCGAAGAGGAGCGGCAGACGAAAAAGGCGCGGCGGTCGGCTTTGCCGAATGCCCGCAAGACGCGTCTTGCCGCGACGAAAAAGCGTGGTTCATATTTTTCCCTTACAGTATAATATGCGCCCCCAAGCCCGCTTATGTCAGTTCTCTCTTTTTGTAGAGCGCGGCGGAGAGGAGATATAAGAGCCCGTAGACGGCAAACGCGCCCAAAAGCGTGAGCGCACTCCCCCACCAGGGGAAGGAGAAGCCCTCGGGCGGGAGGATAAAGAACGCCGCGCCCGCCGCAAAGATGACCGCCATCAGGAGGAAATAGAGATAGCGCGCCTTTTCGGTGCCGAAGCGGAAGCCGAACGTGAGCGTAATAGCAGGGCAGGCGAGCCCCGCGACGGCAAAGAGCGCCGCCATCGTCAAAAGCGTCGTCCCGTCGAAGTTCCCCTGCACGAGGGAAGCCCCCGCCTCCACGAGGAGAGAGAGCGCCGCCATCACCGCCCAGAACAAAAAGCCGAGCAAGAACTTGGCGCCCACGCGCTGCGCCCGCGTGATGGGGAGCATCTCCGCCGTGCGGTCCCAGCCGTCGCGCTCGTCCACCGCGAGAAGGGAGGTCGGCAGCATCCCCGCAAACATCACGGGAAGGAGCACGGCGACGGAGACGTCCTCCGCAAAGAAACGTACGGCAAACAGGACGACGCAGACGATCAGGATAAATTTGTATGTCTTTGTCGCAAGCAGAAGATCTTTTTTCAACAGCCCTTTCATACCAATTCCTCCTCTTGGACGAGCGCGCGGAAGAGCTCTTCCAGCCCCACGCGCTGCACCGGCAGCCCTGCGGGGAGCGCCTCCTGCCGCACCACGACGGTGACGCCGTAGGGCGAACGGCGGGAGGAGAGGACGGCCTCCTGCGCAAGCGCCGAAAAGTCCTCCTCCGAACAGTTCAGAACGCCATACCGTTCCAAGAGCGCGTCCTTTTCTTCGGATAGAAGCACCTTGCCGCCGTGCAGGAAGGTAACATAGTCGCATACCTTCTCCAGATCGTCCGCGATGTGCGAAGAAAAGAGCACGGAATGCGCTTCGTCGCGCGTAAATTCCATGATGATATCCAGAATGTCCTGCCGCGCCACGGGGTCGAGCCCGCTCGTCGCCTCGTCCAAAAGCAGGAGCTTGGGCTCATGCGAGAGCGCCGCCGCGAGCAGGAGCTTCATCTTCATCCCGCGCGAGAGCGCCGCATACTTCCCCTCCCCCACCCGGAAGCGGGCAAGGAGCTCCTTGTACTTCTTTTCGTCCCAGCGGCGATAGCAGCCCTTCAGAAAGCTCCCGATCTCGGCAGAAGTGAGGCAGGCGGGGAAGCCCGCGCTCTCTAAAACGACGCCGAGCTCTTCTTTGAGGTTTGCGTTCCCTTCCGCGTCCTGTCCCAGAAGGCGCACCGTGCCGCCCTCCCGTTTCGCCATGCCGAGGAGCAGGCGAAAGAGCGTCGTCTTGCCCGCACCGTTCACCCCCACGAGCCCCATGATGCAGCCCGAAGGGAGCGTCAGATCGACAGGCCCGAACGTAAAATTCGGATAGTGCTTTTCCAATCCCCTGAGTTCGATCGCGTTCATTGTCCTTCCTCCCAAAACAGTTCCAACGCCTCTTTACATTCCTCTTTGCCAAGCCCGCACATCTGCGCCAGCTCGGCGGCACGCGCCAGATGACTTTCCATCTCTTTCAGGCGCTCCTCCCGCACAAGCTCCTCGTTGCGCGGCGAGACAAAACACCCCTTGCCCGCCACGGTGTAGAGATAGCCCTCCTTTTCGAGCTCCTCGTAGGCGCGCTTGGTGGTGATGACGCTGATGCGCAGGTCCTTTGCGAGACTGCGGATGGAGGGCAGCGCCTCGTCCGCCCGGAGCCCGCCGCGCGCGATCTCGCGCTTGAAGGCCTCCGCGATCTGATAATAGATGGGATCGCTGCTCTGATTGTCGATGCGGATAAACACGTCTCCCTCCTTACTGTGTATATCGATTATATACAGCATTAACAGATATGTCAAGCGTTTTGCGTGAAATTTCTCTCACAAGGGCAATTATTTTTTGTTTCCCTCTTGAAAAGAACTTCACATTATGCTATACTTGACTTGTGATATAGTCACACTTTTATGAAAGTATCCCACAACAAATTGAAGGAGGATGGATATGCAGCTCACCCCCGAACAACAGGCCGTGCTCGACGGGCAGAAGGGCGAAACGCTTGCCAAAGTGATGAAGACCATCGTCATGTACGGCGACATCTTCGGCGCCGAAAAGCTGGTGCCCGTGACGCATCCCGAGGGACACTTCGTCACGAGCTTCGGCATCTCGCTGATGAAGCCGCTCTTTGCGACGATGGACGAACTCATCCGCGCAAACGTGCACACGATCGGCAAATTCACGGTGGATCCCCGCCCGCTCGACTACAAAAACGTCAGGTGCAACCCCATTGAAAAGCTCGTGTTTGCCGTCATGTAAGGAAAACAGGAGGAGTACGAACAGCAGCTCATGCAAGTGGGTCTCCGCGACAGGAAGGCGTTCACCTGCACAGCGTACCTGCCCGAAGTCGGGAATATCCCCAAAAAGGGAGACGTCCTCTCGTGGGCGGAGAGCAGCGCCGTCGTGTATGCGAACTCCGTCTTAGGCGCGCGGTGCAACCGCAACAGCGGCATGATCGACCTCTTCGGCAGCATCGTCGGCTGGGTGCCCTACTTCGGGCTCGTCACCGACGAGGGAAGAAAGGCGACCTGGAAGGTGTACGTTAAGACGACGAAGAAGCCCGAAGCGCAGATCTTGGGCAGCGCCATCGGCATGAAGGTGACGGAGGACGTGCCTTACGTCTTTGGTCTCGACCGTTTCTTAGGCGAAGAGCTCAACGAAGAGACGTGCGCTTACCTCAAAGACTTCGGCGCGGCGACCGCCTCCAACGGCGCGGTCGGACTCTATCACATCGACCGTCTCACCCCCGAAGCGAAGGAGCTCGGCGAAAGCCTCATCACGGAGGACGCGAAGGAGTATATCATCGACGACAAAGAGCTCGAGCGCGTCTACAAGAGCTACCCCGTGATGTGGAAAAACAAGGATGCAAAGCCTGCGCTCTGCTTCATCGGCTGCCCGCACCTTACTTACGGCCAACTCATGGATTGGACGCACACCCTTTCCGCCGCCCTCAAGGAGACGGGCAGAAGAAAGGTGAAGGTGCGCACGGTGATGACCGCCGCCCCCGAAGTTGCGGAAAAGTTCCGCGCGGCGCCCGAATACGGGCAGCTCACCGCGATGGGCGTGAAACTTTCGAGCATCTGCCCGCTCATGTACACCAACAACCCCGTCACCAAGGGCAAGGCCATCCTCACCAACTCCAACAAGCTGCGCACCTACTCGGTGGCACGCTACTGTAAAGACGAGAAGATCGTGAATATCCTTTCGGGAAAGGAGGGCGTCTGAGATGAAGACATTCCAAGGCAGAGTGCTCGCAGGCGGCAAGTGGAAGGGCGAGGCGATCGTCTCGCATCAGGGCGTGAATACGCTCGCGACCTTCCAGAAGAGCGCCTTGAAGAACGCGAAGGAGGTCATCGCCTCCGATCAGAACAACCCCGACTTATTCGGAAAATGCCTCACGGGAAAGGCACTGTGCCTGCCCGTGACCATCGGTTCGACGACGGGCGGCCTCGTCATCCAGACGGTGTGCGCAATGCAGATCGCCCCCGCCTGCTTCCTCTTTTCCGAGCACGTCGACTCGCTCGCTGCGAGCGGCATCGTGCTCGCAAGAGTGTGGGAAGGGAGCAACGTCATCGCCGTCGATCAGTTGGGCGAGGAATTTCTGAACACCGTAAAGACGGGCGACACATTGGAAGTGCTGGAGGACGGCACCGTCAATATCTTATAAAGGAGATCACTTATGAGCATGAACGAACAATATGCACCCCTTCTGACGAGCTGGAAGATCGGCAAATGCGAGATCAAGAACCGCTTCGTCTTAACATCGATGGGCGGCACCTCCATCTTCGGGTGGATGGAGCCCAACCACTTCGACGAGGAAGCCGCCAAGTTCCTCCTGGACCGCGCCAAAGAAAACGTCGGTCTCATCCTGCCCGGCATCGCCCCCATCCGCGACATTTTGCTCGGCAAATGGCTGTATCAGGGGACGGGGAAATTTGCCAAGCTCAAGGAATTTATGAAGGAATTTCACAAGACGGGCGCCAAGCTCTTCGTGCAGTTGACGGCAGGCTTCGGAAGATCGCTCGCCATCAACGACATCATGATCAAAGCCCTGCACAACAAGGCTTTGGCAACTGTCTTGAAGCCCGTTCTCGATGTTTCCTACCTCACCGCGAGCGCAAGCGCCACCCCCAACCGCTGGGAGGAGACGTGCATCTCCCGCCCGCTCACCAAGGAAGAGATCAAAGAGATGATCGAAGCCTTTGCAAAGACGGCGAAACTTCTGAAAGATGCGGACGTGGACGGCGTGGAGATCCATGCCGTGCATGAGGGGTATCTTCTCGATCAGTTCACGATGAAGTACACCAACCTCCGCACGGACGAATACGGCGGCAGCTTTGAAAACCGCTACCGCTTCCCCGTCGAGATCGTCAAAGCCATCAAGCAGGCGTGCGGCGACTTCCCCGTCTCGCTGCGCTATTCCGTCGTCTCCAAGACGAAGGGTTTCTGTCAGGGCGCGCTCCCGGGCGAGGAATACACCGAAGTGGGCCGCGACATGGAGGAGAGTGAACGCGCCGCAAAATATCTACAGGATGCGGGCTACGATATGCTCAACTGCGACAACGGCACCTACGATGCCTGGTATTGGGCGCACCCGCCGGCATATATGCCCGAAAACTGCAACCTCGAAGAGGTCAAGCACATCAAGAAGTTCGTCGATATCCCTGTCGTCTGTGCAGGCAAGATGGATACGTTGACGGCCGCCAAAGCCGTCGGACGGGGCGAGATCGACGCGATGGGCGTCGCGCGGCAGTACCTCGCCGACCCGCAGTGGGTCACAAAGACGCTCGAAGGGAGAGAGGAGGACATCCGCCCCTGCATCCACTGCCACAACGGGTGCTTCAACTTGGCGCACTACAAGGGCGTGGGCAACGACCAGACCCTGCACGACAACGCGGGCATGGCACGCTGTGCGCTCAATCCCGAGACGATGCAGTCCAAAAAATATAAGATCGTCCCCGCGAAGAAGCAGAAGAAAGTTGCCATCGTGGGCGGCGGCATCGGCGGCATGGAGACGGCGCGCGTGCTCGCCCTGCGCGGACATAAGCCCACCATCTTTGAAAAATCGGGCGCACTCGGCGGCGTGTTCGTCGCGGCGGCCGCTCCGCAGTTCAAGAGCGCCGACAAGGCCCTCCTCAGATGGTACGAAAAGCAGATGAAGAATTTAAGCATCGACATCCGCTTCAACACCGAGGTCAAGCCCTCCGATACGCTGACGGGCTTTGACGAGATCGTCGTCGCAACGGGCGCAACGGCCAGGCGCGTGCCCGTGAAGGGCGCCGAGAAGTGCATCGAGGCGTGCGACTACTTGAGCGGCGCGCCCGTCGGGGATAAGATCGTCGTCATCGGCGGCGGGCTCACGGGCTGCGAGATCGCGCTCGACGCCCACCTCAAGGGCAAGACGCCCGTCATCGTCGAGATGAAGAACGACCTCATCGCCGTCAAGGGCGTGTGCCTTGCGAACTCTTCCTATCTCCGCGAATATTTCGCCCTCCACAAGGTGGAGGTGCATCTTGAAAGCACCGTCCGGGAAGTGGGCGACGGGTACGTCGTCGTCAAAGAAAAGAACGGCAACGAGGTGAAGATCCCCGCGGATACCGTGGTGACTTCCGTCGGCTATACGCCCGCGCCGCTCGAACTCAAGGGCGCGAAATATGTGGGCGACTGCAAGGAAGTGGGGAACCTGCGCACCGTCATCTGGCGCGCATGGGACGTCGCCATGAAGATCTGATCCTGCTTTCAAAGCGCAATATAAGGACGGGGCGCGTCGCGATCTATTTCGCGGCGCGCCCGAACAAAAAAAAACAGAGGAAGCCGTGAGCTTCCTCTGTTTTTTTGTTTTTTACATTACATGATGAAGGAAATAGTCCTGCGCGTCGAGGGGCTCCCCTTCGCGTCCGGCGGGCGCGTAGCTGCCGTCGGGCAGGAGCCTGCGCGCCTTGACGTTGTCCGAAAACATCGTCTCTAAAATATGGTAAATGCGCTTTCTTATCGTCTTGTCGAGGACGGGCGTTGCGATCTCCACGCGCTTGTTGGTGTTGCGCGTCATGAGATCGGCGCTTGAGATATACATCTCCATCTCCTCCCCCTCGCCGAAGCAGTAAACGCGGGAATGTTCCAAAAACCGTCCCACGATGGAGATGACGGAGATGTTGTCCGTCTCCCCCTCGATGCCCGCGACGAGGCAGCAGATGCCGCGCACGATGAGCCGCACCTTGACCCCCGCCTTGCCCGCTTCGACGAGCTTGACGATGAGCTCCTTATCGGTGAGCGAATTCATCTTCGCGGTGATGAAGGCGGGTTTCCCTTCCCGTGCGAGGGCGATCTGCCCGTCGATGCGCTCGATGAGCCCCTTCTTGAGCCCCTCGGGCGCGATGAGAAGGCGCTTGTAGTCGTACTCCGTGTTGCAGATGGCGACGTTGCGGAAGAACGCCGCGCCGTCCTCGCCGATCTCCTCGTCCGCCGTGATGACGTTGAGGTCGGTGTACTGCTTGCTCGTCTTTTCGTTGTAGTTGCCCGTGCCAAGGTGGGTGATGTAGCCGATCTTCCCGTTTTCGGAGAGCAGAATGGAAATGATCTTGGAATGCACTTTGAAGTTCTGCATCCCGTAGATGATGGTGCAGCCCGCCTCCTTCAAGACGGAGGCGAAGTACATATTGTTTTCCTCGTCGAAGCGGGCGCACAGCTCGATGACGACGGTGACTTCCTTTCCGTTCTCGCTGGCGCGCTTCAGGGCCTCCACGATTCGGGAATGGCGGTCGAGACGGTAGATGGTGATCTTGATGGAGACGACGCGCTCATCCTCCGCACACTCGTTGAGGAGGCGGATGAGGGGCTCCATGCTGTCATAAGGATAGGAGAGGAACACATCCCCCTCTTTGACGCGGGAGATGAGGCTCTGCGGAGGCAGCAGATCTTCGGCAACACGCCCCTTGAAGGGAGCATAGCGCAGCGAAGAGAGTTCCTTCTCCTCGAAGAAGCGCTCTAAGGAGAAGAGGAACTTGTAGTCCATGTAGCTCTCCACCTTGAAGCAGTACTGCTTTTTGAGGTCGAGATTCTCGAGCAGGAAGGACTTGACCGCCCCGCCGTTTTTGTCGATCTCCACGCGCACGGCGTCCTGACGGGAGCGGTTCTCCACCTTGTGCTTCATGTAGGAGGAGAAGTCGAAGTCGTGCTCAAGGTCGGTGTCGTCCACACGGGTGTCGAAGTCGGCGTTGCGGGTGACGCGCACGAGCGTCCTCGAGACGACGGTATAGCCCGGGAAGGCGAGCGCGCCGAACTCGGAGACGAGGTCCTCGAGCGTGATGAGGTTGACCTTCCTGCCGCCCGGGATGCGGAAGAGCCGCTCGGCCGAGGGCGGCACCGCCATGACGCCGATCATCGGCCTGCCGTCGCGGAGCAGTTCGTAGACGAGATAGATGTGCTGATTCTCGAAGCGGATGAGCGGGTGCTTGGCGTCGAGCACCATGGGCGAGAGCAGGGGCAGCACCGCCGAGAGGAAATAGTTGAGGCAGAGCGTGCGCTTGCGCGGCGAGAGCTCGTGCGGGCGCATGAGGCGCACCCCGTGTGCATTGAGCTCCCTGGCGATGGTCTGATAGACGGAAGCGCTCTCTTTGTACAGCTTTTTGACTTCGGAAAGGATGATATCGAGCTGTTCCTCCGCCGTGAGCTGCGTCTTGTTCTCGCGCGCGTCGGGGGCGAGCCGCTTCTCGTTGAGAAGGCTCCCCACGCGCACCATAAAGAACTCGTCGAGATTGCTCTGAAAGATCGCAAGGAACTTGCAGCGCTCGAGGAGGGGATTGGACGTGTCGGATGCCTGGTCGAGCACGCGGCGGTCAAAGAGCAGCCAGCTATACTCTCGGTTACAGTAGATGCCCTGGATGGGCGATTCGGGTGTCTTGGCCATAGGTTGCCCCCTTGTTTCAGGTATTTTCGCCGTTCTTCCCGGCGGTCTGCGCTCCCGAGGCGCCCGTTTTTGCGGAAATGAGGGGCGTCTCCTTATCCTCCCTTCCCCCTTTGGCGACGAGCAGGAGATATCCTTCCTTGACGCCGTAGGGCGAGCGCACGGCACGTTCGATGCCGTAATATTTGAGCACGGCGCAGAGAGCGACGACGGACGTCACGAGGGTATCCATGCGCTCGGGCGCGATCTTGACGATGAGCAGGCTGCGCTTGGAGGAGGAGAGCAGGAAGTTGCGCAGCTTCTTTAATTTGTCGTACTCGAGCACGGGCTCCTCCCCTTTGATGCCGTAGCGGTCGGCATACATCTCGGAGACGGCATGATCGACGGGGCCTAAAAGGAGCGCCGACTCATACTCCCCGGGCGTGCCGAAGGCGAGCTTCCCGAGCGACTTTTTGACGTATTTTTTGATGCGTGCGGCCTCCTCCACGCTCGGATGCGTGTGGCGCACAAACTTGCGCTTCAAGGCAATGGCGCCGAAATCGAGAAAGGCGGAAGAGCCCGTGCCTGCGGGGTCGCACACTTCGATGGAACCGCCGCCGATGTCGACGAGCAGGCTCTTTTCGGGCGCGCCGCTGTTGGCGGTGAGGTCGCAGAACGCCTCCTCTTCGCCGCTTAGAAGGTTGAGCTCGACGCCCGCGTATTCTTTGAGCGCGCGCTCCACCTCCTCGTAGTTTTCAAAGTTGCGCACGGAGGCCGTCGAGATGACATAGCACTTCTCGGCGCCGTACTTCAGGGCGACGTTTTTGAGGCGCTTCAACCCCTCCGCGATCTTGCGGATGCCGCGCTCCGAGAGCGTCCTCCCCTCCGCATAGTGGAGAACGGAGAGCGTCTCGCGGTCGGTGAACTGCACAGAAAGTTCCCCGTTGATGTCGGCAACGAGCAGGGAAAGGCTGCTCGCACTGATGTCGATGACTGCATATCTCATAGGGACCGTCCTCTCACTCACCAAAATAAATTCCTGTCGATTTTGCCGCCAGATACATGGGATTTTCGGGCGTGATGAACTTGGTGCGGCCCGCGATGTCGGCCAGGGAATTGTATGTGATCCTGCCCCCTTCGACCGCGACGGTGACGCCGAACCGGCCCTCTTTTACGAGCTCGCCCGCATAGGCCCCCATCATGGTGCAGAGCGCCCGGTCGTGCGCGTTGGGCTCCGCCCCGCGCTGCAGATAGCCGATGACCTGCACGCGCGCCTCCGCACCCGTGCGGTTTTCGATGGTGCGCGCGATGCGGGATGTCGCCGTCGAGTAACCCAGCTCCTTGCGGCGCAGGAGCATCTCCTTGCGCTTCCAGCCGCTCTCCTCCTTCGTCATGGCGCCCTCCGCGACGACGATGACGTCGTAGCGCGCCCCGTTTTCGCGGCGGCGGGCGATGTATTCCGCAAGCGCGTTTTCATCATAAGGGAACTCGGGCAAAATACAGGCGTGCGCCCCGCCCGCAACGGCGGCGTACAGGGAGAGCCAGCCCGTCTTGTTGCCCATGACCTCGACGAGGATGGTCCTGCCGTGGCTGTAGGCGGTGGCGTGCATCTCACGCACGCACTTGGCGGCGACCTCCGCCGCCGTATCGAAGCCGAAGGTAAATTCCGTGCCCCAGATGTCGTTGTCGATGGTCTTGGGAAGCCCGATGACATTGCAGCCCTCGGCGGAGAGCATGGCGGCCGTCTTGTGCGTGCCCGCGCCGCCCAATGTTACGAGGCAGTCGAGCCCCAGACGGCGGTAGTTTTCCACCATCCTGTCGAGCTTGGAGACGCCGTCCTCGGCGGGATCGGCCATATTTTTGAAGGGCTGGCGGATGCTGCCCAGGATGGTGCCCCCCGTGTAGAAGAGCCCGTCAAAGAATTGATCGTCCACGGGGAGGAAGTTCCCCTCGATGAGCCCCGTGTAGCCGTCCTTAAAGCCCAGGATCTCGGGCCGGGGCAGGTTCAAGCAGGCAAACTTCGTAAACGCGCGCATGACGGCGTTGAGCCCGGGGCAGTCGCCGCCGCTTGTCAGCAATCCGATCTTCATATCAACTCCTCCTTGCGCGGCACGTCCGCCGCGCCGCACGGTGTTCGCCGCGGGAAGGCAGGGGCAAAATGCGCCCACACCCTCTATTTTACGGCTTTTTTGTAACAAAATCTGCACGAATTTGTAAGAATGCGGTAAAATCGCGGCGCTTTCTGCCGATTTTTTGCCGTCCTTTCCGCATCCTGCGCGCAGAAATTCCGTTAAGAAGATTATACTCCACTTTTTTCCTCTTGTCAATTATAATTTTTTGAAAACAAGGAAAAAGAAAGAGCCCCGCGGACGAGAAGCGGGACTTTCTTCGGTTTGCGTTCAGCGGATGTATTTTTCCCGGACGCTGAGGCGGGCCAGGGCGCGGGCGAGCCGTGCCTGGGCGGCGTGGTATTCTTCGATGCTCTGCTTCTGCAAGAGCTGTTCGCGGGCATCGTCTGCCATGCGGCGGGCGCGGTCGGCATCGATGTCCTCGGGGCGGATGGCGGAGTCAACGAGGACGAGGACATCCCCCTTCTCCACCTTCATGATGCCGGCGGCACAAGCGGCGACGCGCATCTCCCCGCCCGGAAGGCGGATATAGAGCTCCCCCGGCACGACGGCGCAGATGGTATCGCTGTGACCGGACAGGACGCCGTACCGCCCGTCCACCGTGGGGATGATGAGCGATTCGCACATCCCCTCGTAGAAGGGGGAAGTCGCCGTCAGCACATGGAGCGGGAACATCACTTGCCTCCCGTGCGGAGCTTTTCCGCCTTTTTGTAGACGTCGTCCAGGGTGCCCACGTTGAAGAATGCGGCCTCGGGCAGATCGTCCGTTTCGCCCTTCAGGATGGCGTCAAAGCCGCGGAGCGTCTCCTTGAGGGGGACATAGACGCCCGGCATCCCCGTGAATTTTTCGGCAACGTGCATGGGCTGGGACAAAAAGCGCTGCAGCTTGCGCGCCCGCGCGACGGTGAGGCGGTCCTCCTCGCTCAGCTCCTCCATGCCGAGGATGGCGATGATATCCTGCAGTTCCTTGTACTTTTGCAGCGTCTCCTGCACGCGGCGGGCGATCCTGTAGTGCTCTTTGCCGACGACGTCCTCCTCGAGGATGCGCGAGGAAGATTCCAGAGGATCGACGGCGGGATAGATGCCCTGCTCGGCGATGCGGCGGCTCAAAACGGTGGTCGCATCGAGGTGGGAGAAGGTGGTGGCGGGTGCGGGATCGGTGAGATCGTCTGCCGGGACGTACACCGCCTGCACGCTCGTGACGGAGCCGCTCCGCGTCGAGGCGATGCGCTCCTGCAGCGCTCCCATCTCCTGGGCAAGGGTGGGCTGATAGCCGACGGCGGAGGGCATCCGTCCGAGCAGCGTCGAAACTTCGCTGCCCGCCTGCACGAAGCGGAAGATGTTGTCGATGAAGAGGAGGACGTCCTTGCTCTCGCGGTCGCGGAAGTACTCCGCCATCGTAAGGCCCGTGAGCGCCGTGCGCATACGGACGCCGGGCGCCTCGTTCATCTGCCCGAACACGAGCGCCGTCTTATTCAGGACGCCGCTCTCCTTCATCTCCAGCCAGAGATCGTTTCCTTCGCGGCTGCGCTCGCCGACGCCCGTGAAGATGGAATATCCGCCATGCTCCGTCGCGATGTTGTGGATGAGCTCCTGGATGAGCACCGTCTTGCCCACGCCCGCGCCGCCGAAGAGACCGATCTTGCCGCCCTTGGGATAGGGTTCCAGCAGGTCGACGACCTTGATGCCCGTCTCAAACAGTTCCACGGCGGGCGACTGCTCCTCGAAGGAGGGCGCGCTGCGGTGGATGGACCAACGTTCCTCCGTCTCAACGGGATCGCCGCCGTCGATGGGTTCGCCGAGGACGTTGAACATCCTGCCCAGCGTCCCCTCGCCGACGGGTACCTCGATGCTCCTGCCCTCGGCGACGACTTCCATGCCGCGCGCAAGCCCCTCGCTGCCGCCCAGCATGATGCAGCGGACGGCATTTCCCTCGACGTGCCGCGCGACCTCCATGACGAGCCGCCTTCCGCCCGGACAGACGGTGAGCGCCTCGCGGATGCGCGGCAATTTTCCCTGTTCAAACGCGACGTCGACGACCGAACCCTCGACGCGCACGATGACGCCTTTCGTCATACGCTGCCTCCCTTCTGCGCCTGGGCGCCCGCCGAGACCTCGGTGATCTCCTGCGTGATCGCCCCCTGGCGCACATGATTGTACTGTACGCGCAGCGTATCGAGGATATCCTGCGCGTTGCGGTTTGCCGAGTCCATCGCCGTCATGCGGGCGTTCTGCTCGCAGCAGAAGCTGTCGAGGAGAGCGCTGTAGATGAATCCCGAAAGATAGCTCGGAATGATGCTGTCGAGCACGGTGCGAAGGTCGGGCTGGAACTCAAACTCCGTCTTTTCCGCGGGGCGGTCGGAGGAGAACTGCGAGCGGTGGAAGGGAAGAAGGCGCGTGACGCGCACCTCCGCCTCCATGCCGTTCTTCATATCGGTATAGACGACGAAGATCTTTTTCAGCCGCCCCTCGTCGAATCCCTCGAGGAGCACGGTGGAAATTTCCCGCGCACGCGGCATGGTGGGATTCTGCGCCGTGTACAAAAAGCTCCTTCGGATGGGGATGCCGTGCCGCAGACAGTACTGCCGCCCGTACTCCCCCACCACAAAGAGCTCGGTGTTGCCGTGATATTCGTTGAGCAGCTCCACGGCAGCCTTGATGACGTTCTGATTGTACGCCCCGGCAAGGCCCTTATCTGCCGTGATGACGAGGCACCCCACCGTCCCCTCGGGGAGCTTGCCCTCAAGGGGATAGAAATAGCGGTCCTCGACCTTGGCGTCCGTGCGGAAGATGCGCTTGATCTCCGCCTGCACGGCGTTGAAGAAGGGGCGTGTGCGGTCGAGTTCCTCCTTCGCCTTGCGCATCTTGGCGGAGGCGATGAGGTACATCGCCTGCGTGATCTTCTGCGTGTCGCGCACGCTGTCCATGCGCGATTTGATCTCCTTGAGCCCGGGCATTTATCTGGCCTCCGTGCGGGCGCGGCGGTCGGCGAGGAACTGGTCGGAGAGCGCCTCGATGCGCGCCTTGTCCTCGGGAGAGAGCCTGCCCTCCTGCCGGATG
Organism: Bacillota bacterium; assembly: GCA_003343805.1. Lineage (GTDB taxonomy): Bacteria > Bacillota > Clostridia > Christensenellales > Borkfalkiaceae > Gallimonas > Gallimonas intestinavium. The sequence goes on along the minus strand of QAKM01000084.1, from coordinate 18,660 downwards.
CCCTCTGCGATCTCGGGCGCGGCGTGTTCAAGATAGGTCAGAAGCTCCGCCGTGAAGGAGGCGATCTTCTCGGGCTCGATCTCCTGCATCACATGGTGGAGTGCCGCGATGAGCGTGAACACCTGCCGGTGGCGGGGGATGGGGCTGCCCTGCTTCTGGCGGAGCAGCATCATGAGGCCCTTGCCGTACTCGAGCTGGCGGCGGGTGGCCTCGTCGAGATCGCTCGAAAACTGCGTAAACACTTCGATTTCGCGGTACTGGGCAAGATCGAGGCGCAGCGTCCCCGCCGAGCGCTTCATCGCCTGCGTCTGCGCGTCGCCGCCCACACGCGAGACGGAAAGACCCACGTTGACGGCAGGCCGCTGGCCCGCAAAGAAGAGCGAACTTTCAAGGAAGATCTGCCCGTCCGTGATGGAGATGATGTTGGTGGGGATATATGCCGAGACGTCGCCGCCCTGCGTCTCCACGATGGGAAGCGCCGTCATGGAACCGCCGCCGCGCGCCTCCGAAAGATGCGCCGCCCGCTCCAACAGGCGAGAATGCAGATAAAAGACGTCGCCGGGGTATGCCTCGCGGCCGGGGGAACGCCCGAGGAGCAGGCTGAGCGCCCGGTAGGCAACGGCGTGCTTACTCAGGTCGTCATAGACGATGAGCACATCCCGTCCGCGCTCCATGAAGTACTCGCCGAGCGCGCAGCCCGCGTAAGGGGCGATATATTGCAGCGACGCCGACTCCCCCGCCGAGGCGTTGACGACGACGGTGTAATCGAGCGCACCGTGTAAGCGGAGCGTCTCCACGAGGCGGGCGACCGAGCTCGCCTTCTGCCCGATCGCAACATAGATGCAGACGACGTTCTTGTCGCGCTGGTTGAGGATGGCGTCGAGCGCGATGGCGGTCTTGCCTGTTCCCCGGTCGCCGATGATGAGCTCGCGCTGGCCCCGACCGATGGGGAACATACTGTCGATGGCGAGGATGCCCGTTTCGAGAGGCCTCACGACGGGCTGACGGTCGATGATGCCGGGCGCGGGCGCCTCGACGGGGCGGTAGCCCTCGGCAAGGATCTCGCCCAGGCCGTCGACGGGATCGCCGAGCGCTCCCACGACGCGTCCCAGAAAGCGCTCGCCCACGGGCATCCCCGCGCGGCGCTTGGTGCGGCGGACGGCACTCCCCTCCGAGACGGCGTTCTCGTCGCCGAAGAGGATGCAGCCCACGCTCTCGCGCTTGAGATCGAGCACCATGCCGCGGATACCTGCGGAAAAGAGCAGGATCTCGCCGTATTCGGCGTGTTCGAGGCCGCTCACTTCGGCGATGCCGTCGCCCACCGAGAGCACGGTGCCGATCTCTTCGGCAATCGCCCTGGGCGTCCATTCGTCGAGGCGGCTGCGCAGAAGAGGGATGATGTCCCCGCTCTCGCCGATCGCCTGCATGAGGCTGTCCTTGAGCTGGCGGAATCTCCCGCTTAAGCTCCAGTCATAGACCTCCGCCCCCACTTCGAGGCGGAAGCCGCCCGGATACGCCTTGCTCTCGCGGTATTCGAGCGTAAATTCCTCGCCGTAGCGCCCCTCAAGAAAGGCAAGAAAGCGCTCCTCCTGCTCCTTTGTGGGCGGGAGGGAGGCGTAGAGATAGGCGGTGCGGCTCATGCGCGGGGCTCCTTGGGCGTTTTCTCGGCCGCGTCAAGGAACTGATCGTATGCCTCGGGCGCGGTCTCCTTCAGGACGAGCTTTTCCGTCGCGTCCGAGACGAGCGCGGAAATTTCCCGCCTTGCCGAACGCAGGGCGTGCCGCTTTTCCTCGGCGGCCTTCTTGCGCGCCTCCGCAAGGATGCTCTCGGCCTCCTCCTCGGCGGCGTTCCTGCGCATCGCCTCGTAGCCATCCAGCTCCTTCTTGGCCGCGGCGCGCTTTTCCTCGATCTCGCGGTCGACGGAAGCGAGCTTCCCCTCGTACTCCGTGCGCGCCCGATCCGCCGCGGCGTTCTTCTCCTCGGCGTCCTTCTGCATCTTCTCGTAGTGCTCGGAGCGCTTCTTCATGAAGGCCTTGACGGGCTTATACAGGAGGAGATACAGCCCCGCGAAGAGGATGACGAAATTCAAAAGGTGCAGCAGGATCTGCTGCCAATCGATGTTCAGCGGCACTGCCGCGATATTCCACAGCATCGCTCCCCTCCGTTACAGCACGAAGATGATGAGGATGGCGACGATGAGGGCGTAGATGATCGCCGTCTCGATAAAGACGAGGCCGAGCATGAGCGAAGAGCGCAGCTTGCCCTCCGCTTCGGGCTGGCGCGCCGTTGCCTCGCTCGTCTTGGCGACCGCGATGCCCATGCCGATTGCACCCGCCGCAGCCGCAAGGCCCACCGCGATGCCGGCGCCGATCGCCTTGTCGCCGATGGCGCTCTCTTCCGCATCCGCTGCGGGAGCTTCCTCTGCCGTCCCGGGCGCATCGGAGACCTCTTCCGCCTCGGCGACGATGACCTCCCCGGGAAGAGCGGACTCCTCCGCCCGCAGCACGAACCCTGTAACAAGGAGCGCCGCGGAAAGGAGCGCAAAGACAATGCAGACGATGGAAACGATCTTTTTAAAGGATGTAAGCTGTTTCATTTGGATGTGACCTCCGAAGGAACTTTTCGATTTCTTTGTTTTTTGGGTTTGAGGACGGGCGGCTCGGACACTTCACCGTAGAAGAGCGCCGTCAGCATGGTGAGCACGTACGTCTGGATAAGGGCGTGCAGGATGGTGAAGAGCACGCCCACGACGACGGGCAGCACAAAGGAGAGCGCGAGATAGGAATAGACGAGCTCCGTGACGAGGAGCCCGGAAAGAAGGGCGCCGAAGAGACGGAAACTCATGGAGATGGGCAGGGAAAATTCCTTCAGCGTCCGCCCCACGCCGCGGAACCCGTTGGAGAGGATGCCGCCCGAGAGGATGACGAGATAGGACAAACACCCCATCATGATCGCCCCGTTGATGTCGGAAAGGGGCGCGGGCAGGGAAACGGAAGCCCCCGCCGCCGTCATCCACGGGATGCCGACGAGCTCGAAGAGGGTGCCGATGCAGATGTACGCCCCCGCCGCAAAGAGGTATGCCCCCAGAAAGTTGTTGCGGTGCGGGCTGTTGTTCTTCGCGAGGCCCTCGAACATCCCTACCGCCTGTTCCAGAAGAAGCTGGAACTTGTTCGGGATGTAGGAGAACTTCGGGATGACGAAGATGCGCACGGCCGCCGCAAACACGAGCAGGATGCCCGTGACGACAAAGGCCGAAAGGACGGCCGGATTGACGGCAAGCCCGAAGAAGCTGATCTTGTCGCCCTCGTGCAGGACGGCGTCCTGCATCGTCTCGTTGACGGAGCCCGTCTTTTCGTAGAGCCCGTCCGTCAAAACGATGCCCGCGACGAGCGCGCCGATGAGGACGGCGACGACGATGAGAAAGACGCAGGTCTGTTTTTTGGTCATAGATCCTCCTTCCGCGGAGAGCACCAAAGGGCGCAGTCCCCGAAAATCGCCCTCTATTATAGCGCGGGGGAAGGGCGCTGTCAAACACATTAAGAATGCAAACCCGCCGCCCTGACATCGTTTTTTGTGATATTTCTGTTAAAATTCCCTTATATGCGCGAAAATGCGACGATGTTTTTCCGTCTCCCGCGCAGGCCCTCCCCCTTGACACCCGCCCTTTCCTGTATTATAATGAAAGAGCGAAGCGGCGATAAAGTTCTTCTTTCCGACGGAACGCTCTGCGAAGTAGAAGGCGTAACGCTGAAGCATCTTGAAACGCCTGAGACTACCTACAACTTCGAAGTTGTCGAGTTCCATACCTACTACGTTTCCGACGCCTGTGTGCTGGTGCATAATGCGTGTTCAATTCCAGCCAATAATTCTCCTGCTAATGCTGGGAGAAAAGGCGCTTTTAGAGCAGCAAAGAAGAGCCTAGGTATTGCTCAGTCGCAACAACCCACACAGGTCATTAAAGAAACAATTAGACAAGGAGGAAAAACGTACACTCAAAGAATTTACGCGTTTGGCAATAAGATGATACGAGATGATGTTGTGGGACATGTTTTTTCGGATGGAGTTTCATTCGGTAGACATTTTAATGCTGGGATTATAGATGGCTTGGGAAGATTTGTATCAAGTGGCTTGCATTTTTTCTATTAATTTGGAGTGAGATAAGGAGAAGTTATGTGTAATTATTGGATTGAAGAAAGTATCCACAGTTTGCGGCTTTGTCAGCAAGGAATCGATCCAAATAGTAAGGATGTAATAGAGGGACAAGAGGCCTTTCTTAAAGAAAATATGCCCGTGAAGCAATATTCCTATCTGTTTTTATGGGAAATTCCTGAGCTTGTGAATAAGACACAAGATCATATCGGTATAAGCGCTTTTATAGACAAGAGCTTGCTAAAATATGGAGAGGTTATTTTTCATAAGAAAATAAGGAAAGAAGGAAAAGATAATTATTTCGGATTGTTACAATTTGATTTCGATTATAGCACGATAATAGAATTCCTACATACGTATCCTTATTCGATTTTCGTATTAGAAAATAAAATCACAAAAAATCTTTTTGAACAGGTTATAAATATTGTTTTAGCGCAAAAAAATTACGAAGATATTGTTACAGGCAACATTATGGAGAAGAACCGTATCCAAATCTTAAGCTACTATGAGAGTGCCAGTCCATTTCGACAGATCTATAACAAGGGTAACCTCAAAGGAACTTTGGAGGTCCAGATTTTCGAGATAATTCATTAAGAAATCGCAGGGAATTTGTAAGTTTTTTATAACTTTACCCTCACCACCCTCCCCCCGAGCAGAGACTCTGCTCGGGGTTATCGTTGCTTCTTATTGCTTCTTATTGCTTCTCCATACTTGGCGGGAGATTGGCTTAGCATCTTGACAATGTAGCTGGAGTCAGGTATAATTAACTTAAACGGTCAGGTTCATCGCTACGATGTTCTCTTGTAACGATGAGAGCATCCGAGAGGAAGGCGTTTCTTGCAAAAAGCTTTCCGAGCCGGAGACTACCTATAACCTTGAAGTCGCCGATTTCCACACCTACTACGTCTCCGACGCCTGTGTGTTGGTACATAATCTGGATTGTGGAGGGCTTAGAGGATCAAATAATCCTAATACTAAGCAAGCTGCTGTGCGAGGCAGACAAATGCATCGTGATTATAATTATGGGGCAGGGACGATAAAAGAATTTACTATTCCTGGTTATGGGCGCGCGGATGCGGTTGACTTAAGCAAACGAATTGTTTATGAATTGAAGCCCAATAATCCAAAGGCCATAGCGCGGGGGTATAAACAATTGGCGAGATATGCAGAGGGCTTAAGTAGAACGCGGGGAGGTCAATGGATTACAAAATTGTTTACATATTGAACAGAGGAGATAAAATATGGAAAGAGATAATCAAATTTCAAATTCAGGTGGGAGGATGCTTAAAAGACTGTTTTGGAAGAAACTCTATAGTGATTTAAAAGATGTAGGATACCAGAATCGAACGACTAGTACTTTGATGAAAGAATTTGACGAAACAATTGCTATGATTCAAATGCAATCATCTTCGTATGACAGCGTGACCTACTATATAAATATGACATGCGTTGTAAAGGCTTTAAATAATATAAAAAACCCTTTATTTGATAGAGATGGAATGAATTTTGTAAGAATCCAGGAAAATGACTATAATAAAATCATTGAGGAGGTTTTATTTTACACGAAAGCATTCTCATCGATCAATTCTCTTCGCGAAATAACATTAAATGATAAAGCATTGTATAATTCTTCATACATTGCGCTTCGCACATTTTTAGGAATAGAACCATAAGAATCTTGGATGAATTGTCAATCTAAGTGCAACACTTTGTGAGACTTTCCTGGAACTAATCTTGCGGTGTTCGGAAATGCAAGATTTGTGCTTTGCGTTGATCGACACCGGGTTCTTTCCGTGAAACAACCACAAAAGACCGCCTCTCCGGCGGTCTTTCTCATTCTTTTATATTCTTTTTTCTGTTCCCGGGATCGGGCGCGATCGTCCGCATCGGAGAGCCGGGGCCCGTTTGGTCCGTCGGGATGGCATCGAAAACCATCCGGGCCGTCAAAGGGCGGAAACGATCGGATCTTGGGGCCGTTTGCTAAAAACCCGTTCGATCTCGCGCAGGATGTCCTCGTCGGCGGGGCAGAAGGCGTACTCCCCGATCTCGGAGGGCGCGATCCAGCGCGCGTCCTCGTGTTCGAGGAGCTTCGGCTCGCCCGACACGATCTCCGCCGAAAAGAGCGTCAGATGCACGGTGAGATCGGGATAAGCGTGCGTGACTTCAAAGAACTTCTCCCCCACCTTCACTTCGATATCCAGCTCCTCGCGGCACTCCCGCCGGAGCGCCGCCTCGGGCGTCTCCCCCGGCTCCACTTTGCCGCCGACAAACTCCCACAAATGCGCCCGCGCCTTGCCTGCGGGCCGTCTGCAGATCAGAAACCTTCCCTCGCGCCATACAAGCGCCGCCACCACTTCCGTCATATTCCGCTCCTCAGGGCCGTCGCCCGCAGTCTTTGTATTATGACTATTATAGCACACCCTCCCCAAAATGACAAATTAAAACAGCGGACGCCGTCCAGCGTCCGCCATATAGGGAGAAGCATGAAGAAGTTAAGTTATATTACTTTTTGCGGCGGACGAGCACCCACACGAGCACGCCGACAACGATGAGGGCAGCCACACAGCCGACGACGATCCAG
>QAKM01000084.1:0-11799 GCA_003343805.1 Bacillota bacterium | reverse complement strand
GGCTGCCGTCAGCTCAAAGGAAGCGACGGTACCCGATACTTCGAAGGCGGCAAGGAGATAGACCCCCTCTCCGTTCTCAACGACCGCAAGCCCTTCGGGTGCGACGTCGCCCTCGGTGGCGCCGTTGAAATCGCGCGTGTTGATATAGTTGACGTATGCGGCGGAAGAAGGATCGGTGATATCGTAGACCATGATGCCGCCGATGCGCTCGAGGGCGATGAAGGCATATGATCTGCCTGCGACCGCCGCCACCGTGACCGCTTCGGGCTCGATACCCTTCTTGGCAGAACGGCTCTCGAGTTCGATATCGTCGTTGGAAACGTTATAATACGCGGGAAGATACTCGTATGTTTTGCTCTCAAAGTCGTTGGCACTGTCGAAGACGAGGTTGAGCCCCGTCTCCGTCACCTCGAAGAGGCTGAAGGAACGCGCGCCGTAGAGATAATTGCCCTCGCCGATGCCCGCCTTGACCGAGTTGTCGAGCACGCGCACCTTTTCGGCGGTCACGCTGCCGTCCGCGGAGGTGAGATCGCGCTTGATCTCGTCGCAGAACTCCCCCCACTCGCGGGCGTCGCCCTCGTTGGCGGTGAGAAGGTACGTCCTGCCGTCCGCTTCGTAGAGGGAAATGCCGTCGGGCATGTAGACGCCGTAAGTGTTTTCATAGGTTTTAGGAAGATACTTTCCGTCCGAATCGTCGAGATCGACGGCGTTCTCTTCCTTGCCGTAGTCCTTGAAGCCGAGCGGGAAAATATCGGTGAACTCACCCGATGCAATGTCGAGCACGGCGACGGCGTTGGCCTCCTGCAGGGCAACGTAAGCGGTCGTACCGGAGGCGGCGATGTACTCGGGCTCCAGATCGAGCGCGGCGGAAACGATCTCACCGTCCACCTTATTGAATACAACGCCCTCTTTTGCAAGCTCTGCGGCGTCGAAGCCCGCAAACCCTGCCACTTTGACAGCATCCGTCTCGGTGTCGACGACGGTGACGCTGCCCGCAGGATCGACGGCGCTTTCGCCATACCCCTCGCGCGGCTCGCCCTCATCCGCCGTAAGGATGTATCTTCCGTCGGCGGCAAAGACGATCATATCGGGCTGCACGCCCGTTTCATAGACAGCGACGATCTCGTTGTCGTAGTTGAGCACGGCGATACGGCCGCTTTGGGTGTAATCGGCATCCTGCAGTGCCACGGCGATGCGGTCGTGCACGGGGTCGACGGCAACGCTCGTCATATCGCCGTAGATAAAGGAAGCGTCCTCTTCCTGCATGAGCGCCTTGACATCGAGTTTTTCCGCCGTGCCGAAGCTGCCGTCTGCGTTGACGGAGAAGACGTTGAGGATGGACTCCTGCCCGTTGACGACATACGCCTTGCCGTTGTCGGCGTTGTAGGAGACGATCTCGGCGACGCCGCCGTCCGCATTGGCTTCGCCCAGCTTGATGCCGCCCGCCTTCTTCAGGGTGAGCGCGGCGTCCTTTTCGAAGCTGTCTTCCTTCACTTCATAGCTCGTCTGACGGGTGACGCTTTCGCCCTTGCTGTTGAGGACAGGCTTGTCTTCGGGCATCACTTCCGAATAATCAAGGTCGTCCGCATCGGCGGCGTTGTCGTCGGTATCCGCGAAGTTTACGCGGCGCACCGCCTTTTTCTTGGACTGGACGTCCTCGTAAGCGCCCTCATAGACGGGCGGGACCTGTGCATCCCCGGCATCGTTCCCCTGCACGGCGAGCACATCGACATAGCCCTCGGGCCTGTTCTCGTCGGTAACGGCGCCCGCAAAGGCGTCGGTGAGCGTGACGGCGCGGTCGAAAAGCGCCACCGCAACGCCCTTGTTGTGCAGCTGCACGTCCCACTCCATATCCCCTTCGGGGACGAGGAGAGCACCCGCGGAGACCTGGTCCGTCTGCCCGCAGCGCACAAGATAGTGCCCCTTGGAGGCGATGCTGCCTTCAAGCATAAGGGACAGCCATTCTTCATTGTGCTTGCCGTCCGCGCTCGAGCGGTAGGAAAGCTGCCAGCCCGCGAGGGAGACTGCCTCTTCCGCAGGGTTGTAAAGTTCGATGAAGCTGTGGCTGACGACCTCCGCATCGTCCGAAGCGCCGAACACCTGACCCACGACGACGTGGGGAACGGAGACATCGTAGCTGCCGTCCTCGGCATAGGGCGTACCCGTAAGCGTCTCCGCCCCGGCGATCGCGGGGAATGCCGTGCCGCATACCGAGAAGCAGAGCGCTGCGCCCATCGCTGCGGCGGCGATCCGTTTTGCCTTTTTCATATTGTATTCTCCTATAACTTGATGGCATCAGCATAGCAAAAAGTTGTATAAATCCTCCCCCGCTTTTGTAACAAAAATGTAATAAACGAACACCGCAGCGAGAAAAAAACGCGCAGGGAAGAAAAATGACGAAATTTGGCGATTTGTTTGACATCGTCTTTCTAATGTGGTATAGTTGATTTATATTTGCAAAGGGTTCACGGCAGAAAAAAGCAATGAAGGCACTCGAAGAAAAGATCGTAAAAGAAGGCACCGTCCTCCCGGGGAACGTCCTCAAGGTGGGGAGCTTTTTAAACCAGCAGATGGACTCCGACTTCATCATGGAGATCGGCAAGGAGATCGCCCGCCTCTACGCAGGCACGGGCGTCACCCGCATCCTCACCATCGAATCTTCGGGCATCGCGCTCGCCGTTACGGCGGGCATCGCCATGCACGTCCCCACCGTGTTTGCAAAGAAGCACAGAAGCGCCAATATGCCCAAAGCGGTGTACACGGCGCCCGTGTATTCCTTTACCCATCACGAAACGTTTGAGATCGCCGTCGCAAGGGAATACCTTCCTGCGGGCGAAAAAGTGCTCATCGTCGACGACTTCCTTGCCAACGGCAACGCCGTGCGCGGCCTCATGCACATCGTCAGCGAGGCCGGGGCAGAGCTTGTCGGCTGCGCCATCGCCATCGAAAAGGGCTTCCAGGGGGCGGGCGACCAGCTCAGAAAGGAGGGGGTCCGTGTCGAATCCCTTGCCATCATCGACGCCATGACGGACGAGAGCGTCACCTTCCGCGCGCAGTAAAAGCGCGGTTTTTTTGTTGCATCGGTATCAATTTTTAACGCATTTTTTAATGCAAAGGAGAAAAGATATGAAGAAACTTTTGGCTTTGGGTCTTGCCGCGGCCATGACGGTCACGGGCGCTTGCCTGCTTGCTTCCTGCAAGGAAGATGACAGCACGTTGAAGGTCGGCTTCATCGCCCTGCACGACAGCAACTCGACGTACGACAAGAACTTCATCGATGCGATCGAAGCTGCCTGCGACGCGAAGGGCGTTGACCTCGTCATGAAGACGGGCATCCCCGAAACGAGCGAATGCTACAATGCCGCTGCCGACCTCGTCGATCAGGGCTGCGACGTCATCTTCGCCGATTCCTTCGGTCATGAGAACTTCATCCTGCAGGCCGCACAGGAATTCCCCGAAGTTGAGTTCTGCCACGCAACGGGTACGCTTGCCCACACCGCGGGCGTTGCCAACCATCACAACGCATTTGCGCACATCTATCAGGGCAGATACCTTGCAGGCGTCGCTGCCGGCATGAAGCTCGTTGAGATGTACGAGGCCGATGAGCTCAAGGAAAACAACTTCGACGCAGACGGCAACATCAAGATCGGTTACGTCGGCGCATACCCCTATGCGGAAGTCGTTTCGGGCTACACCTCCTTCTTCCTGGGCGCACAGTCCATCGTCGAGGCAGAGACCGACATCAGCATTTCGATGGAAGTCACCTACACGAGCAGTTGGTTCGATGAAGCAGCCGAGAGCGAGGGTGCCAAGACCCTCATCAGCCGCGGCGCTGCCCTCATCTCCCAGCACGCAGACTCGATGGGCGCTCCCTCTGCCTGCGAAGCAGCCGGTGTTCCCAACGTCTCCTACAACGGCAGCACGGAGGCTTCCTGCCCCAACACCTTCATCGTTTCCTCCTACGTCAACTGGGAGCCCTACTTTGAGTACATGATCGACTGCGTCTTAAACGGCGAAGAGATCGCTGCCGACTGGACGGGTACGCTCGCTACGGGTTCCGTTGCCCTCACCGAGTTCGGTTCCGCCGCAGCCGAAGGCACCGCAAAGAAGGTCGCAGAGGTCAAGGCTCAGCTCGAAGCGGGCACCCTTCACGTCTTTGACTGCTCCAAGTTCACCGTGAACGGCGAGCACCTCACCACCTATATGGCGGACGTCGACACGGACGATGCCTTCACTCCCGACCACGAGGCCATCGAGAACGGCGTGTTCTACGAATCCGAGCACCGTTCCGCACCTTACTTCGACGTGCGCATCGACGGCATCACCGAACTCAACTCCTAACGGCACATAGCTCTTTCGGGCTTTTAAGAACGGACAAGACGGCGAAGATATCCTCTCCGCCGCTTGTCCTTTTTCGGAACATTTTTTGCGAGGTACCAACGTGGACGAAAACGCCCTGCAACTACAGAATATCAGCAAGTACTTCGGCTCGGTCGCGGCGAACAAGAACATCGACCTCACGCTCAGAAAGGGCGAGATCTTAGCGCTGCTCGGCGAGAACGGCAGCGGCAAGACGACGCTCATGAACATGATCTCGGGCATCTACTACCCCGACGAAGGGCGCATCTTCGTGAACGGGGAAGAGGCGGTCATCTCCTCCCCGCAGGACGCCTTCCGCTACAAGATCGGCATGGTGCATCAGCACTTCAAGCTCATCGACATCTTTACCGCCGCCCAGAACATCGTGCTCGGCACCAAGGGAAGCGGCCTTGCCCGCATCAACGAGGAGGTCAAGGCGATCGCCGAAAAGTACGGCTTTGAGATCGACCCCAAGAAGAAGATCTACGATATGTCCGTCTCGGAAAAGCAGACGGTGGAGATCGTCAAGGTCCTCTACCGCGGCGCAGACATCCTCATCCTTGATGAGCCCACGGCGGTGCTCACCCCGCAGGAGACGGAAAAGCTGTTCTCCGTCATGCGCGCCATGAAGGCGGACGGCAAGTCCATCATCATCATCACGCACAAGCTCAATGAGGTGATGGCGATCTCCGACCGCGTCGCTGTTTTAAGAAAGGGCGAGTACATCGGCTGCGTCGATACGGCGGACACCGACCCCGCCGCCCTCACCGAGATGATGGTGGGCGAGAAGGTGACGCTCAACATTGCCCGCCCCGAAGCGCATACCGACCGGCCCCTCCTCGAGATCCGCGACCTCACCGTCAACAGCGACGAAGGGAGCCACGCCATCGAAGATCTGAGCTTCTTCATCCGCGGCGGCGAGATCCTCGGCGTTGCGGGCATCGCGGGCTGCGGACAAAGAGAGCTGTGCGAGGCGATCGCGGGGCTTAGAAAGATCGAATCGGGCGGCATCTATCATGAAGGCGAGAGCATCGTGGGCCTCAGCCCCCGCGCCATCAGCGCGCGCGGCGTTGCGATGAGCTTCATCCCCGAGGACCGCCTCGGCATGGGCCTTGCGCCCTCCATGTCCGTCACGGACAACATGATGCTCAAAAACTATCAGGACCACGGCTACGGCATCGAGCCCCTTCCCCTTTCGGACGAGGACACGCCCGAGGAAGCCAAAAAGAAGAACGCGCGCAACCGCTTTACGGAGTTTCTGAACAGGCACTGCCCCTTCGTCGACCGCAAGAAGGCGCGCGCGGAGGCAGAGCATATCATCAAGGAGCTCGACATCGTCACCCCGTCGACGGAGACGCCCGTAAGAAGGCTCTCGGGCGGCAATGTGCAGAAGGTGCTTTTAGGCCGCGAGATCCTCATCGAGCCCAACGTGCTCATCACGGCGTACCCCGTGCGCGGGCTAGACATCAACTCGTCCTACCTCATCTACGACATCCTCAACCGTCAGAAGGAGGCGGGCACGGGCATCCTCTTCATCGGCGAGGACCTTGACGTCATGCTCGCCCTGTGCGATAAGATCATGGTGCTCTGCCACGGCAAGATGATGGGCGTCGTGCACGCCGAAAAGACGAGCAAGGAACAGCTCGGCCTCATGATGGCGGGCGCGCTTGACCTCGAAGAAGAGAAGGGCAAGCCGATGGGCGTTGCCAAGGATACGAGGATCGGGGAGGAACAGCAATGAAGAACACCAAAGAACCGTTTATCCACATCACCCGCCGCGAAGGGATGCCCGTCTGGAAGGGCCTCCTCATCCGCGCGGCGGCCGTCCTCATCGCCCTCATCGTGAGCGCCATCCTCATTTCGGCTGCGGCACCCTCCTCCAAGGGCTTCTTCGGCTTCTTCGGCTCCCTCTTCTCGGGCGCCTTCGGCACCGAGCGCCGCATCTGGATCCTTCTGCAGAACACCTTCCTGCTGCTCGGCGTCGCCGTTGCGCTCGTCGTTGCCTTCAAGATGAAGTTCTGGAACCTCGGCGGCAACGGGCAGGTGCTCATGGGCTGCCTTGCCGCGGCGATCTGTATGTATTACCTCGGCGGGAAGCTGCCCGATCCCCTCGTCTGGCTCATCATGCTGCTGGCGAGCCTCTTCGCCGGCGCACTGTGGGCCGCCATCCCCGCCCTCTTCAAGGCATTCTTCAACACGAACGAATCGCTCTTCACGCTGATGATGAACTACATTGCGATGTATCTCGTCGCGTTCTTCATCTCACTGTGGTACCCCAACGGCACGGGCGCGATGCCCCCTCTGACGGAGGGTGCGCTGCCCGCGCTCGGCGAAGGGCAGATGGGCAGGAGCCTGTTGCCCATCCTCGTCTTTGCCGTCGTCACCGCCGCCGTCTATCTCTATCTGCGCTTCTCCAAGCACGGGTATGAAGTGGCGCTCATCGGCGACAGCAAGAACACGGCGCGCTATGCGGGCATCAACGTCAGGAAGGTGATCATCCGCACGCTCATCCTCTCGGGCGCGCTGTGCGGGCTCGTCGGATTCCTGCTCGCAGGCTCCGTCAACCGCATGGTCAGCACCACGATGGACGACAACATGGGCTTCACGGGCATCATGGTCGCCTGGATGGGAAAACTCGACCCCCTCATCATGGCGGGCGTCTCCTTCTTCATCAACTTCCTCGAGCGCGGCATGGCGCAGGTGTGCACCGACTTCGGCTTCACGAGCGAGGCACTCTCCGACATCGTCGTCGGGCTCATCTACTTCTTCTTCATCGGGTGCGAATTCTTCATCCTCTACCGCGTACACATCGCGGGGACCCGCAAAAAGACAAAGACCGACGCGCCCGCCTCCCCCACCCGGGGCGAAGAAGAGCGGCACGAAGCGCCCCCCGCGGAACAGACGGGCGCAAAGGAGGCAAACTAAATGGGAAACAACGTTCTTGCCTTTCTTTCAAGCGCCATCGAATTTGGCGTCATCTTCCTCTTCGGATGCGTGGGTGAGATCCTGACGGAAAAGTCGGGCCACCTCAACCTCGGCATCCCCGGCATCATGTGCGTGGGCGCGGCGGGAGGCTGCCTCGGCGTCAAGCTGTGCTATGCCGTCTCTCCCGAGCCGAGCGCCTTCCTCGTCATCCTCATCGCCATCCTCTTTGCGATGCTGTTCGCGGGAGCCCTCGGCGCCGTCTACGGCTTTCTGACCGTCTCCCTCCGCTCCAACCAGAACGTGACGGGCCTTGCCTGCACCATCTTCGGCGTGGGATTCACCTCCTTCTTCCTCAACAACGTCGTTCTGACGGAGGGCGTGAGTGCCTCCCTCTCCAAGGCAGGCCTCAACTTCTTCAATGCTCCGCTCCCCGGAGCGGACAGCCTGGGCTGGTTCGGAACGCTCTTCCTCGACCACGGCGTGCTCGTCTATCTTGCGATCGTCATCGCTGTTCTCGCGGCCGTCGTGCTGCGCTACACGAAGGCGGGCCTCAGCCTGCGGGCGGTGGGCGAAAGCCCCGCAACGGCGGATGCCGTGGGCATCAACGTGACGGGCTACAAGTACACCGCCATCGTCCTCGGCGCAGCGATCGCGGGCATCGGCGGGCTGTGCTACGTCATGGACTACATGAACGGTATCGTCGGCTCCACTGTCGACCAGACCATTCAGGGCATCGGCTGGCTGAGCATCGCGCTCGTCATCTTCACGATGTGGAAGCCTGCCCTCGCCATCCTCGGCTCCATCCTCTTCGGCGCGCTGTACATCCTCGCCTCCTACATCGAGGGGATCTCCTTCGTGCAGATCCAACTGCTCAACATCGTCCCCTTCGCCGTGACCATCCTCGTGCTCATCGCCACGAGCATCATCGGCTACCGCGAGATGCAGCCCCCCGCAAGTCTGGGCCTCTCCTACTTCCGCGAGGACCGCTGAGCAAACTGTTTTTCAAAAAGGACGGGAATGATTCCCGTCCTTTTCTTGCGCCGTTTTTCAAAATTTTCCCGCTTGATTTTTTACAGGATGTCCTGTATAATAGAGAAAAGCCCATTCGGGCCACATCTGCTCCTTCGGCCCGCACGGCTTCGGGACGTGAGACAGGGGCTACAATCAGCCTCCCCTCACCCGCCGCGCCGCCGCTTGTCCATGTCCCGCCCGCGGAGCAACGGCTTTTTCATTGACAGGCATGGCACCGCGCAGCAGCGCATCCCCGCCAATCAACTGCGTTTGAGGGGATTGACAACGGGGCGGGCACGACGTATAATGTAGCTAAAACGGCCGCATATTGAATCGATCAAAAGAGCCGACAGGCGGCACATTTGCTGCTATGGAAGGGATGGGGCATCATGGATGTTGAGATGGAAAACCTGTTTGTAAAGAAGTTTATTTCAAAGGATAAGCGTGAGAGGTTCCTCTTTGAGTTGTCCTCGAAAAAACGTGAACTTGCCATGTTACGCTTTTCGCATCAGGTGGAACAAGTGATCAACTTACAAACGCTCGTGTTTATGGAAAAATCCATTTCGGAGAATGCCATTTACGATTGGTTTTTGAAAAACTGTATGTATGCCGAATCCGCATATATGATGTCTTGCAACCAATTCGATGGGAGCATATTGCCCATGAAAAAAGCGATCGAGATCTGCCTGAACGATTATATGCCTTCGGTCGTCATGGTCGACGGTCACTGCGCATTGATAAAAGAAGAAGTAAACATCGGTCCCGCAACGAAGTATTTTTTAAAGGCAATTCAATAAGACCAGCTATGAAAAGTCCAGCGAAAGGAAAGGCAATTATTCGGGAAGGAGGAACCTATCAATATGAAACGCTTATGTACTTTTTTTCTGATCGCTATATTCCTGTTTGCGTTTTCAGCCTGTTCTCCGTTAAAGTATCCTTTTGAATTTGAAGAAAAAGTCGTACGGGCGGAACTCATTTATTATGATAATCCTTCCCCTGCATTATTAGGATGTCCGACCGTATTCCATCATGTCGATCAATCCGAAATATTAAATTTTGATTTTGATAAAATGGAGGTCATGGAGATCGTCCCGGAGGAGGAACTCGAAGAATTTCTTGCTGATTTTATTGGGCCTGACGAATATGGGCGTCGATTTGAAGCTGGTTCGGAAGAATACGGATATTGTCAGGTATTCCTGGCGGATCCGGAAGACTATTATGATTCTCCGCAAGGACTTTGTTTCAGGATCATCTATGTAAGCGGGAGTTTTGAAATTGCTTCGGTTGATTCTATGTTTGCAGGCAGTTTTTATTCAGATGGCAGGGTAAAACGGTTTATTGGCTGTTATATGAACGGAAAACCGCTTCTGGAACAATATTTTCCGGAATATGCCATACAAAACAGCATTTCATAAGTTTTCCCAAAAGGAGCATGGCGCGGTCCGTGCTCCTTTTGCTGTGTTTTTGGGGATTGACAGTCGTGCCGACGCGGTGTATAATTTAAGTGCGGGGTTAGATGCGGGACAAATGCCGGAAAGGATCGCAGATAAGAGCGGTGGCGGTGCGGTTAAATAAGAGTTAAATACTTGCCGGGTGCAGGAGAGGAGAAGGAGCAGATGGTTCTCTTATTAAATGCATGCAATCTCGAAGTGCTCACAAATGGCGCTGTGATCACGGGATTTTGTGCAATTTGGCTCCTGCATATTATTTTGTTGCCCTTTGTTCTTGTACAGATCAAAAAACGTTCAAAAAGAGCACGCAGCACATTAAAAGAGGAGTATGCGTATTTTCGGCATGGCGTGATCTATAAAAGCTTTCTAATTGGCTTGAATGGCAAAATTCCGAAGACTGCGACAGTTTTTTCCTTTGTGCTCAATATCAGCCTTTTGATTCTTCTTCCGCTAACCATTTGGCATCTGATCGCACCACATATTATTCTTTCTAACATCATAAGGATCATATATGCATACTGTTGGATTCTTATGGTTGTTCGGGTATCGATTGTGGCAAATAGTAAATTCAAGCTGTAATATCACCAAAAGGAGCATGGAGCATGAAAAAGACCTGCCTATGCCGAATTCAAATGTTCATTTTAGGAACAGGACTGATCATAGAGTATTTGCTGCTTTTTGGTATTCTTTTGCTTATCCTATCTGCAACAGGCTCTATGGAGGCGGACGAGGCTCAGTTCTCATATTTTCTTGGAGCAATGATTGCCATCGTAATTTGTACGCCGGTTATTATTTGGGGGCTTGGAACGATTAGCTTTCTGCAAGATCATTTGGAATACAAGGGAAGTTTGATCGCCCGGCGCAAATTCATGAGATATGATGAGATCACCCAAGTATATTTTGACTTCTGTTTTCATCATTTGAGTTGGCGCAGCGGTGTTCCGAAACGTATCTATATCATGCAGAAAAAGGAAATTCGATTTCAAGTCGATATGAATTTCTCTGTCGTAAAGCAACTGATCTTGCTTGTCCCTAAAGAAAAGATCAGGGTATATTTTAATGAGGAAACATTACGCGGCTTTCCCAAGAGATATCGTGATTTATTGGAGCCTGTTTTAAAACCTCATCAAAGAAGAAAAATGATAGAACACATGAAAAAGAGACGATAGTATCCCCTCAAAAGGGGCATGGCGCGGTCCATGCTCCTTTTGCCCTATTTTAGGGGATTGACAATGGGGCAGGCGCGGCGTATAATATAGTCAAGCGCGGTCGCGTTTAGGGCAATTTGTTGGAGGAGCCGGAAAGCGGGATCATGAAGGATAACCCCTTCCCTTTCAGATATTCCATGCAGACATGATGGAAAGTATCGACCGTAATGCCATAATCAAAGGACTTTAACGCTTTCGTGTAGGCCACCAAAACGCGGTTATAAGTTACAACGAGCACTTCGGGAGAGCCCTTCAAATTCGCTCTCACCTCAGCCAACCGAAGTGCCATTGTCGTCTTTCCGCTCCCGGCGGAACCAAGTACGACCGTGTGTCCCGTGGGCGCCAACGCCATCACATCAAGCTGAGCGCCTCTCAACTGTATTTCCATGGTATCTCCCTTGGGTTCCATTTTATCATAGCCTTAACACAATGTCAAAATCTCAACTTGAGCCCTACCCCTTCCCAATCTCATGCCGGGTTCTTTAACACACGAAACACGAAGATCTTCAAAACGGCGCGGCGGAAAATTCCGTCGCGCCGAAAATTCTTCAAATCATACTTCCATGCAATCGAATCACCGCATTCTTTTTCGTCCACTCCTTGTTTCGGCAGAAATCTCAAAGCTCTGCGATTCCCAAACTTTTCAAATATTCATACGTTCCGTCATAATATTCAGGCAAACGGGTACTATCCTCCCAGTAACCACTGACCGTCTTATTTGCATTTCCATACGGCACGCAGATCACCATTCCCATTCTTGCACGGGTAAGCAAGACTCGATATGCGTTGAGCATATATTTCATGAGCTCCTGCTTACTTTCTGTATCACCCTTCTGCTCGACCCA